>CAYPSR010000009.1:0-28671 GCA_964413595.1 uncultured Candidatus Saccharibacteria bacterium
AAGACCAGCTCGCCCGCAACTTCTCAATCTACTGGTATGTGGAGCAAGTACCCAGCCACCGCTACCTCGTCCAGTTCAAGGACGACAGGGTCACATGTATCTCCGTGCCCTATCCTGGCATCTTTCCTCATCCTCGTCGCAAGCCCCTTCTCGCCCCCTGACTCCCACAAGATCCAACCATCCTCCCGCCTTACCTTGACTCAACCTCAGCAAAAGAATGCGCCACCCATCGGCGTATCCCGATTGCTTGAGGTTGTTTTACTTTAGAACCTTTATTCCTACCTGTCATCCTGAACTAGATTCAGGATCTCATATATAGAAATTACTTAAATTCTGTTTCCAAATATTTCTTAATTATCTCATCACTAGTTAAAAATTCTTTATAAACATCTTCAACAACTGGATTTTTATTAGCAATTCGCTCGGATTTTTGCTTATCTGTTAAATACAGTCCTTTGGCTCGCATTGTTCTGTTTTCTTGATAACTTGGTACTGGCTGGCCGCCACCGCCAATACATCCACCAGGACAAGCCATAACCTCTACAAAATCATAAAACTCAGGATCGTGTTTTAATTTTTCTAAAACATCTTTGGCTGCAACAACCGAATTAACAACAGCCATTTTATATATTTTCCCTTTTATTTTAACAGTTTTTTCTTTATGATTATCAAGGCCTCGAACTTCTTTAAATTCAACTTGCTTATCTCCAAACATATTAGCAACTGTTCGCAGGGCTGATTCCATCACCCCGCCAGATGCTCCATAAATTACGCCGGCTCCAGACGGTTGCTGGAATAAATCATCAGCTCTGGTATTTTTTTCTGTTAATGGATTGATTTTATTTTTAAATAGCAAAAATGCTAATTCGCGTGTAGTTATTACTTGATCAACTGGTTTCGTGCCATTAATTCTAAGCTCCGGTCTTTCGATTTCATATTTCTTAGAAATACATGGCATAACCGAAACCACATAGACATTTTCTGGTTTTATGTTTTGTTTTTTAGCCCAATAGAATTTGATTAAACTTCCCAGAATAATTTGCGGAGAACGTGTTGTTGCTAAATTATTTTTAAATTTCGGATAATACAGCTCTAAATATCTAACCCAAGAAGGGCAACAGGAGGTAAAAAGTACACCCTTTTTATTATTTATAATTTTTTGATAGCACTTCTTTGCCTCTTCAGTAGTTGTAAAATCAGCACCAACGGCTGTATCAAAAACATGAGTCACACCCAATTTTTTAATAGCAGAAAAAACTTTTAAACTTAAATCTTCACCAGTTAAAAGCCCAAACTCTTCGCCAATTGAAGTTCTAATTGATGGAGCAATTTGAAAAACAACCGTAGTTTTTTTATCTTTAATTTTATTTTCTAACTCTTCAAAATCCGAAATTCCCTCAAAGGCTCCTACCGGACAATGCATTAAACATTGGCCACAATAAATACATTGTTTTTTCGGATCAATAGATGGCTCAACCCTGAACAAATGTCCTTTGTCTTTAATTTCTAAATGTCCAGTTGAATATAACTGACATGCTTCAACGCAATTTCTGCAATCAATACATTTTGATCTTTGAAATTTAATATAATTATCAAACTTTTTATCAGCCAGATATTCTTTTCTCTTTGAGTATTTTTTACCTTCCACCCCGAGTTTTTTAGATATTTTTTTCAATCCACAATTATATTCATAAATACAATCCGAGCATTCCTTTGAATGTTCGCCCCACAAAAGCTCGAGATTTTCTTTTCTTGTTTCATTTATCAGTTTATTATTTGTAATAATTTCCATTTTATCTTGGGCTTTTATTTCGCAAGATGGCCTTAAACTTTTTTCACCTTTAATTTGCACCAAACACAGTCTACAATTTGCTTTAACGGTTAGGTCCGGATGATAACATAAAGATGGAATAAAAATTCCATTTTCTTTAGCCACTTCTAAAATCGTATGATTGCTAGTCGTTTTAATTTTTTTATTGTCGATTGTGATTGTGATTTTGTTCATATATTATTAAGAAACTAGCTAATGTGAATTAGAAATTGGTGAATTTAGCCTATTTCCTTTTTTTAATTTCCATACATATATCCTATTTCTTTCAGCTTATTTTCAGCTTTCTGATTATACTTTCAATCAAAAAACCCGCTCTAGTTCCCAAGCCACAATAACTTGAATTTTTTAAAACTTGCAAGATGTCTTTAAGCTTTTCCTTGTCTAAAAAACCAGAATTGATCATTTCATTAATCCTATAAATCCCTTCCCTACAAGGAACACACTTGTCGCAGTTTTCTCTGTGTAAAATACTTACAATTGTTTTCAGCAACATTTGACTATTAGTTTTATTTTTTTCATATACAATTATTGACCCAACCCCCTCAAGTGGTTTATCAAGTTCGTTTTTTAATAATAATTCCCCACTCAAATATCCACCAGAAATTACAAAAAAATCTACACCAGGCAAATTATCGGTTTTTTCTAAAATATTATATACTGATTCGTCTTCTGAAAATTCATAGACGCCACTGTTTTTACCTTCAATCGAATAATGTTTTTTTGCCTCGTATTTCCCTTTTGCAATCTTTGAAATATAATAAAAAGTTTCAACGTTATTTACTAAAGTGGGGAATTCAAATAATCCTTTGCTTAGAGGATAGGGTGGTTTAGAATATGGCTCTACGTTTTTTCCTTCAATTGTACTAATTAGAGCTGTTTCTTCTCCGTTTAGATATCCGCCGGTTTTTTTAACTAGTTTTATAGGTTGATTAATAATGTTACCTTGAATTTTATTTTGAAGAATATCAAAATATTCTTGTTTTAAATAAATAATCCCTTGAGAATTTTTAAAAGTTTTCAGAGCGATCATCAACCCATCAATAACACTTTCCGTATAATTATTTAAAATGTAAAGATCTTTTTTATTAAACGGTTCTCCCTCGCTAGCATTTACAATAATATATTTATAGTCAGATTTAATATTATAAAAACTATCCCATTTAAGCCAAGTTGGATATTTTGACCCACTTCGCCCTATTAGTCCAGATTTTTTCAATTGTCTAATTGTTTTTATCATTGTTTTATTAAAAAATTATAACGCGATATCTTTTGGTTGTACTGACTTATTAAGCTTTTTAAGTGCTCAAGCTTAGAATTATATTCGTTAACTTTAGAATTATAAAGATCTATTTGGTCAGAAGATTTATATTGATCCATGGTGCTTTTTAAAGCATCCAATGCACTTTGATATGTATCAATTTCTTTTTGAATTGCTAGAAGTTGTAAATCTATAATATTTATCTCTTTTTTGATTTTCAACGTTTGAATAATTCCTTTATATTCTTTACCATTTTCAAAATCAAATATTTCTGGATTATCCAAAACCTGTCCGCTTGAGCTGTCACCCAACGATAGTTCGCTCGCCTGTAAACTGGCAATTCCTGTTTCTTTAATTTTTGGAATTACTCCAATTTTATTTCCAATTGCAGTCGATTCCAAAATACAATATCCAGAAGAGTAATTTGAAACTTCATCAGGGCATTTTACCGCAGGAGAAATATGTTCTTGATCTTTATAAAAAAAGATCGAAGACCCATAGTTTAGTTTTCTTATTAAAATTGTTGCCAAAAAGGTTTTGTCGGAACAAATACCCTTATTTTCATATAAAACTTCATAAGGATAACGAGGATGCAAGGTGTCTGTCTTGGCTTTTTCAATATCGTAAGGAATAGATTGTACAAAAGCAGCAGTGTATTCTAAAAATTCGTCATTACTATAAGAGCTGCCATTTACTTTTTTTTGTAAATCACTCATCAGGTTGTCAAAAGAAGTATCTTTTTCATTTATTGCTAAATAGTCATTAACACTTTTTTCTTCTTGACCTTCGAAAATCCCTTTTTCTTTTTTCCCGTAGTATTCATCAACTGATTGATAATAAGTTTCTTCAAGAGTATATTTTTGGTTTTTATATTCCCAATTAAAAGTGACTTCTTTAGGATTTTCTAGGGTTGGGAACTTTTCTTTTGCAAAAGACAAAAATGAAAAAGCTGGAAACTGAATCAAAATAAAATATCCGAAAGCTAATATCACGAGAATTACAAAAACAAAAATAATCCCTTTAAAACTACTTTTATTTTGGGGCTCAACACTTTTTATTTCTCCTGTGATTGCCATATCTGGAATATATTGTTATATTATTTTACTGTTCTTTTTTATTGATAATATCTCTTTCAACCTTGTCCAGTAATTTTGATGCTTTTTCTTTTCCACCTAGCCCAAATGCCAAACCAAATGCCAACGCACCACCAGCAACAATTCCAGTAAATAAAATATGGATTAAACTTGATGCAACATGCAACTGATCTAAAGCAATCAAAAACGCAAAAATGATTATTGCCCATTTTGCAATCAATGCCAAAACATTTGCTGAAGATGTTGGCAACTTTGACGCTGTAATCGCTTTAAAAACAATATCATAGGCGAATATACTAACGGCTACTCCAATAGCAATAATTACCACGGCCACAATCACATTAGGCAAATATAATGCAACTGATCGTAAAAAGATACTAACTTGGTCAAGATGCAGAAGTTCAACAGTAGCAATCAAAACAACAACAATTAAAAACCATTTTACAACCCAAGCAACAAGATTGGCAACCGAAAACTTAAAACCCATTTTGTCAAATTTCTCTTTAATGCCTGACTTTTCAAAAACTGAATCAATTTTTGTAATTGATACTAATCGCCTAACCACATCTTCCAACAAAATTGCAATCATCACCCCAACCAAAAACACAATTATTGCAAAAACTACATTTGGAATGACTGAAACAAATCTCGCCCAAACATCTTGAAAAGATGTTGTAATTGAATCTGCAAAAGTATAATTCATGTTTCCTCCTTGTCTCGGCTCATCTTTTATGAGACGGACAAACCCGACTGCGTGTGAAAGAAACTACGCGTCAGGCCATTTATTATTTTAAATATCGCTCTTGCCCTGATTATAGCACAAAATAAAATATTTCTCAAAGATATAGACTGGTCCAAAAGCTTGCAAACTTTTTCCCACTTATTTATAATAAAAGTAATTATAATTTAACAGGAGGTGAAAATGAGAGCGCTCATGATTATCCTCGGCTTGATTCTGCTTGTTATTGGAATCTTAGCCGTAATCCCATCTGTCGGCATTGCCGGTGCAGCATGGGTAAACTGGGTCATCTTAGTTATTGGTTTGATTGTGCTCATTGGAGCAGCTTCAGAAAAGAAGGAATAACTAATTCCAAACTAAGACTTTCTTAAAATGCCGTCGTAAGGGCGGCATTTTTTTTATCTTTAAATTAATCCGATAATTTATGTAAATATTAAACATAACCATATGAGCCAATTTAGATGTTTAAATAATCTTATTTCTTATTTCTAATCTCTTATTTCTAAATCGGTTTGCAAACCTGTGCGCTTCATCACGAGATTGCAAAAATACCTTTTTATTAGATTCTAAACTTTCTTTAAATTCTTTTTTATACTTTTGAGAATAAACTATTTTATCACCACCGTATTTTGAAATTCCGATTAGAATCGAATTAATGTTTAATTTTGCAAAAACTTTTTTTAAATAATCAATTTGTGGTTTTCCGCCATCAATTACCACCAAATCAGGGGACTGCCATTCGCCATGTTTAAAACGACGGATAATTACTTCACCAAGATTTTTCAAATCGTTGTTTTTATCTTTTTTAATTTTAAATATTCTATATTCACTTGTATTTGGTTCACCATTTTCAAACACTGCCATTGATCCATAAACCTCTTTGCCAGACAGGTGAGAGATGTCGTAACTTTCAATTCTGTGCATTTTATCTAAAAACGGATTTTTTACATCTTCGTTTTTTATTAATGCGACATCCTGAATATTTTTTAACATGTCTACTTTTTCTGGATTCTCTTTTTGTAATTTTTCAAAAAGTTGAGATTTTTTTCCAGATAAAAAAAGCTTAATATTTTTAATAATTTTTTGGTAATCTTTTTTTGAAATCTCATCAACGCAAATTCCACTGCATTGACCAATTTGATGATAAAAACAAGGTTTTCCGACATTTGGTTTGCAAGTAGAGTAGGGGAATACTTTTCGAATGATTTTTAATATATTTTTAACAATATAGAAACTTTGATACGGTCCAAAAAATTCTCCATTAGTACCGGTTTTTTTAATTCCCTTTCTCTAATTATCACGGGTTTTGGATAGTCCTCTTTTGTAAAAATAATAAAAACAAAAGATCTGTGATCTTTATCTTTAATATTATATTTCGGCCAATACCTTTTTATTAAATTTGCTTCTAAAAATACCGCTTCCAAAACCGAATCTGTTTCAATATATTTTAGATTTGATGATTTTGATACCATCTCAATGGTTTTTGCATCAGTATTTTTTCTAAAATATGAAGCAATGCGATTTTTTAATATTGTTGCCCTGCCAATATAAAGAGGTTTGTTATTTGAATTATAAAAAATATACACCCCTGGTCTATTTGGAAATCTTTTGGCTTTATTCTTTAACTTTTGAACATTATTCATTATTAGATTCGATCGACTTCATATCCATATTTTTGTCTAATTACATCTGACTTTGGTTTTTCTAAATCATAAGCTTGTTTGAGACATTGCAAACCTTCAAGTAACAGTAAAGCAGTTTGCCGATCCGCCTCAGAAAGATTACCAATATATTCCCACGCTAAACTAAAATCAACTAATTCAATATCATGTAAATGAAAATCAATCATTTTTTCTCTACCATTTCCCTGAACTATAGAATTTGTTTCTGCACCATCATAATGGACTCCAATTAAACTAAATGCTGAATACATTTTCCAACTTCTTTTTGAATCTACAGAAATATTATGATTTGGATGTCTTCCGTAAATTCTTTCTTGAATATAGTAAGGAATGTTATTTCCTGTTAATTTTGCACAGTGTATTTTAGCAACTGAATCCGGAAAGAATACATTCAACAATGCATTCTTTAAAAAAATTGATTCAGTCGACGCCTTTAATTGTATTGGCGTACAAAAATTATATTTTGCATATGCATTCCTTTTAAAAACCCCAATTACTAATCTGGGTTTTCTGGATGAATATAAACCCGTTTCTCCCCGCCTTCGCCGATTTGTTCCCACTGGCAATCTTTAAATGTAAATTTTTCAGGCATCATTATATTTTTCCATTAACTAACTCAACCGATCCAACCTAATCCCACCTCGTAGGTGGGATTAGCCGGTGTAGTTTTCTATTAAGATACTCTTAATTTTTGTAATTTCTTTTTGATAATCTTTTCTATCATTAACAAAATTATTATAAACAACTGACGGAATATCAATTAGCTTCTGATATTTACATATCTTTTCTTTGCTAGATATTTTATTAATATATTCCAAATAGGATGAATAGTGCCAATCTTCAGGATTTTCAGCTAAACCAATAGATGTAGGATTTAAATGAATATATCGTGTCAAATGCAATAATTGCTCGTCAGTTCCTATTAATACATTCTTAAATCTCCCAGACCAAAGCGCCCCTGATCTTTTATGAGCTGTGTTAAAAAATCTGGCATAGCTATTTAATATTTTTGACATATATATTGAAATACCGTTATCTTGAATTTGCTTCAACACCAAATGAATATGTGTAGGCATTAAACAATAAGCTATGATTTCAACACAGCTATTATTGTCTTTAATTAAACCACTAACTATTTTATTTTTTAATTTTGATGGTAATAGCTTAAATTTACAATATTTATGTATAAAATTAGAATAATGATAAAGAATCATGGTATTTAAAAAACGGGAATATTCTTTGTCATTATTAAAAATAATATATTTGGCAATACTTCTACTAAAAATATGATAAACATAGCCATTTTCTAAAGGATCTTTTCTAATTTGCATAACTTCATTATAACACACACCAATCCCACCTACGAGGTGGGATTGGTGTGTGTGACTCTTCAAAGATAACTTTTTAAATACTTTCCAGTTTCGCTATTTGGATCATTGGCAACAACTTCTGGCAATCCCTTTGCCACAACTTTTCCTCCACCATCTCCGCCTTCTGGTCCTAAATCTATCAGATAATCACACGATTTTATTATATGCATATTGTGTTCAATTACAATCATTGAATTTCCGCGATCTATTAATTTGTTTAAAACATGAAGTAGCATTTCAACATCATGATAATGCAAACCAACTGTTGGCTCGTCTAGCAAATACAAAACATGTTTTCCAAGTGGCATAATTAATTCTTTTGCTAGCTTAATTCTTTGAGCTTCTCCACCAGAAAGTGTTGTTGCAAATTGTCCAAGTTGCAAATATCCCAAACCAACGTCTTTGAGAACTTTTAGTTTTTCTGCAATTTTATAATTTTCTTTAAAAAAATCATGTGCTTCTTCGATTGTCATCTCCAAAACTTCAGCGATATTTTTCTTTTTATATTTTACATTTAATGTTTCTCTTGAAAATCTTTTGCCATTACAAATTTCACATTTTGCTAAAACTGGCGGTAAGAAATGCATTTCAATTAGGTTATACCCGGCACCATTACAAGCCTCACATCGACCGCCAACAACATTAAAAGAAAATCTTGATGGCAAATACCCCTTAGCGCGCGACTCTTCCAAAGATGCAAAAAATTCACGAATTGGAGTAAAAACTCCAGTATAAGTTGCCGGATTAGATCTTGGCGTTCTTCCAATCGGCGACTGATTTACCATAACCACTCTATCTATATACTCTGTTCCTAAAATATCTTTAACACCTTTTGTTTTTTTACGATCTTTAATTAGATTAATATTTTTGTAAAGAATGTCATAAAGAAGTGTTGATTTCCCAGATCCAGAAACTCCAGTTAATCCAACCAACTTTCTAAGTGGAATATCTATAAAAAGATTTTTAATATTGTTTGCGCTAGCACTTTGAATTTTTAAACTTTCAGTTATTTTTGATCTTCTCTTTTCTGGAAGTGCAATTTTCTTTTCATTTCTAAGATATTTTAATGTTAGAGATTCGGGAAATAACAGCTTGTCATTCTGGGCATTTGGCGAAGAATCTAGCGAAGCGAACTCCACGCCCTTCGGGCTAGATCCTTCGTTGCATTCAGAATGACGACATTTTAATAGCTTTTTAATTTCTCCCTCAGCAACTACTTTCCCGCCATCTACTCCAGCCAAAGGACCCAAATCAACTAGATAGTCTGACTCAAAAATAGTTTGTTCGTCATGTTCAACAACAATAACTGAGTTTCCTAATTTTTTCAAAGACTTTAAGGTTCCAATTAATTTATCTGTATCACGCGGATGTAAGCCAATTGTTGGTTCATCGAGTACATACAATGCATTAGAAAGCTGTGATCCAATTTGTGATGCCAGGCGAATTCTTTGCGCTTCTCCGCCAGATAAAGTTCCAGATTCTCTGTTTAGTGTAATGTAGTCCAGCCCAACTTCTAATAAAAAACTTAATCGATCAATAATTTCATCAAGTAAGTTTTTGACAATATCTAATTTGTTTTTTTCAAGGTTCGATTCATATTTTACAAAAAAATCATATACATCGCTGATTGTCATTTCTGTTATCTCACTTATATTCTTTCCACCGGCTCCGGCGGTATCCCGCTGTAAGTGGCAATCTGAGATTTTTACTGATAATGCTTCAGGCTTCAATCTTTTTCCTTCACAGGTTGGACAGATTTTTTTTGAATAAACATCTAATCTTCCTAATCCATAACAATCCTCACAAGCACCATAAGGGGAATTAAAAGAAAAAAGCCTTGGCTCAACTTCTGGAAAAGCAAAACTATCTTTTGGACAAGTCCACAAAGACGATAAAAGAAATTCCTCTTTGATTTTCTTGCCACCCGACTTGTCCTCCAAAGCTTTAGCGTCGGGGGAAGCCTTAGCTAAGGGCGGTTGATTTTCTCGCTCAATTCTTATTTTAACTAGTCCTTTTGAATATTGAATCGCATTTTCAACTGCTTCGATTAATCTTGATTCATTTTCCAGTTCGCCGTCATCTAAAATTTTATCGATAACGATATCGATATCATGTTTTTTATATCTAGACAAAATAATCTTTTCATGAAGAGATCGTTTTTTTCCATCTATTTGTGCTTCACTATATCCAAGATTTAAAAAATCGTAAAACAGCTGATAATACTCACCTTTTCTTCCAATAACCACTGGGGAAAGAATCGTGATTGTGGTTTGATTTTGTCTTTGTGTTTTATCTTGTTTAGAATTTAAAATTTGAGATTTGTTTGTATCTTGTATCTTGTATCTTGTATCTTGTATCTTGATACGATTTTGCTTTCTGCAAAATTGCGTCCACCATTTCATCAACTGATAATTTTTGAATTTCACCTCCGCACTTTGGACAATAAACTTTTCCCATTCTGGCAAATAAAACACGTAAATAATCATAAATTTCTGTTAAAGTCCCAACAGTAGAACGAGGATTATGCGATAGCGCTTTTTGGTCAATGGCAATCGCAGGAGAAAGTCCAGTTATTTCATCAACATCAGGCCGATCCATTTGACCCAAAAATTGTCTTGCATAAGGAGAAAGTGATTCTATATACCTTCGCTGCCCTTCTGCAAAAATCGTATCAAATGCAAGTGATGATTTTCCAGATCCCGAGACACCAGTAAAAACCACCAACTTTTCTTTTGGAATTTCTAGGTTGATGTTTTTTAAATTATGGACCCTTGCGCCCTTAATTTTTATTGTGTTTTTCATATCATTTTTCCTCTTCATTTGTTTCAAACTCAATAGCTGATATTTCAGAATAAAACACTCTTAATCTTTCCAAATATGTTTGTGCTTTTTTTCCTTTCATCATCTGGCAATTCTCTTATTATTTTAGGAAATACAAATATATCTATAACCCCAAAAATATAAGGAGGATAATCTAAATAATACATAGCCCTGCCATGTTTAATAAAATTTTTGGGGTATTTATCATAATGAATTTTTAATTTCCTAAATTGCTGTACTAATTTACTATTTTCTATTTCTTTTTCCCCTGGTTGCGTTCCTTTAATTTTTTCAACTATTAAAGTAATATGCCCATCCACTAATCCTGCAAAATAAATATGGGGCAAGTCTAGGCCTAAATGCTGACCGAGTTTAGAAAAATAATAAAGGCTTTTTGCCAATACGGCCCCTCGTTCCTCACGGTTATAATAATTTCCCTTAAATACACATAGCAATAAATCCACGGGTTGTTCATTATCAACTTGGTTTATCCAGTCGAAGAACTTTCCAATAAAACCATTTTGTTCCTGAGATAATTTACCATCAGATAATTCAAAAACATACTTCTGCTCACCCTCACCAAAAGGTTCTTTATTTTGTGCTTGTTGTATTTTTTCTCTTGTAATTATCATTTTCAAATTCCTCTTGGACACTTTCGTGCGAAATGCCCTATGGTATTTATTTTAATTTATTTTTTATATAATGACCATTTTCATCGACATGATTATCTAAAAATCTTTGATCTGTAATTTCTGAAACTCGTGTTAATTTCTCTTTAATATCATCTGGCTGTAAATCAATACCAGCCCGCGATCGAAACATAATCCGATCTCTTAATAAAGCATTAATAAGTTCCTCCTCTGTTAATATTCCTGTTTTCCAAGCGCGCAAATAGTAATAATCTTGACAAACATTTACCCCCCCATATCTAATTCGCCAATTTCCAAATACATTAAATGCCGTTGCAGTTCTGTATCGTCAGGATCTTCTTCCAATAATCTTTTTGCATCTAGCTTAATTTGCTCAATTAAATTTGGAGTAAAAAAATCTTTAATTTTACAATAACCAAAAACATATTTCGCCATATCATAAGCTTTTTGGAATAAACAAGCAGAATGCTCTCTTAAAAAATCAATTATTAATTCTGCTGATTTTTCCTCGTATTTTTGCCTTAAACAATATTCATGCATTTCATCTGTTATTTCATCTAACGGCAATTCAAAAGGCAACAGACCATATTCTGTTTCGTATAATTTTGCTTGTAGATTTTCTGGTTGTAGTTTTGATTCTTTATTCATCTTATTTATTTATTCTATAGGCACTTTCGTGCGAAATGCCCTATGATTTTTCTTTAAATTTATCTTTTAGATTTTATTTTAATAATTTTCTTTCCTATTGATTTTAGACTTTTTCTCATTTTCTTTTTAATAGGCTTGTTTTCAACTCCATATCCCTTAACCCTTATTTTAAGATTTTCAATTTCTTTTTCACCATGTTCCTCAATTTGCAACATATCTTCAATTGTTTTATGAATTGTTTTTGGTGTAATTCCGTGTTTTTTGTTATATTCAATTTGCATTTTTCTTCTTTTTTTAACTTCATCCATTGCCCCTTTCATTGAATCAGTTATAACATCTGCATATAAAATCACATAACCAGTTACATTTCGAGATGCTCTACCCATTGTTTGAATAAGTGAGGTTTTGCTTCGTAAAAACCCTTCTATATCTGCATCCAAAATTGCAACAAGCGCAACTTCTGACAAATCCAAACCCTCCCGAAGTAAATTAACACCAACTAAAACATCAAATTTTCCAAGGCGGAATTCTTTTAATATATCAACCCTTTCTATTGTTTTAATATCGCTATGTAAGTATTTATTTTTAATATTTTTTGTCATTAAATATTCCGAAAGATCCTCGGCAGTCTTTTTTGTCAGTGTATTAACTATCACCCGCTGATTTTTCCCAGATATTTTTTCAATCTCTTCAATTACATCTTGAATCTGATTTTTTTGATTTTCCTCGTCAAATACTGGACGAATTTCTATTGGCGGATCAATTAGCCCAGTTGGGCGAATAACTTGTTCAACTATTTGATTAGAATTTTGTATTTCAAAATCGCCTGGTGTTGCTGTTGTAAAAATAGTTTGACCAATCCTATTTTCAAATTCTTTAAATTGAAGGGGCCGATTATCAATTGCAGATGGCAACCGCCAGCCATATCTTACAAGGGTTTCTTTTCTTGATTTATCCCCTTGATACATTCCTCTAATTTGCGGAACTCCAATATGAGACTCATCAATAACAGTTAAAAAATCTGGTTCATCCCGAATACCATCGAGAAACTTTACCTTTTTCCGAGGAAAATATGAAAGTAATGTTTCCGGCGCTTGTCCTGCTATTTTTCCAGTTAACACTCGCGAGTAATTTTCTATTCCATGACAAAAGCCTAATGTTTTTAACATTTCCATGTCGTAACGCGTTCGTCTTTTTAATCTTTCTGCTTCCAAATATAATTTCTTTTTTTTAAAAAATTCTAATCTCTCTTTTAACTCGGCTTTAATTTCTTTGATAGCTATTTCAATTTCTGGTTCACTTGATATAAAATGTTTAGCTGGAAAAACAACGATTTCTTTTGGATCCTCAATTATTTCACCAGTTAATTCCTCTATGATTAATATTTTATAAACTTTTTGATCTTTAATCTCTATTCGAAAATATCTTCCCCCCGATGCTGGCATGATTTCTATTACATCAGCTCGAACCCGAAAGGTTGATCTTTTTAGCGTCATATTATTTCTTGAAAACTGAAGCTTTACCAACTGGCGAATTAAATCACCCCGAGTTATTGCCTTCTCAATTTCTAGGTGAAGCGATGACTCTAGGTAATTTGATGGAAGTCCAAGATTATAAATGCAGGAAACAGAAGCTACAATAATAACATCACGGCGAGTTAAAAGCGCACTTGTCGCCTCATGACGCAATCTATCAATTTCTTCGTTTATCATTGCTTCTTTCTCTATATACGTGTCAGTTGTCGGCATATAAGCTTCTGGTTGATAATAATCATAATAAGAAACAAAAAAATGAACTGAATTTTTGGGAAAAAAGTTTTTATATTCTCTATAAAGCTGAGCTGCCAAAGATTTATTTGGTGCAATTATAAGCGTTGGTTTTTGGGTTTTTTGAATTATATTTGCAATTGTAAATGTTTTTCCAGAACCAGTAACGCCTTTTAAAGTTTGATATTGAAAACCTTTATTGATTCCATTTATCAACTTTTTGATTGCCTGCCCTTGATCTCCTGCGGGTTTATATTTCGATTTTAATTTGAATTTCATTTTTAATTTATAATTTACAATTTTCATTCAATTTTCAAATCTTAATTTTCAATTTGATAATTAAAATTTAGAATTTGAATGGATGTTGAAATTTGATCATTGATATTATTTGCTAATAACATAAAACTTCCGTTTTCACGGGATCTATAGGGGGTAGCTAGTAAATTGTAATGGGTAAGAAGTAATGAGTATTCAGAATAATTCTATTGTATCAATATTTTGAATTTGTGTCTAGGGATTGTTATAACTATTCTAATATTAAAATCTCCAACCATATTGTATTTAGACGGCCGTCGTTATTTAATATGATATTTTCTAAAAATATTTTTAAGCGTACTTTCAATATCTGTTTTCTCTACAATTAAATATGCGACGTATTTGTTAATTCTTAATTCATCAATTATACAATCAATTTGGTCTGCCTTAATATACGGACACGCCCACAAACTTGCTTGAACTTTTTTGAAACCAACTCTTTTAATAGATAACCGAAATTGATTTCTTTTGTTTCTAAGTTTTTCTGGAATATCAAAAGAAAGCATTCTCCATTTTCCATCTTTTTGATTATTTTGATTATTTTCTAATAATTTTATTTTTCCTTTATTTAATAAAATTATACTATTATTTTTTCTATCTATTTTTATATAACCATTTTGTTCGATTGATCTCAAATAATCAAAAAAATTATCACAATCAAATTTATTCGTATAGTATTTTCTAAATGCGGCTTTTTGATCCAAAAAAGAATCAAAGGAACCCTCTAAAAACCGAGCAAGATACTGCAAGATATTTAAGCTTATATTTTTAATTTTTTGTTTTGATTTTTTCTTCATTAATTATGTTATACATGTTTATAATATAAAAACCATATTGTATTTAGACGGCCGTCGTTATTTAATATGGTTAAGCTTGATTATCTACCTTATTCTTACTCAAATCTTTGTTAAAATAAATGCTAATAAAAATCCTAGAATTGTTACTAGCCCAATTGGAAATCCGCCGTTTTCATAGGCCTCAGGCATTATAATATCTGCCAACATTGCCAAGACTGCACCAGCTGCAAAAGCCTCTATTATCCCTATAACTTGTGGTATTAAAAAATGTAAAAAAACAAAAACAAAAACTGCTCCAAAAAATAATATTGCGCCAGAAATAATCCAAGTCGCCAAAATCCAAGATTTTGTAAACCCTTCTTTTTTAAATCCTTCTACTGTTGATAAGCTTTCTGGAATACTTGCCAAAGATATTGAAACTGCAATTAAAAGACCTGTTCCCAGCCCAGCAAAAGTCGCTACTCCAACTGCGATTGCCTTTGGAACTGAATCCAAAATAGTGCTTAAAAACATTGTAAGGATATTTGATTTGTTTTTAGTTTTAAAAAGTAATGTTTTTCTTTTGTGATTTCTGCCGCCATAATTTATTAGCAAAAGATCAACAATCACAAAAATAAGTCCGCCCGCAAAAAATCCTAAAACCACTGGCCAAAATCCGCTAGCGGAAAAAGCAGCTTCCATTAATCCGAATGTTAATGCACAAATTAAAATTCCCGCACCAAATGCCAAAGTAATTGCAACTACTTTTTGATTGATCTTCTTGACCAAAAGGCCAGTGATTGCGCCAATCACCAAAGAAATACCTGTAATTGCTGAATATAAGATTATATTATTCATAATTTTTAACATTTATTATCTTTGATATATATTTTTGATCTCTGATCTATTATTTATTATTTGCCTCATATTTTTGTTAATATAAATGCCAATATAAATCCAACAACTGTTACAAGCCCAATTATCGGCCCGCCATCTTCATAAGCTTCTGGCATAATTGTATCGGCAAGCATTGCCAAAACAGCGCCAGCTGCAAAAGCTTCTAAAAATCCAACTATATTTGGATTTGCATGTCTTAAAAATACAAAACTTAAAATTGATATAATGAGTGATACAATTGCGACTGCCACCCAGAGAAAAATGATTTTCTTGCGCGAAAATCCACTTTTATAAAGTCCGTCAACTGACATCTGCGCTTCTGGAATATTTTCCAAGCCGATTGCGGTAAGTATCAAAATTCCAATTGATGGATTTGTAAAAACTGCGATTCCAAGTGCAATTGACTCAGGAATACCATCTAGCATCTCTCCCATTGCAATTGCTTTTCCGTTAACCGCCTCTTTTTCTAATTTATTTTCAACATATCTTTTATGATTTCTCCCACCTTTTTTGTGTAAAAAGTAGTCACCTAAAATATATAACAGACCACCAACAACAAATCCTATAATCACCATGTCAAAACCACCATAGTTAAAAGCTTCCTTCATAAGCCCATACGTAACAGCACAAACCAAAGTACCAGAACCAAAAGCCATAAATCCGGCAATATATTTTCGTTTAATTTTGAGTACAAAAATTCCTAAGGCAGCGCCTATTATCAAGGTTAAACCAGCGATTCCACCAAACAGAATTACTTTCTCCATAATTTTAGTATAGCACAAACATGAATGAGATTTTAATTTAGGATATTATTAAATTATGATAATATCAAACAATTACTAACCCAATTAAAGATTATAGAACATCTTAGAAAACAGATTATTTTTTAATTTATTTTAGGGTCGGATTGATTTTATTTTGTTGCGGTTGCTTTTTCTTTATAATACTCTCTTTGACAGTAAGTAGGTTTTGAATTTCAACAATTTTATCTGCAATGAATTTTCTATTGACCTGATTAACATTATTTGACGCTATTCTTGGATCTTGCTTACCCGCACCTTTGTAGGTATATATTTTTAACTTCTTATCAACGGCTAATTTAATCTTAGTCGCCGTTACTGGTTTTATTAATCGTAGCTGTGCTAAAACATTATCAAACTTAGTCAAATAACGCATATCATCAATTCCTTCGCGAAATGTCTCAAATTGCAATGTTTTTAAAAAACCTTGTTGCGTTCGATAAACTGCACGAAAATCTTTTAAAGCCGCGTCAAAATCATCATATTCTTTATTACCATGTGTTCTATATACACTATCTAACCCATAAGGCACGATGCCGTCAAGCCCGCTTTTATAAAGAAAAAACCCTGCCATTGTTCTAACATAAGATGGCTTTGTCCAATAAACCTGACCCATTTGCTCCGGCCAAATCTGAAAATAATAAAATTCTTTATTAGAATTTTTCTTAATAGAACCATTTTGAAGACCAGTAATATATTCTGCAACAGTTTGCGTGCCAGAACCACTTGTTGCATTACGAAAACTACAGCTAGACGTAGAAGTAGATGTAATCTGATAAATTGGCAAATCCATTTTTTCTATTGGCCTAACACCAGCCAAGTTATAAATTGAACTAGCTGGATCTAATAAAACATCTGAACATTGTTTTTTAATGGATGTTGTAACTTTCCCACCAGCACTATGAATTTGCTTGGAAATCGCAAGTCCTTGTTTCATTTTGGTTGCATCATTTGGTTCATCTTTTCCATAAACGTAAACATTAAAACCTTGATTTTTTAGGATAGCGAGATTTCGCCTAATTTGATCAGACTTACTATTTATACTACCACGCCAAATAAGCGTTCCGTGGAAACCTTTTTCTTTTATTTTCCCAACTAGCCATGTAAGATTTTCAACAGAATTATCAATTTCGCCCTTGACGGGTTTTCTCGGATCAAAAAGCAAAACCACACTTGTTACTCCAGCTTCCCGCACCATATCAAGATATTGCTCATACTTTTCCTTACCAATATCAGCAAACCCAAAATCCGCACGATCTGCCAATCTTTGCGTCAAATGTAAAATAATCTCCTTTTCTGATTCTGGCAATTCAAATGGCAAAACTTTAAGCTTAAGAGAAAACCTCTGACCAGGAGCGTTTTGCGGTTTAAAAGTGACCGTACCTGTGTAATTACCAGCTGGAGTACTTTTAGGTGTTTTTATGCTTAAATAGAAAGTGTGCGTTATGCCCTTTTTCAAGTCAGCGCGAAATTTTTCATTGACAACAGGAGCATGGTATTTTTTATCTGCTTGGACCCAACCTTTTTCTTCGGCTTGAAGATCTTGCTCGTTATCTTTTACAAGCAATTCAGGAATATTATATGCCATTGTGACATCAGGGTTATTACATGATTTTATCCAATCTGCATTTGCGCCCGGCCTAGGCCCGCATTGTTCCCATGTCTTAATATTTCTAAGATCAATATTTTCCTTTAAGATTTTATTTTTTCCGCTGACAAGATCAGATAAATTAATTTGCACTAAACCAAGATTAATATATGGACGAACTGAAAAAGTAATTGGCTCTGTCTCGCCTCTGGCTGTAAAACTTGAAACTTTTCCATTATTTTTAATAATTTCTGACTTTTTTGGAATAGTATTTGTATAAACCGGCTCAAGCGGGGATTTAGAAAAAAGTGTGTATTTTGGACCAATTATATCTGCAAATATATAAAATCTTGAGTTTAAATAATGAAAAATCGGGATTAACAAAACCACGATAATAAAAACTATAAAAATAATTATTTTATTTCTTTGAGTCATTATATTCCTCTAAATTTATTATATCATCTTTTTTCATCAGTCTATAATATAAAACTAAATAACAATTTCCATTTCAACAGGGGCATGATCAGAACCGAATTCGTTTTGTAAAATTCGACAGGATTTTAATTTTGATCTTAGTTCGTTTGATACTACGAAATAATCAATTCGCCAGCCAATATTTTTTGCCCGAACATCTTTTCGATAACTCCACCAAGTATATTTGCCTGAGCTTTTGTCAAAGTATCTAAAAACATCTATATAACCATCAGCAAGGAACTTATCAAACCATTTTCGTTCGCTTAATGTAAATCCAGCATTATTTTTATTTGCTTTTGGATTTTTTAAATCAATCTCCTTATGAGCAACATTAAAATCTCCAGCAATTAGTAGGGGATTGCTTGCCCGCCGAAGCTTCTGCGAAGGAGGGCGAGATTTTAAGTTTTTACAAAAATTCTCAAATTTTTGATTAAATTTTAATTTAAATGGGAGACGCGCCAACTCGCGACTAGTGTGTGGAAAATAGGCATTTATTAAAAAATACTTGTCATATACCAAAGTCTGTACTCTCGCTTCCCTATCAAATTCCTCATTTCCAATTCCTTCGATAATATTATTCGGTTCAATTTTTGAATACGATAAAAGTCCAGAATAACCATTTTTTTCTGACAAATAGAAATATGGTTTATAATGTTTGTGAACTAATTTTTTTGATAGATCTTCTATTTGATTTTTTGAAATTTTAATTTCTTGAAAACAATAAGTATCTGCATTATATTTTTCAATAAATTCTAGCAGGTTAGTTTTTAAACTAGATTTTAGACCATTTAAATTCCAAGTTATAATTTTCACTATGTTATTTTACTCGCTAAGTTTTTTTTTCTTGCAGCCTTACCGGTAACAACATCCTGAACTCGCTTTAATTGCTCTTCGGTTTCAATAATATTCTGATAATATGCTTCAAAAACTGGTAATTGGTCATCAAAAATCGGCATACGAAATCCATACTCTAATAATTCTGGATTTTGGAAAGCTAGTGTTAATTCTGGGGGGATATCCCCAAAAATGGACTGCAAAAATCTCTGAGCATGAAAAGGGAATTCATGTAAGTCATCAGAATTTTTACACAATAACCAATGCAGCCATTGATTTTGTTGATGTTGAATCATAATTTCAACAGAATCTTTTTCTACTAGTTCCTGTAGATGATCATGGATATCAAAAACACCACGCGCCCGATTTAGCAAACCACGAAAAGTTTTCCTTGGCTCAGCAAAGCCAAGCCCCTGCCAACCGACCAAAGTATTGCTTCCGTTTTCTGTTCTTTGAACATGAAGACGCATCAATTCAACCCGTAATGCATTTTCGTCTGAAGTTAAAAAGTGGTTTCTGTCATATTTTGCATCAAATCCGCTCATTTTAAAATTGTGAACTCTGGGGGCTAAATATAGCGGAGCGCCCCTGTAGGGACCGCCAATCCCGTCTTCTAAAATTGTAATTTCAAATGTATCGCCATATTGAGATATTTGTACTCTATCATTATTTTCCACGTTTGGCCATTCTCTTAAAACCATATCTAAAGTCAGGTTTTCGCTTTGAAATCCTAAATCTGATGAATTATCTTCTCGATTACCAGGAAATGGTTCTTGTCTCATAATTTATTATTAATTGCAATCACACTAAATAATATAACGACTTTTTTGCAAATGTCGTTGTGTTATTTTTCTTTTTTATCATCTTTGTAGCATTCTTTGTTATCCCTGCAACAAACAGCAAAAATATAAATGATTTCTAAAATTCCAGCGGTGTTTATAATAAACATAATTATAAACCATGCAAGGTCTTTATTTTTAGCTGATTTCCAAAGCGCAATTCCCTTCCAAACCATTGACCAAACACAAAGAATAATTAGCCAGGTTAATAAGCTTGTTGAAATTTGTAATTCATTCATTTTTTCCTTTCTCTAAATTTTTTATAATTTTAATTTTCAATATCTATTTTAATATATTGTTCACGCGAAGTCGAGAACTATTTTCTTTTTTTCCTATTCATCTGATATTCCATTTATCTATTTGTCTAATATCATTGACTTATAAAGCCCAAAACAATACTTCTGAATTAGAACGATGAAATAACTATCGTTTAAGATTTTAAAAATTAAATTGATCCGGCGCATCTGGTCGGACAAGCCCCAGTACGATGCTCGCTTTTCGCGAGGGCTACGGTCCTCGACTCAAAGTGTCGCACCTACGGGGCAAGGAGGTTTTATGTTATTTACACTTTTGGCCCAATCAACCCAAGAATTGCAGGATTTACAAAATTCTGCCCAGCAAGCACAAGATGCTTTAAATCAAGCCACTGCAAACGCAGCAACTGCAGCAAAAGTAGGATTAACTCTCGGCGCAGGACTTTTAGCTTTTATCTGGATTTACAGTTTAATTTGCTTAGCATTTTTAGTTTGGTGGATCATTTTAATAATTGATCTTTCAAAAAGAGATTTTCCAGAAAAAACAACATGGATGGTAATAATGATTGTCGGACTCGTAATTGGGTTAATTTGGCTAGTTGATCTTCTTTATTACTTTATGGTTGTTAAAAAAACAAATGGTGGCGCAAAACCAGCAACCCCAGCAACCGAAGAAAAGAAATAATAGTTGTCATTGCGGATTTAATTCGCAATCTCAGAAGTTAAATTTTACCAATATAAAAACCGGCCTTCTACGGGTCGGTTTTTTGAATCCTAAATATTAAATTAGCCAACTTGAACCAGAGTTGGCTGATCCGTGACTTCAATCAAAGACCCTTGCAACCTATCAACTAAATACAATGTTTTTTCAATAATTGGTCCAGATTGTTCAGAAAGTTCTTGAGCTGCTTGCTTTTCTTCCTCAAGTCTAACTAGCTTTACTAAATGTGGCCTTAATAAATCAAGCATTTCTACAATTACACGAAAACCTTCTAGGTTTTGTAAGTTTAAAAAAGGAGAAACAATTTCCACATTTAGCTGTGCTTGTCCATACAACCATTCCAACTGTTGCAAATATACTTTTGAAGTTTGAAGTGCAGCAGTTAATTCTGAACTTAAGGTTCTAATTGTCTGAGCTTGTTTTGCGATTCGATCTGGGATCAAGTCTAAAGTAAATTCAAACGCTTGCTGAGAGCCGTCGACTTTTACTAATTCATGCTTCAAATATGTTTCTGCCGACGTTAAATTCATTTTATTCTTAATGATATGAGCCATATGATCAATAAGTTCTTGGTCTAAATCTGATAACCTTTTTTCCATGTATTCATCTGCTGATAATTCTCCCAAAGTAATTTGGTGTTTACAGTCTCTTTTTATACAATACTTTGTTCTTTCCTGAAATCTTGCTAAAAGCACGGCGTGTGAATAAGGAAATTGTCTTTTTTTAGTTTCTCTTTTTGTTTTAGGATCAATTATTCTAGTACGGACTGCTTCCTGTATCGTCCATGGCAACATAGAAAAAACTAATGACGCGGAAATCTTATCAGTAGTACGACAAACCTGTTCAGCAAAATCTTTAATTGTCGGCCTTCCCGAGGCAATGGTTTCTGCATGAAAAAGATTTTGATATACAAACGCTTCACGATCCGGCGAAACAGGCGCCTGGGTATTTTCTGTAACTTGTAAAAAACAAGCTTCTTTAGCACTGATATTTTCATGTACCAGACACAAAACTTTTCCGCCACTATCTCTTAAGGCCTTTTCTCTCTCTTTTTTAGTCATCGATTCCAATGCTTTAGTTCTTCTTTCACCTGCAATTATCACATAATGCCAATTTTTTCTATTTTCTCTCACCCTCTTAAAACTTTCATCATCTACTACCTTTTGACCAACAAATTGCGCAAACTCATCTACATACACCCTTAGATGTTGTGTATCTAGTTTTGCAACTATTAAATTACCTTTTAGCCCGTGTCTAATTAAAGACCCCTTGAGAACCTCTGCTTCACCCTCAAAAAAATCTGTTCTTGTTTGAGGTAAAACATTAAAATATTTTAGATCTAAATAATCAAAACATCCTATATTCAACTCTGGCTGCCCGGGAGAAACTGTTGTTTCACTCGGAACAGTTCTTTGTTCAATCATCCTTTTCTCCTTTATCCCAAAAATTGGGTAGATTAAAATAATCTAGTTCCCTCCAGATATTTATAAATATTTAAAATAAACTTAGTTCTTTTCTGTCTTTAAAATCCCCTGTATTTCTACTTTATAATTTTCACAAGCTCTTTGTCAAATATTATAAACTATAAAGAACCAGCGATAGCTGTATCTTCATATTATTGTAGCAACTAAATATAGGTTTTGGCTTTTCCCTCGATTTTGAATTCCTGATTCTAATATTTTAAAACCATTTTCCACAAATAGATTTTCAAGTTCTTTTAAATCAAACTGATAAATATATCTTTTTGCTAATATTTTTTGCCCAGAATCTTTAAATGGGATTAAAATCTCTTTTTTTGATTGTTTTTCCCCACTTTCCAATTGTTTTTTATTTAATTTCCAAACAGAGATAATTATAATTCCATTTTTACCAAGATACTGTTTAACAGCTCGAACAAATTCCAGATGATATTCTTCCGACAAATGGTGCAAAACTGCCAAGGAAAAAACAATGTCAAATTTCTTATTAAGTTTAAGTTTTAAAATATTTTGATTTTTGAATTGGTTTTTTGGATATTTCTGTCTTGCAATTTTTAAAAGCTTGCTAGAATTATCAATACCTAAATATTCGGTTTTAGGATTTAAAATATCAACCAACCTGCCGTTTCCACAGCCAAGGTCTAAAACCGAAAATTTAGGTATTATATATTTTTTGAAATATAAAATATCATTGCTTAAATATTCTCTTTTACTTGAAAATGCGCTTGCAATTAGGTTATAATTAGCTTTAGTTTGTTTAATTACATTATTGTGAATCATAAAAATATTATAACAGATTTTGCATCTTATGTCATCCCGAGCTTCCTCCGGGTTCTCAGGGCTTCTGGGATCCTGAAATAAATTCAGGATGACAACAAGGTTTAGTTACAGAAAATCAAATCCAAAGATGAACTTGCTGGCGCGAGAAATTGTTTTAATAGCAATAAATAATAAAATTCATAGCCAAAAAGAGCTTTATTCAATTCAAAGAGAAATTGCAAAGAAAAATAATAGTCAATTTATTCCCAACGATCTTTTGCTAAAACAATATCGTAAAATAACAAAAAAAGAGGGGATAGGCGAAAACGAAAAAATATTATCATTATTTCGCTTAAAAGCTACCCGGTCTCTTTCGGGAATTGTTGTAGTTTCTGTTTTAACAAAACCATATGATTGTCCTGGAAAATGCATTTACTGTCCTACTGAGAAGGGGACCCCAAAAAGTTATTTAAAAAATGAGCCGGCTGTCGCCCGTGCCCTACTCTGCAACTTTAATCCATACACTCAAGTGCAAGCCAGATTAAAATCTTTATATGATATTGGCCATCCAGTCAGTAAAATTAATATTAGAATAGTTGGTGGCACATGGTCTTATTATGATAAAAAATACCAACTCTGGTTTATAAAAGAATTGTTTAGGGCTACTAATAGTTTCGGCAATAGAAAAAAAACTGAGATAAATCTATCGTTAGAAAAACAACAAGAAAAAAATGAAAAAGCTAAATCAAAAATTGTCGAAATTTCAATTGAAACAAGACCTGACTATATAAATATTGAAGAGATAAAAAGATTAAGGAAATATGGCATAACGAAAGTTGAACTAGGAATTCAATCTATTTATGATGATGTTCTAAAATATAACAAGCGTGGACATTTAAATCTCGAAAATATAAAAGCTACAAAAATACTAAAAGATGCTGGTTTTAAGGTTTCATATCAAGTAATGCTAAATTTGCCTAAATCAAATTTTAAACGCGATTTAAAAATGTTTAAGAAAATATTTAATGATAAAAAGTATAAACCAGATTATTTAAAAATTTATCCACTAGCAATAGTAAAATCAGCTAAAGTTTATAAAGATTACAAAGAAGGAAAATTAATGATATATAATAAAAATCAACTGGTAAAACTGATTAAAAAAATCAAATGCATGATCCCCTATTTTATAAGGATTGAAAGAATTATTAGGGATATCCCTGCAAATGAAATAGTAACAGGTGGTGCAAAAATCACCAATCTGCGACAAGTTATTATTAACGAGATGAAAAAAGAAAATCTAGCATGCAAATGTATTAGATGTAGACAAATAAAAGATAATTTTAAAAATGATAAATTAAAGATATTTGTAGATAAATACAAGTCATCAGAAGGAAAAGAATTTTTTATAACCTGCGAAACTAACGACCGTCAAAAATTAGCATCTATTTTAAGATTAAGAATTTCTCCAAATTATGATTTAAATATTTTAAAAAACTCAGCAATCATACGAGAAATTCACACTTACGGAATGCAAACTGGAGTTTCTAAAAAATTAAAAACATCCCCACAACACAAAGGATATGGCAAAAAAATGATTGCTACTGCCGAAAAAATTACCAAAAAAAATGGACTTAAAAAAATTGCAGTTATTTCTGGAGTCGGAGTTCGCCCATATTTTAGATCATTAGGTTACAGACTAAAAGATAGTTATATGGTAAAAGAATTATAGTTTTTCTTCCACAACTACCTGAGCCGCTGCTAAACAAGCGATTGGTACTCTATATGGTGAACAAGATACATAATCCATACCAGCTCGATGAAAAAATTTAACTGAATCAGAATCACCACCATGCTCTCCACAGATTCCAATTTTAAGATCTTTTTTAACTGATCTGCCTTTTTCAATTCCAATTTCAACAAATAACCCTACGCCCTTTTGATCAAGCGTTTGAAACGGATCTGCGTCAAAAATCTTTTCATCAATATATATTTTAATAAACTTTCCGGCATCGTCTCGAGAGAATCCCATTGACATCTGAGTTAAATCATTTGTGCCAAAAGAAAAGAAATCTGCAAATTGAGCAATTTCATCTGCTATCATTGCTGCCCGAGGAACTTCAATCATTGTACCGACCAAATACTGAATTTTAACACCCATTTCCTCCATGGTGATTTTCGAAGTTTTATCAATTACTTCTTTTTGATTTAAAAACTCATTTACATTTCCGACAAGCGGAACCATTATTTCGAGAACTATTTTGATTTTAGATGTTTTCTGTAGCTCACAAGCTGCTTGAATTATTGCCCGAGTTTGCATTTCCGTAATTTCTGGATAAGTAATCCCAAGACGACAACCACGATGACCAAGCATTGGATTAAACTCATGGAGATCATTTGTTTTTGCCATAATTATTTTAGTATCAATACCAATTTTCTTAGAAAGAATCTGAGCGTCTTCCATGTTTTTTGGTAAAAATTCATGTAACGGTGGGTCCAATAATCTAATGGTTACAGCATAACCTTCCATTTCTTTAAACAAACCTTTGAAATCTGCTTTCTGAAATGGCAATAACTTATCGAGTGCTTTCCTTCTCTCTTCTTCGGTATCAGATAAAATCATTTTTTGCATATAAGGTAGTCTTTTGGTTTCAAAAAACATATGTTCTGTTCTACAAAGCCCAATTCCTTCTGCGCCAAACTCTTTCGCAATGCTTGCGTCTTTTGGAATATCAGCATTTGCACGAACTTTTAATTTTCTAATCTTGTTTGCCCAGCCCATAAACTTTCCAAAATCACCGCTCAACGTTGGTTCAACAGTAACAAGCTTACCGATTATGACTTCACCCTTTGATCCATCAAGTGTTAACCAATCGCCTTCTTTCAAAACCTTATCACCGATTTTTAATTTTTTACTTTTTTCATCAACCTTGATTAATTCACATCCGGCCACACAACATTTTCCCATTCCCCTGGCAACAACTGCGGCATGAGAAGTCATCCCACCACGCGCTGTTAAAATCCCCTGGCTAACATCCATCCCAGAAATATCATCCGGACAAGTTTCGGTTCGTACTAATATCACAGGTTCTTGTTCCGACATTTTTACTGCATCTTCAGCTGAAAATGAAATCTTTCCAACTGCTGCGCCCGGAGAAGCTGGCAAACCAATTGCTACAACTTCATATTTCAATTTTGAATCAATCACTGGATAAAGTAGCTGATCTAATTGGTTTGGTTCAACCCGCATTATTGCCTCTTCTATTGAAAGCATTTTTTCTTTTACCATATCAACTGCAATTTTTATAGCCGCGTGAGCTGTTCTTTTCCCACTTCTAGTTTGAAGCATGAAAAGTTCACCATTTTCTATTGTAAACTCAAAATCCTGAACATCTTTGTAATGTTTTTCCAATTTATCTGTAATTGATTTAAGTTGATTAAACGGTTTTGGCATTTCCTTTTTTAATTCAACAATAGGTTTTGGAGTCCTAACTCCGGCAACAACATCTTCTCCTTGTGCATTAGTCAAATATTCTCCATAAAATTCTTTTTCACCAGTTGACGGGTTTCTAGTAAAACCAACACCGGTTGCACTGTTTGCTCCCATATTTCCAAAAACCATTGCCTGAATATTGACAGCAGTTCCCAAATCATCAGAGATTTTATTCAATTTTCTATAAGTTGCAGCACGTGGGTTGTCCCAAGATTTAAAAACTGCATCTCTAGCCATTTCTAATTGCTTTAAAACATCTTGAGGGAATCCAGCTTTATAATACTTTTTAACTAGTTTTTTATAATCTTCAACAATAAGTTTCAAGTCTTCGTCAGATAAATCTGTATCATTTTTAGCGCCAATTTCTTCTTTATATTTTTCTAATATTTCTTCAAACAGTGCTTTTTCAATTTCTAAAACAACATCTGAAAACATCATAATAAACCTTCTGTATGCATCATATGCAAACCTTGGATTTTGTGTTTTTTCTATTAATCCGATTAACGTTTTGTCATTTAGTCCGAGATTTAAAACCGTATCCATCATCCCCGGCATTGAAAACTTTGCGCCAGATCTAACAGAAACCAATAGTGGATTTGTTTCATTACCAAATTTTTTTCCGGTTTCTTTTTCTAATTTTGAAATAGCAATATTATATTGTGATTTAAAACCAGATGGCAGTTCTTTATTTTTTGAATAATAATTACAGACCTCGGTTGTAATTGTAAAACCCGCCGGAACAGGAACACCGATATTTGTCATCTCTGCCAAATTAGCGCCCTTGCCCCCTAAAAGATCTTTTATTGATCCTTTTCCTTCAGTTTTTCCTTTTGAAAATGAATAAGTAAATTTAGTCGTCATTTTTTCCTTATCCTCCATAGCTTTAGCAGGGGAGGATCCTTTCTAAAATTAAAAAATATTTTAATGATTATATTAATGTATCAAAATAATAAGCTAAAATCAAGCTTTCAAAAATAAGAAAAATGTTGTTTAATAAGATTATGATAAAAAATCCTTATAAAGGTATGCTTATAGCAATCGAAGGGCTTGATGGTTCTGGTTCTTCAACGCAAGCAGGTTTTTTGTTAGATAATTTAAAAAAAATAAAAAACAAAGCTTTCGCAACCAAAGAACCAACAAATAATATAATCGGTGGAATAATTCGCGGCCAACTTTCAGAAGACTGGAAAACAGATACCACTTGTTTGCAATTATTATTCGCTGCCGACCGCGCCCATCATTTAGAAAAAACTATTGTACCTGTTCTCAAAAAAGGACAAACAATTATTTCTGATAGATTTTTCTTTTCCTCAATCGCATTTGGTTCAATAGATTTGGATAAAAACTGGTTAATTTCTCTTAATAAAAATTTCATCTATCCAGACTTAACTTTTATTATTAAGGTTCCTCCGGTTGTTTGCATAAAACGAATCAAAACAAATCGTTTTAATTTTGAACTTTATGAACAAGAAAAAAAATTAGAAAAAGCCTGGAAAACTTACCTGTGGCTTTCAAAAAAATATAAAAATGTTTATATAATTAATGGGCTCAAAGACAAGAAAAAAATCTCCGAAGAGATTTTTAAAAT
>CAYPSR010000010.1:0-27314 GCA_964413595.1 uncultured Candidatus Saccharibacteria bacterium
TCTCCTTTGTATACTTTAAAAAACAAACAAAGGTTCCAGATTTTTATACACCGGAGAGGGTGGGATTCGAACCCACGATCCTGCAAAAGCAAGATACTTGTTTTCGAAACAAGCGCAATCGTCCACTATGCGACCTCTCCAATCTAAATTAATAGCTTAGTAAATAAAATGTTGAATTGTATGAAGCAAAGCTCCTTTATTAACCATGAAAAGTAAAATAATTGAACTGGCGATTAAAAGTATTGAAAGCCATTTGGTATATTTTCCATATGTTCTACGAACAAGCATGATTGATAAGATTACTGCAATTATTGGAAAAACATAACGAATATCACCCAAAGGAATTACCTGACCTGCTATATAGGCATAAGAGTTATCAAAAAGTTGAGATATGTTAAATTGAATTTTTCCCATAAGCGCTAAAATCTCTAAAATCACCAAAATTGCAATTGCAGCTGAAGCAGTTTTAGTATAAAATCCTTCGGTTCTCCAAGCTTCATAAAAAGCCGCAGGAATAATACCAGCTATCACCCAATAAGGATTTCTGGTAATTAGTCCAATAATGATAGTTAAAATAGTTATTGCTGAAATCACGTAGCAGATGATTACTGCTGTTTTTGTGTCTTTTTGATTTGATGATTGGCCTTGACCTCCTGATTGGTTTAGCACGGGTTGTTTTTCCATTTTTACTCCTTTGTTTAATAGCGCCCTCAAGAGGATTTGAACCTCTGACTTCAACCTCCGCAAGGTTGCGCTCTGTCCGCTGAGCTATGAGGGCAAGAATTTATATTTCTAATTTTTGATTTATTATCTGCCTACCAAATTATATCAAAAAATGCCCTGTTTTGAAACCAAGATAATCTTTTAATAAAATTTTTGCAGTTCTTTTGTATTATTTGTATATTCGTATTATTAGTAAATTAGTAGTATAGATGAAATACCGTTAATTCTTTGCGATAGTGTTGGGGATGATGGTTAGAACTTAAAGATTCTCGAAATCCAGTTTGATACATCTTCAGAACTTCGTTGTTCTTGAACAAAATATTTTGACACAAAATTATATACGCTTGTTATCTCATTATTATCAATATGAACAAAAGCCATTGGCTTTAATCTTTCGGTAGTTGAAAAATAAAGAGTTGAGGCAATTTTCTCCGGAATAATCCAAAATGATTTAATATGAGGAATTGGAATACTTTTGCCTTTAATATGAACGCCTTCTGAATCAATCGAGCAATCAAACTTATTTGGTTTTCGACTTGCGAGCTGAATTATTACAGCAAAGCCTACAAACAAAGCTATAGCTAATGTGTATTGTTTAAACAAAACACTAACGCCAACAAATACTAATCCCATAATTGTTATGGCTGTATACCAATATTTATTCTTTTTATAATATACAAAATCAGTACCCTGAAACCTAACAGAGCTTTGGATTTTTTTTGCTGTTTCAACAAATGTTTTTGGAATCTGCGGAAGACCTTTTTGTTGTGCTTGATTAGCCATGTTCGCTCGCTTTCTGCTTACTCAAATTAAAAATCAATATCTCAAATATCAAAATTTATTTCCGCGTTGATCTGCGTATATTCTGCGTGAATCTGCAATCATCCAAAAGATAATGGTTAAAATTTAAAGCTTTCTCCAATTTTTCCAATAACAGGAACGGGCTTTTGCTTCCCAGTAGCAGCATTTATAATTCCGATTAACCAAATTACCAGTAAAACAATCCATAAAATGTACCAAATCCAAAGAATGAAGAATAGCGGAAGTATTAATATCGCCTGAATAACACCTAGGCCAACATAAAAAATTGTTGTTGTAAGCCCTTGTTTAACATGATACATAACATAAGGATCTTTTTTATCATCAGTTAAAAGTGGGATAAAAAAGATGAAATACGCCAAAACCGCCATTCCGACATTTTTGCCAGAACTTGCTGGAGTTGGGCTTTGGTTTTCTGTTGGTTGATCTGCCATAAAACCTCCTTGGCTTCGATAGCCAAATCCCGATCACCCTGCGTATTATTATAGCAAAATATCGGGACTTAATTATTTTCAATCTATATTCTATACTTATTTTAATCGTAGCAACAATATCATAAAAAGTCAAAGAAACTAGAATTGAGTAATGTGGAATGAGGTTTAAACAAGAATAAAATTATCTAATATTGATATTTTTGATATATTTATTTAATTTTGATTTTAGAATTGATAATTCTCCATCAGTATAATTCTCTGATTTTGCAAAGGCTGGATTTAAAATTCCAGTATTTCTAAAATTTTGTAAAGAATACGTAATATTTTCTATCTTGGATCCCTGCCTCCGCAGGGATGACAAAAACTGACCAATCCCCAAAATATCTTCAATTTTTAAAAAAGTTTTAGCAATTGTGGTTCTAAATTCATGTTCAATAGTTGACTCAAAAATATGCCTAATTGACTGTTTAATTTTTTCAATATCGGTTTTGACTTGTGTTATATCAAAATACCTTTTTAAAGGCGCTTTAATATCCATTGCAATATAATCTATTAATTTTTCTTTTGTTAAGGTTTTTATAACTGCTGGGTTTGATCCGTTTGTATCAAGCTTTATGTCATAGCCCATTTTTTTAATTTGCATGAGGTAATCAGCCAAATCTGGTTGAAGCGTTGGTTCTCCTCCAGTAAAAACCACCCCGTCAAGTTGTTTCTTGCGTTTATATAGAAATTCCAAAACAGCTTTTGGGTCATATACGCTAGTCTTTTTAAATCTAATTAGTTCTGGGTTATGACAATAATGACATTTAAAATTACAGCCCTGAGTAAAAATAACGGCTGATATTTTTTTTGGATAATCTATTAGAGATGTTTTTTGAAGACCAGCGATGACCATACAAGAAAATTTTAAATTATAAATAACAAATTTTAAATCAATATCAAATAATAAATGACTTAATAATAATTTATCATTTAATCAATTATCATTTAAATTTCAATTAAAATTAAAAGCTTAAAATTAAGAATTAAGAAACCATAATGACGAATCAATACCAAATGTCCAAATTCATAATTTGATATTTAAACATTAGTCATTTTTTCGACATTCTTCATTCTGGTTTCGACATTTTAATCTTATATGTTTTGCGATCTTTAAATTCCTGTTTTTTTCCTTTATTCCAATGACTAACTGGAGTTAAATAACCGACAACCCGAGAATAAACTTCGCATTCTGCTTTGCATTTTGGACATTTTGCTTGTTCACCTGGCAAATAGCCATGATTAGAACAAATACTAAAAGTCGGGGAAAAAGTAAAATAAGGGAGTTTGTAGTTCATACATATTTTTTTAACCAAGCCTTTTAATGTCTCAGGATCATCAATTTTTTCTCCTAAAAACATGTGCAAAACTGTTCCGCCAGTATATTTTTGCTGTAATGCATCTTGATGATCTAGGGCTTCAAAAACATCTTCAGTGTGCCCAACTGGCAAATGAGTTGAGTTTGTATAATATGGTTCTGCACCTTTTTTATAATCACTCTCATTTGCACAGATTATTTTTGGATTCTTTTTTTTATCATTAATTGCCATTCTATAACTTGTACCTTCGGCTGGAGTTGCCTCAAGATTATAATTATTACCAGTATCACGCTGAAATTCCAATAGTTTATTTCGCATAAAATCTAAAGTTTTCTCAGCAAATTGCTTCCCTTTTGGGTCTACAATATTAACGCCTAGTAAATTTAAGCTTGCCTCGTTCATACCAAGAAGACCAATTGTAGAAAAATGATTTTTCCAAAACGAACCAAATCTTTTCTTAATACCAGCGAGATAGAATTTGGTATATGGGTAAAGCCCACCTTCGGTAAACCTTTCCAAAACCTTTCTTTTAATTTCCAAACTTTCTTTAGCCAAAACCATTAACTTTTCAATGCGCCTATAAAATTCTTTCTCACCTTTTGAATCATAAGCGATTTTTGGCAAATTCATTGTCACAACTCCAATTGAACCAGTAAGTGGCGCTGCTCCAAAAAGGCCACCATGCTTTTTTTCAAGCATTCTATTGTCAATTCTAAGTCGACAGCACATTGATCTGGCATCTTCTGGATCCATATCAGAATTAATAAAATTGGAAAAATAAGGAATCCCATATTTAGCTGCAATTTCCCAAAGATCAGCAACAACAGGATTATCCCAATTAAAGTCTTTTGTAATATTATATGTTGGGATAGGAAAAGTAAAAACGCGTCCTTTAGCATCCCCCTCTTTTAATACCTCAATAAATGCTTTATTAAAAACATCTGCCTCTTTTTGAAAATCTTTATATTTTTTATTTTTTACTTCATCACCGATAACAACATTTTTATTTTTATAATATTTTGGAATTGTTAAATCCATTGTCAGGTTTGTAAATGGGGTTTGAAATCCGACTCTGGTTGGAACATTAAGATTAAAAATAAATTCCTGTAAGGCTTGTTTTACATCTTTAAAATCCAATTTGTCATAATAAACATAAGGCGCTAAAAGTGTATCAAAATTAGAAAATGCTTGCGCCCCGGCTGATTCGCCCTGAGTTGTATAGAAAAAATTAACAATTTGACCAAGCGCAGATCTTAGGTGTTTTGGAGGCTTTGATCTGGTTTTTGACTCAACCCCGGTAAAACCCCTGGAAAGTAGGTCTAAAAGATCCCAGCCAACACAATAAACTGATAAAAGTCCCAAATCATGAATATGATAATCTCCATTTAAATATGGAGCCTTTACTTCTGCCGGGTAGATTTTATTTAACCAATATGTTTTTGAAACTTCAGAAGCAATATAATTATTTAATCCTTGAAGTGAAAATGACATATTGCTATTTTCTTTGACTTGCCAATCGATTTGGGTTAAATAACTATCAACTAAATCGACTGAAGCGTTTTGAGTAATTTGTCTAATCTCAGAATGTTTTTGTCTGTAAATAATATAAGCTTTGGCAGTGTTTTTATATGGTGATGCTAAAAGCACTTCTTCAACAATGTCTTGAATATCTTCGACTAGTGGAACTTTTTTATCAATCATCTGATTTGCCAAACCAACAACTCTCATTGCTAATTTTTTAGCGATTTTTTCATCAAATTCGCCAGTTGCAGAACCAGCCTTTAAAATAGCTGAAATAATTTTGCTGACATCAAATTTTACAACGCGGCCATCGCGTTTCTTTATTTTTGAGAACAAGGTCACCTCCTTTTTCCCCGTTAGAAATTAAATTGTTTTTACTCACATTAACTATTACCCAATATTGTGATTCTATAATAATACAATTTACTAAAATGTTTCAAGACCTAATCTGTGATTTATATAAAATAAAAATCAAATCATTCGGAAAAAATTCATAAAAAACATTTTTAATCAGATTTTGCAAAAACTTTTTTGATTTGTCTTTGATCAATTCCTTTTAATAGGTAGAGGACAAATAAAAACACAATATAAGCTAATAATATACAGATAACGGTCAAAATAACCGTTTGAAAAATATTGAGTCCTTTGCTAAATTTTAGCGCAATAAGGTAAACTACAGTTGCTGATGGAATTATTGCTATTAACTGTTTTGAAATCTTTTTTCCTGAAACCCTAAGGTTAAAATACTTTTTAATAAGATGGAAATTAACCAAAACCACCAAGATCTCTGTTAGAAATGTGGCAACAGCTGCTCCTAAATATGAAAAATAAGGTATCAAAACAAGATTTAAAACAATATTAAAAACTAAATAAAATACATACGACAGAATCAACTTCTTCTGATAATTATAAGCCATAAAAATATAACCAGTTGCTGAAAACAAAAATATAAACGGAAGAGATAAAAACCAAATTCTAAAAGGCAAAACTGATGCTATAAACTCTTTGCCTGCAATTAGAAATACAATTTGAGGCGCAATAATCACACCAATAACCATGAGTGGCAATGCTAAAAGTAATGAAAAATCTATTGAATACTGGAAATATCGCCTTAATCCTTTTATGTCATGATTTTTTACAAACCGACTAATAAAAGGAAAAAGTAGCGTCATAAAAATAGCTGGAAATGTCATTGCAACAGTTATAATTCGAAATGCGACTCCATATATTCCAACTGCTTGTGTATTTGTCATTCCTTTTAAAAACTCAAAAACAACGTTTTTAATTGAAATAATTGAAAGTAAAAATGAATCAATTTGAAAAAATAGAGTATATAAAACAAAAACAATCGCAAGCGGTATTGCGTCTTTTAAAACTGCTTTCCAAATCTTGAAATCGATGACAGGATATAAAAAAAACTTTTTTAAAATAAATCCATAGTTTATAAAAAAACCAATAACCATACCAAGCACCGATGCCCAAATTACCCATAAAATACCAAGATTTAACTTAATTAAAATAACCACACCTATTAGTACAATTATTCTTCCAATTACTTCAGCAATAGAGTTTTTGTAAACTTCTATTCGATTCTGAAAAAATGCAAATATCAGATTGTTAAGCATATAAAAAAACATTCCGATCGAATAGATTAATATTCCTTTTTTAATTATTAGATCATAGGGTAAAACAAATAAAAGTAGAAATGATAAGAGAAAGAATATTATTGTTGAAGTTATCCGTAAACCTAAAATCGCCCTAAACCTATGATGATAATTTTTATTGTTTGCAATCTCGCGAGATAATAGTACTTGAAGACCAAAATCAGCGACAACACCAAAAAGGCTCAAATAAACAAGAATAATATTATATGTTCCATACCCATTTACGCCAAAATCTCTGGTAATCAAAATGATTATCACGATTGAAAGACCGAAATAAATCATTTTCCCAATAATTTGAAAGATCATATTGAGAGCAATTTTACGCGCTAAAGTCATGGGTTAGATTATTAGACAAAATAGAATAATAGATAAATAGATATTTTTTCTTTTCATCTGTTTTCCTTTTTATCTTTTTATCTCTTTTTTACACTTACTGCAACCTTAGGAGCTACAACTCCTCGCTTATTGATAATGTATTGCTGAGCAATCATAAAGATATTTGTCACAATCCAATAAAGAACCAAGCCAGATGGTAAACTCCAGGCAAAAAAGATGATTAAAATTGGGAAAAAATAAATCATTTGCTTACTCATCATTCCTTGCATATCAAATCCGCCAGGCTTTTTAGGATCTTGATTTTTCGGCTGTGCTTTTGGTCTAGAAATCCAAGCCAAAACAAATTGGGTTGCGCCTGCCAAAATTGGCATGACAATTTTTTCTGGTTGAGCGAGATTAACAAGTCCCAAAAGTGTGGTATTTAAATTTCCAGGGCTTGAAATAAATTTATACAACCAATCAAAATTATTGCCTTGAAAAACATGTCTTAAAATTGAATAAAGACCAATCAAAATTGGAAATTGGATTAAAAGTGGCAAACATCCTGATAAAGGCGATATTTTTCTGGTGCGATAAAGCGCCATAATTTCTTGGGATTGTTTTTGAGGTTCTGTTTTATATTTTTCTCGAATTTTTTCAATTTCTGGCTGAAGCTCTGATAATGCTTTTTGGCTTCGCAAAGCTTTTCCTTGTGATGGCCAAAAAACTAGGCGAATAATAATGGTTAGGGCAATAATTGCCATTCCCATGTCGTGCCCTAGATATTTATAAAAAAAAATTAAAATATTAAATAAGGGCTGTAAAATAATTGTAAACCAAATTGCTTGCATAGGAATAAAAGCTATAAGATATTAGCTAATAGCTATAGGTTAAATTAATAGTATGAGATTAGTATAGCATAATCACAAGAAATAAGAAATAAGAGATGAGATATTTTTTTCTATTTCTTGATTGATGACTTAAAAACGTTTAATATATTAGTAAGATTATATTTATTTGTCCCAAAGGGACCCCTTCGGGGTAAGTTATTAGACTTATGAAAAAAACAATTTTGTCAGGAATCAGACCAACTGGTGATTTACACATTGGCCATTTACTTGGCGCAATAGATAATTGGAATAAACTACAAGATAAATATAGTTGCTATTTTATGGTTGCTGATTTACACGCGATTACAACTCCGTTTGACAAGTCCCAAATTAAAAACACAATTTTAGAAACTGTTGGAATTTATCTTGCCTGCGGAATTGATCCTAAAAAATCTATTTTGTTTCGTCAGTCCGACATTCAATATCACACACAGCTGATGTGGTATTTAAATTGTATTACACCCTTTGGTGAGCTTGGAAGAATGACCCAATTTAAAGAAAAGTCTGCAAAAAATCCAGAAAGTATTAATGCGGGATTATGGGATTATCCAGTACTTATGGCATCAGACATTTTACTTTACAATGCTGATATTGTACCTGTTGGCGAAGATCAAGTTCAACATGTTGAGTTTGCTAGACAACTAGCCAGAAGATTTAATAAAAAATATGGACAAGTTTTTAAAGAACCAAAAGCAGAGCTAACAAAATTTAAGCGAGTGATGTCTTTAAGTGATCCAAACAAAAAAATGTCAAAAACCGATTCCCCAAATTCTTATATTGCGCTTTTGGATTCTCCAGAAGATATTCGTAAAAAAATAGGCTCAGCCGTAACTGATACTGGGCCAAGCGAAAAAATGAGTAAAGCTGTCAAAAATCTTTTTGATCTTTTGGAATCTTTTGCAACTGATGATATTTATCAACGATTTTTAAAAGATTATGAAAATAAAACCTTAAAATACTCTGAACTAAAACCTGCGCTTGCAGATGCAATGGTTTTAAAATTAAAACCAATCCAAGAAAAATATAATGACCTGGTAAAAAATCCAGACGAGATCTGGAATGTAATTGAATCTGGAAATACTGAAGCTTCTAAAGTTGCCGAAAAAACTTATAATAATGCAAAAAAAGCAATGGGACTATAGGCCACTCTTTGAGTGAAAATCCGAAATCCAAAATCCAAAATTCAAAAAAAATCTAATTTCTAATAAAATATAAAAATCTCAGGAACTAAAATGACAAACTTAGAAGAAAGTCAATCAACAGAAAATTATACTCCGCTATTATCAGAGCAAATTAACGCTCGTAATGAAGAGAATGATATTAATCAAATGGTTGACAAAGGTTTAGTTGCTCACAAAGAAGCCGGGGAATTTGATTATGCCAATGAATTAGAAATTCCCGAAGCATTATTATCAAAACCGCCAAAAATCTCCGAGAGAATGCGCCAACATATCATCGCCAAATTCCCTGAAAACAATTTCGATGAAAATAATCCGACAACAATCATAATCCAAGGTACGACAATACGGGCAGTGAGGCCATTGTGGCTGGGCGAAGGCAAGAGACGAACGTCTTATGGCCGTGAATTTAAATATTCCACATCTCTTTCATCAAAAAGAGATGAACCTAAGAAGGGAATCTTTGAATTAGTTGGCAATGCAAGTATCAAGTAGGCTTCTCAGGTTAAAAAACATGTTGACAATGACGTTCCCACGGCACCATGCGAATTATTTGCACCAATCTATTTATTCCAAAAAACTAATCCAACTGAATACGTTGAAGAGAATTTTGTTCAAACTTTTAATGACGAGGAACATAGAATCGATGGTGTAGTTTTGTATTTAGCTTCAACATTTAGTAGCTCAAGTATCATTGATTATCTAAAAAAAGTAAGAGAAAAATTGGGAAGCGGAGATCCAGAGGCAAATGCCTCGATTGAGTATTACAAAAAGATGATTCATGCCACTTCAAATGCCGAAGTTGAGGAAGAAATTGAAAAAGAAATTGAAAAAATCCAAAGCAGAGCTAGTAAAACTAATGGAGACGAGTTATATAATTTTAGTAATGCCCAAAATGAGGATCCTAATGGAGTTTTCCTGACGGTTGTGCAATGTACAAATTATATCTCTCGATGTATGGTTCAGGGGGTTGATAAATCAAAAATCGTTCCGATTTATGATTGGGACGGGAAACTTCTTTGGCCAACAGAAGCAGATGTAATCAAAAAACCAAAACAAGAAGAAGCCACATAAAATTGTAATTGAGCTCAAAAATTGATAAAATAATATTGTCATTCCGGACTTGATCCGGAATCTATATGATAGGTTGTCTATCTTGGATTCCTGCTGGAGTTTACCCCGTTCTACGAAACGGGGCAGGAATGACAATGGTAAAAGGGTTTTCTTGCCGGATCGTCTAATGGTAGGACTGCAGATTCTGAATCTGCCTATCTAGGTTCGAATCCTAGTCCGGCAATTTTTTAATATCCTCTATATTCCCTTCTTTTCTTTGCAAGTTTTTCTGTATATCCGCCTTCTTTAATGAACTTATCTTCTTCGGCCTTTATCTGTTTATCTAATAAATAACTTACGATGTGGCAAAGCGTTAATAGAAAGTTTGCATCTTTTTCAGGACTGCTAAATAATTTTGGCTTAGTAATAAGTTCTCCTAAGCCACTTAAGTTTCTTAAGTCGCTTAATTTATATGCAAGTTTTTTTAATTTCCCAACTCTTGGATCGCCTTTAACATAAATCAACATTTTGTTTTGTCTTAAAAAATCTTCATAATCAGTTAATAATTCTTCAAACGAAGCCCGGGCAACTCCGAGCAGTTTTATTACTCCTTGGGTTGAAACATTGTCTTTACTGACTCCTTCAACGATATTTTGCTTACCGCTTCGGGCGGCTTGATTCATTTGATCGGCTGTTCTATAATCCGGCTTTTTTTCTAAACTTAGGTTTCTTAAGGAACTTAAGCTACTTAAAATATATTCCTGGGAAAATTGAACAGTCAAATCATGAATTATTTCTGCATAACGATAAGTTAAAAGATATTTAACTTTATTCATTTTCCCCCTTATTAACCTTAAGATAACAACTTAATCCCTTTCCTAATTCTGCTCAAACTTTCCTCTTTTCCCAAAACCCAAAGAATTTCTGTTGGCGAGGGTGACTGCTCTAATCCTGACAGAGCAACTCGAATTGGCCAAAAAACATCACCGTTTGAAAGCCTATTTTTTTCCACGACATCCAACAACGCCTTGTTGATATCTTCCTGTAATTGCCAACCCTTATCTCCAAGACCCTCAAAAGATGCCAGCGCCACCTCAAGCCCTTTCAAAGTCTTTGTCGGATCAGAATTTTTAAATACTAAAAGCTCTTTTTTGTAGTCAGATACTTCGAAATAAAACTTTGAAAGCTGAGGAATTTCACTCAGGTTTTTTAACCGAGATTTTATGGTTTTTAAAACCCTCATGTTAAAATTATCACCTAAAATACCACTGTCATTTCGAGCCGTGCCTACCGGCAGGCAGACGTTAGCGAGAAATCTCTGAGATTTCTCAATCGCTTTGCTTCTTCGAAATGACAAATTGTTAAAATACGGCCTTGCAATTTTATATAGCTCCTCATCTTTCATATCTCGGATATAATGTCCATTTAACCAATCCAATTTTTCCATTTCAAAAATAGCAGGCGACTTTCCAACTTTTTTAATATCAAACTTTTCAATTGTCTGATCTTTTGACATTATCTCTGAATTAGATCGGGGCATCTCAGACATACTCGAGGCGGGCTCGCAACACTCGCCCGGATTCCATCCCAAAAGCGCCATAAAATTAAACATTGCCTCAGGCAGATATCCCATATCTCTAAAATCGCGAGTTAGAGAAACCGGATCTTTTCTTTTCGACATTTTAGATCGATCTTTATTCAAAATCATCGGCAAATGAGCATAGTGCACAGAATCAGCATTGTAGCCCAAGGCTTTAGCAATTAAAATCTGGCGCGGAGTGTTGGAAATATGATCTTCGCCGCGAATAACATGGGTAACTTTATCAATTTCAAAATCATCTATTACATTAGACAAGGCAAATAAAGGCGTTTTGTCAGATCTTACAATTACAAAATCTTTATCATTTTTACTGTTAAACTGAATTTTTCCGCGGATTAAGTCATCCCATTCAATAATTTGATTAGTAGGAATTTTAAACCAAACAGCCCCATCTTTCTCGTAAGCTGAGCCAGATTTAATTAATTTATCAATATTTTTTTGATAGATATCTAAGCGATCTTTTTGATATTTAATTTCTCCATCCCAATTAAGACCTAGCCATTTTAGTCCCGCTGAAATATCTTCTTCAAATTTTTTTTTAGATCTTTCCTTGTCAGTATCCTCAAAACGCAAAATAAATTCGCCTCTGTGTTTTTTAGCGAATAGATAATTAAATAAAGCTGTTCGTGCCGTACCAACATGAAATGACCCAGTTGGCGATGGCGCAATCCTAACTCTAACATTGTCAAAAACCTTCGCCTTGTGACGATCCGTGTTTTGCTGGGATTTAGCTAGGTGGATTTTACTCATTTGTATTTCTTAATAATTCTTGCATTGTTATTAGATATTGTTTTGCCTCAACCAAACAACCCTCAATTACAACAAATCTATTGCCAGAACAGGGCAACTTAATTTCTTCTTTGTTCTCTTGCAGAAAATTATTTATCTGATGAAAATATGCTGTTAATAATTCACTGTTTATTTCTCCGGCTTGCTCTAGTAATAACAAGGGCGAGGTAAATGGATTATCTAATAATAAATGATAGACTCCGTCTCTTCTCCTTAGAAAACCAGGAAGCCGAAGCTCTTCAGCCTCGCGTTGCAGTCTTAAATCGAAACCCCGGCTTTTTATTTCTTGCTCAGCTATTTCAAAAGCTATTTCAAAAGCGGTTTTTTGGGTTTGAGTTTCCGAAAATCTTGGTCTTGTCGGCTCAAAAAGATCAACACCCAAATTATGTTTTGGGTGCAAATCACTATGCATTAAATCCCCAGTTGTTTCTCCCATTTTTTTCCTTCCTGTTCTTAATTATAGCAGAAAATGGTTTAAAACTAAACATCTATAACTGCATTTTTTATTAATTCTATTTTTGGCGAGATTCCCATGATGTCAGCCAAAATCGATACAACATCGATCCGCCACTTTCCTGTGTATTTTTTCTCCTGCAAATACCATTGGGCAACTCTAATTATCTTTTTTTGTTTTCTGTAATTAACCGCGTCGGCTGGCAAACCCTGATAGGTACTAGTTCTGGTTTTGACTTCTATAAAAACCAAAAAACTATCATCATGTGCAATAATATCTATTTCGCCAATTTTATTTTTATAGTTTCTAACAATGATTTTATAACCATTTTCTTGTAAATATTTTTCTGCCAAATCCTCACCCAAATTTCCTAAAGTCATAGTCGCTCACTTTCAGATCGCTTAAATTTTAAATTTCCAATTTTAAGTCAATATTAAATGATTTAATAATGAATATCAAATATGTTATTTCGAGCCAAAGGCGAGAAATCTCTGAGATTTCTCAGTCATTCCTCCTTCGAAACGACAATTAAAAAATCCCGCAATTAGCGGGATATCTATCTAATATTCTTCGACCAAGGTCGTGATAACGACTGCGTGGAGAAGTTTTTAACAATAGTTCTCCACCCTCTTTGAGGAGTCGAACAATGGTTTATTTGTCTTCTGTTTTTACTTCTTTTTTTTCTTCAGGCTTTTTCTCGTCTGATTTTTGCGCTTTATCTTCGTTTTGAGATTTAGGATTTGGCATTTGTTTGCCTGCCCCGTTTAAATTTGCAGAATTTATTTCAGGAGTTATTGTATCTTGATCATTTTTTGTTTCTTGTTTCTTGGAATTTGTATCTTCCATTGAAGCTTCTTCTTCAATTGCGCTCATCATATCAATAACATCTTTTGATAATTTTTTGTCTTTAAGTCTAGCTCTTTTTCCAGTTAGGTCTCTTAGATAATAAAGTTTTGCGCGTCTAACTTTTGAAGATTTTTTAATTTCGATTTTTTTGATTGTTGGCAAATGAAGTGGAAAAATCTTTTCAACCCCGACTCCTAAACTAACGCGTCTAACTGTAAAAGTTGAAGTTAGTCCTTTACCACCTTTAACACGAATAACCATGCCTTCAAAAACTTGGATTCTTTTCTTTTTTGCTTCCATAACCTCTTGATGCACACGAATAATATCCCCAGGGTTTATTTGGGGTCTTTTGATTAAGTATTTTTTAGTAATCTCGTTGATCATGTTTTATATTTAATTTAGCTTTATTTATTATAGAACATTTTTTTGTATTTATCAAGCAAATGGTCTCCTTATTTACTAATCTCTACAAATCTTACTAATTTATTTTTTATTTGTAAGATTAGTACTAATTGGTAAATTGGTAGACCTTTATAAACGGCAACGCGGTGCATAGATTTTAGAGATTCAGGGTTCATCCACAAGGGATGATCTAAATTCTTGGTCTATACACCGCGGGAAGGTTTTGGGGGGGCGAAAGAGGTATTCCGACAAGGAATCGTGTGTTGCTGATTCCAATAGAAATACATTCCGCCCATGGTGCGGGTCACCGTCCAACTCGTCTTCCGACGAACAACCCGCATAGACGGGCTGGGCTCGGTGACCCACTGCTCAACAGCTAGTGCTCAAGCCATAACTCATCCCATAGGGATGACTAGATTTGGCGAGCGCCAAGCTGACAACTAATTGAAGGTGGCCTTTGACCTAGGGTCGCGGGCTAAGGAATCCTGAGATCACGAAGTGATTTTTCAGGACTCGGCCACTAATCGTACAGACGGCGGGCGGGGTTGGGAGAGTCCCCTGTTGCGACACGCGACCATTCCGCGATTGACTACGGAACCCGTGAAATAGGCGGCTGGGCAAAAAGGATCCCTCTGCAGGATTGCGTCCGTCCTTCCCGAATGTCCCAGCCTGAAAACCCATGGACTGGCAGACACGATCGCTACGACATTCTTTACAACGCGATCTTTCCGGTAGTTGCCAGCCCAGAGCCGACACAGGGGCCATCCGGGGGATCCCGACCCTGCGTCAAAACCTAGATATCCCAAAGATTCTGGGATGATGGCAGAACAGGCAAACGCGGGTGCACCAATCGTCGTAACGCCACAGCAATCTTCGCTGTAGGACCTCACGACTTCCACGTCATGGATGCATCTGCCTGTTCGTTCGACAACCGCTTCTTTGCGGATGACGACCCTATTGCCCTGGTCAGGCGGAGGTTATAAGCCCCCAGGGGTCGTATTGTCCGAAGCGGTCTTTCGCCGACTAGCGAGCGCGGGATGCGATCGTCACGATCACAGCCGGAGCCGTGACGTGAGTCGCGACCTTCGCGACTTTGCACACTGTCCGCCTGAGCGTCGTCAGTGCCGGATCCGGCGAGGTTCTGTAGGCCTCGTCAATTTCGGCGATAACAATCAGCGGATCTCTCCCATCCGAAGCAAGTTGGGCCTCAACGGCTCCCTTGTTACCACGGATCGACAAAAGATCTTTCATCTGCGACACTCCCTTTTCCCTACCCGAGCAATCGAGCGGGATTCTTTAGTGACGACTGCTATGAAGGGAGGTGCGGCTATGTCAACCCGAGGAGAAATGTCTCCGCGGGGGTGGCTGGGGGTCGTCGTGGCCACGGAATGACATTCCGTGGCGCCTAACGGTCGACCGACCCGGTCGGGTCGGGATACGGCCGAGCGGAAACTGAATCCGCCCGTCAGAACCGGTGCCAAACTTCGACACCGGGCACGTCAGGTCTGCATACTGATGCTGCGTCTCTGACATGATTGTCATCCTCCCAGATGACTGGTAGCTCATTGGGCCACCGGATTACTAGCGATACTTTGCTAGGTACAAGACAAGAAAGAAGGGATAAGAAATTAGAAATAAGGTTTTAATCTCATTTCTTATATCTCATCTCTTCCAACTTATCTACTAACCAGCAAAAATGCTTCCTCCTTCGCATACGCTTCGGAGGACAAGAGAAATATCAATTTGTCATTCGCTTATCTTTCTTTGTCATTCCGGACTCCGATCCGGAATCTCAGTAATTTCTTTATATGAGATTCTGAATCAAGTTCAGAATGACAAGGACATTGGATTCCTGCCGAAGTTTACCCCGCTTTACGAAACGGGGCAGGAATGACAAGGGTTTGTGTCATTTCGAGACGCAAAGAGTAGCCTTCAGCCCAACGGAGAGAAATCTCTGAGATTTCTCAGTCGCCTGCTCCTTCGAAATGACTATATTAAACTAACTTTTAAGGTACATCCGTTTTGTATTTGCAAAACGAGACAAGCTTTAGTTTATGACTGAATATCGCAAACCAAAGGCTTAAAATAATCCAGATCTCTCTAGATTATTTAGATTATATGTTAATTGACAATAAATGTCAATAGAATTTATAAATATTTAATGTCAAAAACAGAATGAAGAATGTCGAAAAAATGACTAATGCTTAAATATCAAATTATGAATTTGAACATTATAATTTGAGAATTGACTGATCATTGGCGCTTGAAAATTGAGATTTTCTGTTTAACTTCCGCTGTATACGACAGAATCAGAACTTGTTACAAACTCAATCCAAGTATTACCTGCATTAAAATCAATTTCTTTGCCAGTTGTTGCATTATAAAATTTCAACATATCTGAGGCTGTTTTCTTCTTCCATGTAGCCTTAACTTCTTTGCCGTCAATATATACTCTCCCATCGCCTGTTCCAGTTGTAACAAGATCTTTCCTGCCATCAGATCGGGTTGAAATTGAGGTAAAAGCAACAGCGATATTCTTTGTTGTAATCTGTGAACTATTATTTAAATCCGTGCTTTTTGATCCGTTTGCATATGCTCGAAGCCATTGATTTTTTGTTGCATCATATGTCCAAACAACATTGTAACCAATTGATGAAAAAGAAACTTTTAAGGTTGCAACCTTAACAGTTAAATCATCGGTTTTTGATTTTTTGTAATTCCAAGAATCAATCTTTCCTGTTATGTCTTGGTTTTTGCTTTTTGCAGCGTCATAAAGTTTTTCCAGAGTTGTATAAACATTGTGTGGGGCCACTCTGCTTGAAGTTCTCCAAAAGTAATTTCCAAGCGCAAACTGATTTAAGTCAGCAACATTTAAACTATCAATTTCTTCTAGTCCGTCTGGTGATCCGCCAACATGAGCATATAAAGCATCTAGTCCTTTTGCCCAGTCAACATAATATATTCTAGCAGATCTAACTGGTCCAATTTCTTTTACTGCGCTTTGACATTGATAAACTGCTAAAAACCTAGTAATTCCGCCCTCTGCTGTTGCCTCAAATACCATTTCTGCGTTTGATAATCCTGATTGTGGTCTAGCATCGGTTGAGTTTTCAATCATAATACCAACCGGCCTATTTTGAGATAAAGCGCTTGTGGTTTTTAGTCCGGTTAGAGGACATTCTGAAGTTTTACCACCATCTTTTGTTCCTGCCGTATCAAGGTTCCAATTGACCCGATAGAGCCAATAAGCAAAGCCTGCCAAAGCTAAAACTATAACAATTAGAAGTGTGGTTTTTAACCATTTTGGCAAATGGCCTTTGGGTAAATCAGGTTTGTTTTTTGTCTCTTTTTTAGAACCCGGCTCATCAAAAATTTCATCTACCTTTTTTTCTGCATCAGACACAATTCCCTCCTTAAAATAATTTTAAATTTTAAATAAATAAGTTTTAAATCAAAATTAAATATCAAATTTATTAATTAAAAATTTAAATCTAATATCTAAAAATTATTATTAGATTTAAACTACCTTATTTCTATTTAATAACACTTATAATAAAAAATCAAATTATTCTAAAATCATAAATTCCAAGAAACAAGGATACAAACAAAATACCAAATTACAAATATTAAAACAATTGGAATTTTAAATTTGTTTGAAATTTGTATCTTGTTATTTAGGATTTTGCATTATTCCGTGCGCAAAGGCATTAAAATATAAAAGAAATCTTTGGAATTAGGATCAGTTATTTTTATTGGCGTTGAACTCCCTGAAACTTCAATATATATAACATCTGACTCAATTACACTTAAACCGTCGGAAAAGAATTTTACATTAAATGATACTTTAGTTTCTTCTCCTTCAGCCTGGACTTTTATTTTTGAGTCAATATTACCAACCTGTGCTGCCTCAGCTGCAATCTCAATTAGATCTTTTTTAAAATCAATATTGATATTATTTGCACTTTCTCGAGCAAACAGAGACGCCATTTTTAAGCCATTATTAAGCTCGTTTTTATCAACTTTAGTATTTATCTTAAAGCTTTTTGGTAATATTTGTAAATAGTCTGGATATGCGCCCTCTATTAATCTAGAAATTATTTCACAATTATCACCTATCAATACTCTTATTTGATTTTCTGCAATTGAAATTTCAATTTCCTCAGCAGATGTTTGAGAAAGCATTCTTTCAATTTCTGACATTGTTTTAAATGGTACAATTATTGGTTCTTGTTTTTGAGATTTTACTGGAGTAATTGTCTTTTCTGCTAAACGATAACTGTCAGTAGCAGCTAAAATAATATTTCCTTCTTTAAACTGCCAATAAACCCCGGTTAAAACTGGCCTTGATTCATCTAGAGAAACAGCTGGTAAAACCTGTGGAATAGCAGTTTTTAAAGTCTTAGTTTTAATTATTGCAATTGGCTTTTCATTAATTTCTGGAATTAAAGGGAATTCATCTGCATCAATACCTGTTATCTGTGCTTTATATGTAACAGATTCGATTTTTAGTTCTGTGCCTTTAGAGATAAGTTTTAGATTTTTATCAGTGCAAGTTGAAACAAATTCTGAAATTATTTTAGCTGGCACAGTAATTGCTCCTTTTTCTTCAATCTTTCCGCCTATCCAAAAACAAATGCCAATTTCTAAATCCGTTGAAGCAATTTTAATTCTATCTTTTTCAGCACTAATTAATATATTAGAAAGAACTGGCAAAGATGCTCTTTGGTTAACAATTCTTGTTACCTGATTTAATGCATGATTTAAATTTTCTTGAGTACATGTAATTTTCATATAATCCTCCGTCCCCTATATAAATTATTACTACATATTTTACGAATTGATATAAACTATCTGAATTATTTGTATTAATTTGTATTATTGGTAGTATTATATTCGTATAACTTTATCCACAGCTTGTTTTATATTTACATAAATAATTAAATAAAACAATAGTAATAATAAGGGGTGTGGAAAACTAGTATAACTTATATTCTAAACCCCACATCTTATATCTTATTGTGGATAAACTGTGGATAACAAGGCTGAAATAAGTGGATTAAAAAGTATAACTTGGAAATATAATATAATTTGTCTGTTTTAAATTTGTCGGATTAATAATATTAATTTAGTAGTGATTTAGCTTTTAGAAACCCCAATGTTTGTTATTTACTTATCCACAGGCCTGTGGATAAGTCACATAAATCATACTAAATTTATTTTGGGATTTATAATAGGATTCTCTATTCATAAAGCAGTTTTTTAATATCCGTTACTTGGTTTTGTAATGTTGGGTTGTTTTTAATTTCTGCTTCTATTTTTTTCGTCCCGTGCATAATTGTTGTGTGGTCTTTTTTCCCAATCATCTTTGCGATTTGGGGATTTGATATATTAAGCTCGTTTTTTAATAGATACATTAAAATCTGACGTGGATATACAACGTCTCTGGTTCGAGAAGATCCAAGCAGACTATTTTTATCAATAGAAAAATACTTTATAACAACATCAATTACTTTATCATAATCTAAAGAAGGATTTTTTGGTTTTATAACTCCTGTTAAAGCAAGTCCAACATTTTCTTTTGTTGGCTCTTTTTTATAAAGATCCAAATAAGCTATTAATCTATTTAATGCCCCTTCTAATTCTCGAATGTTTTCAGATACATTTTCAGCAATATAGTTAATCACCTCGTCGGGAAAAGTAAATTTTAAAATATCAGCTTTTGATCGCAGAATTGCGCATCTAGTTTCAAAATCTGGGCTCGAAATATCAACAATCATTCCCCATTCGCATCGTGATTTTAATCTATCTTCCATATCAATTGCTTTTGGTGGTCGGTCAGATGTCATTACAATCTGTTTATTTTTTTGATGAAGCGCATTAAAAGTATGAAAGAATTCTTCTTGAGTTCCCATTTTTCCAGCTAAAAATTGAATATCATCTATTAATAGCGCATCAACGTTTCTATAGTGATTTTTAAAATCCTCAGCTTTTCCCTCTCCTTTTTTGATCGCAGATATATAGTCATTCATAAAGGTTTCTGAGGAAACATATATTGTTTTTTTATTTTTAAATCCTGTTGATATTGCATTGCCAATAGCGTTCATAAGATGGGTTTTTCCAAGGCCAACACCTCCCCAAATAAACAAAGGATTATATCTTTTTCCTGGTTTTTCTGACACTGCTAAAGACGCAGCGTGTGCCAGTTTATTGCTTTCACCAACAATAAAATTATCAAAAGTATACTTTGATTTGAATTTCTTTGGTCCTGTCCTTTTTTGAGTATTTATCTGAACAGCTTCGATGTTTTGTTGAATTTCATCTGGAAGCTGATTTTTTAAGGAGGTTACTTTTAGTTCTAATTTTTCAATTTCTGGCCTATCTTTTCTAATCAATGTTAAAATATCGTCATAATATTTTTTGCTAATATGATTTTTGGCAAAGCCATTTGGAACAGCGAGATAAACAACCTTGTCTTTAATATCAATAATAAAAACACCACCCAGCCAAGTGTTAAACTCGGCTTTTGATATTTGAATTTCTAGTTCTGATAATACTGATTTCCAAAGTTTTTCTAAATCATTCATAATAGGTAGATAATAAATAATAGATAATATATCAGAAATATAAATTAAAAATTTGAAAAAATATTATTATTCGAGCTTGTTTGCTCTGCATAGATTTATTGAAGTAGGGTCGAAAATTATCAGATAATATTTTTCTTTTGATTCATTATGTACTAGTTTATATCATTTTGTCAAAGTTATCCACAGGACTTTAATTAATAATTATAAATTTTAAATAACAAATTTTAATTCAATAACAAATTATCAATTACTAAATCATAATTTAAAATTCATTTAAAACTTAAAATTTAAAAATTAAAATTCAATATATTTGTCCACAAATATATTGAAATATCAATATTTACAACTATTTTTTAATAATATATATTAGACCCAACAGATCGGTACGATACCGAAACTTCATACGATTCTGAAACTTCAGATCGTGCACCTCACACAAAAACTCCCGCGTAATAGCGGGATTTTTGTTTACTTTTCAAATAAAAAAATAGCGCATACGGGAGTCGAACCCGTGTTGCCAGATTGAGAATCTGGTGTCCTAACCATTAGACGAATGCGCCATTTCTAAATTTATTTTTAGTCTTCTCTTTACTATTTACACATTACTGGTTACTAATTCATTTTACCCTAAATCGTGGCTAAAAACAAGTCCAAGGCTATTTTGCCCTTGACAGGCACAATAGGCATGTTAGAATGAGTATATAGCTTTGATTAGCTTTGAAAGGATTAATTTTTAGGCCGATAGGCCAAAAAAGTGAGGAGGTGAAACAAAATGGTACAAGGATATTGTGTTAAGTGTCGTGCAAAACAAGAAATGAAAGATTGCACACCAGTTACAATGAAAAACGGCAAAAAAGCTGTTAAAGGTGTTTGCCCAGTTTGCGGAACAGGCATGTACAAAATCGGTGGTGAATGCTAAAGATTCAATAATGATATAAAAGCGCTTCAAAAATTATCTTCATTGATAATCCAGGGGCGCTTTTTTGTTTCTAAATAATCTCTTCCACCAAAACACTTGGGCCACGGCCCACATAATTAAATTTGAGTTCGTCTAAAATCGACCAAGAAAGATCTAAAACAAAATTACTAAGGATTATTTTTTAATACTTTTTGCCCCAATCCATGCGAGTTCAAAAATTGTTCTTTGAGTTTCAATTACTTCTTTTGATTCTATTAGAATGCCAAAAGGTTCTGGAAAATATGTAATAATTATCATTTTGTTTGAATATATATTTATTTCATTGTGCATTGGAAAAGTATTAGGATTGATTGTTTTAGATATTCGCAATTCATTTTTATTCTTTTCTAAGTGCTGTTTAATTTTTTGCACGTCATGATATATACCGCGAAGCTTTATCCCTTTTTGCACTCTTCTTAAAACATATTCTTCCGCATATTTTATAAAATATTTAACTGCATCTTCGGCCACATAGGCCAATATCTCATCACCTTTTTTAAGGCTTGTGAGAGTATCTTCATAAAGATATTTGATTCCTTCTATTCCCTCAAAATAGGAGATTTTAGGTTTAGAGGGTTTTAGATTGTAAAGAGAATTTAAATAAGGCAGATCAGATAGAAACACTTGTTTTTGATTTTCTATAATTGATAATAATTTTGAAGGATCTTGGGCAAAATAAATTATTTTATTATTTTCACTTGATTGTAATACGAAACCGCGAGAATTAAGCCTGTTTAAGATATCGTAAACTGTTGGTCTTTTTATATTTGTCTTTTTAGCCAATTGATATGCAGTAGTTTTTTCCATTTGCAAAAGAGCAAGATAAACCTCTTGTTCTTTTTGATTTAAACCAAGTTTTTGCAAGGATTCTATTTGTTTCATAGTAGTCGGAATAATACGACTATACTAATAGTATCAAACTAGCCTTTGCCTGTCAATAGCCTCAGCATTAATATACATCGGAGGTCGGACTGTATTGACATAAAGTGCATTATAGAGTATTATTTGCTAAATTATAAAAAATTAAAAGGCATAATGATTACTGAAACACAAGCTACATCAGAAGTAGAATCTGGCGAAATTTTATCTGAAGAGCAGGAACAATTAATTGCTCACTTAGAACAATCTCTTTTAGATATGTCAGAAAAATTTGATGTACCTGTCTTTAGTCGCAGACTAATAAAACCCAGTGGTGAAAATGTTGACCCTGAAGAACAGGCGCGGGTTAAAGAGCAAATTATTTTAAAAGAGGTTTTTAGAGATTTAGACCATTATGAAGATACAATAATATTTTTGAATAGTTTAGATAGTGCTGAGTTGGAAATGGCCATAGGCTATATAAATTATTCACATTGCTTGGAACAAATATTAGTCCAAGGGCTGGGAATAATAGCTGAACCGCTATCAGGAGAAGAAGAAAGGGATTTAATAATTAAAACAATTGAATTATTTGGAATACCAGCGAGTGACGAGCAAAAACATAATCTTGTTCGTTGGTCTACTGAAACCAGAATTTTGTTCAACAAGTTTTTGCCCCTTGATGAAGGTAGGGTAAAGACTATTTCTTTAGATAAATATGACTTTCGAACAAGCTTGGCCGTACTAGCAAAAGAAGATGGGGTATTTTTACAAGTTTTATATAAAGGTTTTGCAGATATGAATATTGATAATTTAAAATTCCTTTGGGTGATTTCAAAAGCAGTACAAACTACAATAGTTTCAGAAAGATCATCTGAGTCCGAGAATAAAGCTGCTCAGGCCTTTGTCAAGCGACTGGTGAAGGCGATTATTCAGTATAAAACAAAACAGGCAGAACTTAAATTTGCTATGGCTGATTTAATTGATTTAGATGAAAATAAGCTAGTGTTTTTGTCTGATATTTTGGTTGCTGAAGAAGACGGATCAATAAGTAAATATCAAATACCCGGGGCTAATACTGCAAAGCTTTTGATTGACAATTTGCCCAAACAACAGAAGGATCAATCTTTAACGCCTCAGACATTTGATGGTTTTGTTAAAGAAGATTATCCCATGGCTGTATTTGATGTTGATCGCGTGACTGGACAACCTGAAAAGAGTTTTATGGAAACGCAGAAAGAAGAACAATACAGGCTTTTTAGAAAATATAAAAAAATTCTGCTTATTAAGCGGGATAAGTTGGGAAATATTTCAATCGGAAAAAAATTGCTAGTTTATAACCCGGAGCAAGCAGAACTTAAATAATCTCTTCCACCAAAACACTTGGACCTTTGCCCACATAATTAAATTTGAGTTCGTCTAAAATTGACCAAGAAAGATCTAAAACTATTCCTGCTGGCGGAGTTGCTGTTCCCCATGTATAATTTACAGTTTTAATAATTGAAACCCCACTTGCTAGGTTGGTAATTCTAATTAAAGTGCCTCGTTTGTAATTTGCGCTAACAACTGCATTTGATAAATTAGTTGCTGTTGCAATTCCGCGAACAGAGCTTAAAACACGCCTTTTGGTACCAATGCCGATTATTTTTATGGTTGGGTTTTTGATGGTAGTTTCTTTAACAATGTCTTTGCTGTGAAATTGTCTATTATAATATGTTGTTACATATTCAATCTTTTTAGATCCATTTTGTCCAGATTGAAGAATCGAGGTTGATCCGTACCAAGTATTTGGGTCATCTTGTTTTTTTGTCTTATATGGAATTGAGACTTCAGTGTCTGAGGGTTCTTTTTTTACCCGAATAACATTTATTTTCATCCCATTTTCTAATATTGTATCTTTTCCTGGATTTACAAAATCTGAATTCTTTAACACAACTTTATTTTCTTTTAACACATCACCGACAGTCTCTGACCAAGTTCTAACATCTTTAACAAAGTCTTGGTCAGACAATGTAATACTGGTTGCATGACGGACAACTATTGTCGAGCCAATTCCGAGTTCTGGACGAACCAACACCGTCATTTTATCTTCTGGGTAAACTTTGACATTTGCAGAGTCTAAAATATTACTTAAAACTAAATCATTGCTATAAACGATTTTAGAAATACCGTCTTCAATAATTTGATTAGGAATTACTTTGGCAGTTGAAGCACCTAAAACTTGCCCTCGTTTTAGCCCTGCTCGGTAAAATGATAAAATGCTTGCAGAAAAGCAACCCCCAATTACTAATAAGATTGTAATTACTATTAATTTGAATTTCATAAATTTGAAATTTGAATTGAAATATTAATGTTTAATTTATTCAAACATTGAAAAATTTGATATTGATTTAAAATTGATAATTTGTAATTTAAGAAAATTTCTTAAGAAATTTTCTTAATCGGTGCCAAATCAATTGCAATTTTTTTAAGTCCATAATTTGAAAATGCAATTTCAGATATTGTACCATTTAATTTTACTACAATACCTTCGCCAAAAACCTCGTGAATTACCTTATCGCCGGGGCGAAGCTTGATGTATTTTTTGTCATCCTGAACTTGATTCAGGATCCCAGCAGTTTTAGCCCCTGAGATTCCGGATTGGGGTCCGGAATGACAGGCCATGCCAAACTTTTCTTCCTCAATTAATTCTTTTGGAATTTCATATATAAACCTTGAAACTTGATTTGTTTGTAGTTGTCCAAAATAAGTTCTGCTTGTTGCTGAAAGTAAGAATAATCTTTTTTTAGCTCGGGTAACTGCAACATAGCACAGGCGACGCTCTTCTTCCATTTGTGCTGGCTCTAAAAGCGATCTTGAGTGTGGAAACAGGCCCTCTTCCATACCAACAACAAAAACCGTATCAAACTCTAGCCCCTTGGCGTTATGAGCCGTCATAAAAACAACAGAATTAGAGTCGCTTTCATATTGGTCAATATCACTCATAAGACTTACTTCTTCTAAAAATGCAGCCAAAGCATTTGGCGTTGGCATATTTATATAATCTTCGGCAACAGATTTAAGTTCTAAAATGTTTTCCCAGCGCGCCTCGTTTTCAATTTTTAAATCATTGTTTTTATTGTTTAAAAGATGATCTTTATAACCGCTTGCCTTTGCAACATACTCAATTAACTCGTCTAAATTCAACTTTTTTATGGCTGATTTCATTAGGTTATATATTTCTAAAAATCTTAAAATCGATGATTTGGCTTTTGGAGTAATATTTTCAATTTTATTAATTTCAGAGATCAATAATTTTTGATTCCCAATGTTTTCAAGCCAAATATTTAAAATCTTTGAAAAAGTGGCTTCTGTTATTCCCCTTCTCGGTTCATTGATAATTCGTTCTAAAGACACAATATCGTTTGAGTTATAAATAATTCGTAAATATGCCACAATGTCTTTGATTTCTTTTCTTTGATAAAATTTCAAACCACCAATGATTTTATAACTTACACCATATCGAATAAAAGCGTCTTCTAAAGCGCGGGATTGAGCGTTGGTGCGATATAATACAACAAAGTCAGAGAAGTTAGTGATGGGTAATGGGTAATGAGTATTGGGTATTATTTTGTCATTTTGGACTTGCTTGTCCTGCGAAGTTTTAACGAAGCGGGAATCCAAAGCCTCAGAAGCCTTGTTTGAAAATTGGAATTTGGAACTTGATTGGTTATTGGAATTTGAGACTTGAGATTTGTTTGTATCTTGTATCTTGTGTCTTGTATCTTGCTCCATAATTTCTTTAATCTTTCTAACAACATATTCGGCCTCGTCGACTTCACTCTTTGCTTTGTAAAATATCAGATTATCGCCTTTTTCATTATCTGTCCAAAGATTTTTTTCCTTTTTAAGCATATTGTTTTTAATTAGCGAGTTGGCAGCATCTAAAATAGATTTTGTTGATCTGTAATTTTGCTCCAATTTTATAACTTTTGCATTTGGATAATCTTTTTCAAAACCAAGCAGGTTTCTAAAATCAGCCCCTCGCCAGCCATAAATCGACTGAGCGTCGTCGCCTACCACGCAAATATTTTTATGTCTTTGCGCCAACATCTTTATCATTTTGTATTGTGGCTTATTTGTGTCTTGATATTCATCAACTAAAATATATTGAAACTTTTGTTGATATTTTTCCAATATATTTTGATGTTTTTGAAAAAGTTCAACAGTTTTTAAAAGCAGGTCGTCAAAATCCATGGCTTGTTGCTTTTTTAATAGTTCCTCATATTGTAAATATACTTTTTCTACAATTTCTTGGAAGTAGCTTGATGCATAGCGACCATAATCTTTAGCCGAGATAAGTTCATTTTTAGCGCCAGAGATAAAATGCAAAACCGATTCAGGCGGAAATTGCTTAGGGTCAAGGTTTAATTTTTTAAGAATTCTTTTGATTGCGGCTTTTTGGTCTGACGAATCATAAATTGTAAAAGTTGACTTGTATCCAAGTACTTGGCCATCTAGTCTTAAAATCTGAGCGCATATTGAATGAAAAGTTCCCATGTTCGGGGCATTTTTTAAAAACAAACCTTTTCTTTTTGGAATTGGAAGATTTAATAACTTAAAAACCCGGTTTCTCATTTCATCAGCTGCTTTGTTGGTAAAAGTAATGGCTAAAATGTTATAAGCTGGAATGTTTTTCTCGCTAATTAAATAAGCAATCCGGTGGGTGATAACCCGGGTTTTTCCGCTTCCTGCGCCAGCAATAATTAAAACCGGGCCTTCGGTTGTTTTAACAGCGTCAAGTTGTTGGGAGTTTAGAGAAGAACTCATAAATTTGAAATTAGAAATTTGAAGTGAATTTGAAATGTTTGAATTATTGAAACATTAAA
>CAYPSR010000011.1:0-7680 GCA_964413595.1 uncultured Candidatus Saccharibacteria bacterium
CCCTGTTTTTCATAAAGCATAAATGCCACATCGCTATCTTTGGTAGAATTTAAAAACTCTGGAATACAGTTTTCTAAATCATTGGAGCTAGAGTTTGTTTGTTCTAAATCACGATCAGTTACAACTGCCCACAAGATTTTATTTACAGAATCTTCGCGCAAACCTGCTAAAATCCTGCCCCATAATCGAAGGTTTGAAACTGATTTTTTATCAAATAAGTTTTGAATAATATCTTGTTTTTTAGCACCAGCACCAATTAGCTGAGCTGCTATTGAAAAAGATTTTGGTGTTGTTGAAATTGACCGAAAAGAGTTTGTATCTTCTATTAAAGCTGACAAGAGATTAGTAGCAATTGGCTCGTCTATTAAAGGCTTGTCACCAGAAAGTGATTCAATAATTGAAAGCATTGTTTCTGCAGTTGAAGTAGCCTTGGTATCAACAAAATTAATTTTTCCAAAATAACCATTTCCAGACTTGCAATCAATATTTATTACTGGAACAGAAAAGAAAAGATCAGAATTTTGATCGTAAAAAGAGCCTAAATCATCAGGTTTTAAAGTATTAACAACAATAATTGCATCAAAGCTATTTTTTGATTCTTCAAAACTTACATCAGATGATGTTATAACGCCTTGTTTTGGGGTAATATGAATTTTAAGCACAGAATCTTCAATATTATATCCGAGTTTATCAACCTTTGCATTTGCGGTATTTATCGCAATTACAAATGTTTTTAAACCACTTGTGTCAGTTTTAATATCACTTGAGTTGGGTAAATAAGAATATTTATTAGCAATAGCATTAGTTGAAAAAACCGAAACTTCTTTGCCTAGTTTAACAAGGGTTTGACTTAGAGCAAGCATTGAACCCAATGATCCGGCGTTTGTTGATGAGCTGATAATTAAAAACTTGTTCCCTTTCTTTAATAGATCAATGACCTGCTGTTTTGATTGTTGTAGCTCCATGTGTTTAACTTTAAATGATTAATGTAATTGCATTATAGTATATAGAACGGAGTGAAGTCAAGAGAATTCTAAAAATTAAGAAGCCAGAATTAAGAATGACTAATCAATTAAGAAATCCGAATTAAAAATTAGTAATTTGAGCATTTAATATTTGCGTATATTCTCGTTATTTGAAAATTATTAATTAGATATTTCTCTATTTTTCTTGACCACGACTAACTTTTCTGCTATTATTATATAGTAAATAATAAGATAATTTGAAATTTACAATTCGAATTAAAATTCCAATGTTTTCCCGAAGGGACCCCTTTGGGGCAATAATTCAAACATTCAAAATTCATTTAAAATTGAAAATTTAAAATTTAAGCGACCCTCCTTCGCTAAAGATATGGAGGGCGAGAGGAGCGAATGTGCCAATTATAAAATCAGCTAAAAAAGCTTTAAAACAATCGATTGTTAAACGCGATCGAAACAGGGTTTGGAAAAGAAAATATAAATCTGCTATTAAAAAGGCATTAAAAGCTATTGAAATAGGCAAAGGTGCTGATGTTTTAATTTCGGATGCATATTCAGCAATTGATAAAGTTACTAAGCAGAATATTATTCATAAAAACAAAGCTGCAAGACTAAAATCTAGTATTGCAAAAAAAGCCAAGGAGCAAAAAGTAACTCTAAAAAAGAAATCAACGAGCGGTCAAGTTCAAGCCAAAACTTCTAAAAAACCAGGTAAAAAACCTGCTGGCGCAACAAATTCCAAGAAACAAGATAGCAAGAAACAAACAAATTCCAAGTCACAAATTTCAAACAAAACAAAAACTTCAAAAAAAAACTATAAAAAAATCTCCAGCTAAAAAAACTATAGTCAAAAAGCCCGTAGCTAAAAAATAAAATTTTATATTTGGAAAGGATAAAATGGAAATACTGCATCAAGGAGGACAAGCAACAAATCTACGAATTGGTGAGACTTATGAAAGACTACAGGCAATAAATCAGAGAATTTTAGCCGAAGCAAATACTATTAAAGACTAGCAACGGATGAATCCTGAAAGACTTGATTTGATGACGGAGTTGTTAGAATTACAAGCCCAAGCACGCGAAGAAGAAAAAAGAGTTTTCGGCGATTATGCAATCTCCGTTGAAGCTAGAGACATTTATCAAATAGCAGCTTGGATAGAAGAACAGAAAATTGCAAATTTTCGAACCGGGGAAGAAGAACCCATATACCATTTTATTGATTTTTTAAAATATTAAAACTAGGTACTAGAATAAGTCCTAAGTTTGACATATTAAAAGTATTTCTTTATAGTATAATTACTATTATTTTATCGTTCGACTCCGACAGGGTCGGGTGGAGAACTATTTATTATTTTTTGTCCCGATGCTACGATCGGGGTCCCGATAACTATATAAAAATAGTTGAACATCGGGATAATTATAGGAAGGAAAATTATGGCAGGAAATTTATCAACAAGAGAAGGGTTTCAGCAATCACCTGATATGGTTTTGAGCACGGTTGCTTTTCATCTCGAGCAAGAGCAAAGAAGACCAATATATACTTTAAGAACATTTATTGAAGCTTCATTAATAGTGGCTAAGCTTAAAGAATATACTGATGAAATTAAGCCGGTGTGGGACCGTGGTGGAGCATTTTATGAGGCCGAAAGTCGGTTATTAAGGGATTTATGGCAAATGCAAATGTTTTATGAGGGCAAAGTTCAGAATTGTCCACCCGATAGAATTGAGGTATTTAGCGTACGACTTTCAGAATACCAACAACTATTATCAGATTTGAGATTAGCAGAAGAACATGACGTTCAGCAAGAAATTGGTCAGTGTCAAGAGACTATTTCGGAATTTGAGAATAGATATTTTGATGTAGAATAACTGAGAATATCTAAAAATACAATATTTTCTGAAATCTCCCGCCTATTCTTGTTTTTCGGATTTTCAGTATGATTCATATACGCCTGCCTGCCGGTAGGCAGGGCTCAAAATGCGAATTTGGGCGGGCAGGCTTGCATTTTAGCCTTGGGTATGATAATATAAAAATACAGGATAATTCTAAATTTTAAGTTTTAAATTTTAATTCAATAACAAATTACGAATTGATAAATGATAATTGAAAATTCATTCCCGCCCGCATCGCCCGAAGCGAAGCTTTGGCGGGCGCGGTAAAATTAAAAATCTGTTATTTAAAATTATGATTATGGATTATGTAAAAATGATTGAAAAATACCAATCTCATAAAGCTGATTCTGGCTCACCAGCTGTTCAGATTGTTTTGTTATCCGAACAAATTGAAGACTTAGGTAATCACCTAAATAAACACGGCAAAGATAATTCTTCAAGATTAGGACTTTTAAAGATAATCGGCAAGAGAAGAAGGTTGCTTGATTATTTAAATAAAGAAAATCCAGATGTTTATAGTAAAATTATATCTGATCTAAAATTACGTAAATAATTTTAGAAATTACAATACTCAAATTCCAATATCTCCCGACACTTCGGTCGGGATCCCGATCGAAACATTAGGACAATCAAATTCTAAACCCTAATTCTCAAAATGAAAATTGAAAATTAGACATTGATTGATAATTGATGCTTGAAAATTGAAAATTAAAGTCAAAGTTGCATTATATAAAAAATAATATTATAATATGAACAGGCTCTTAAGCAGATTTGATAGTCTACTCAAAACAGCGTAGATTAGAATAATTTTCTTGAGAGATCTCAATTAAAAATGAATACTAAAATCGTAAATTACGAAATTCCCTTTGGGGATACAAAATTAGAAATTGAAATTGGAAAGCTAGCAAAACTAGCTTCTGCTTCTGTTACAGTTAAATATGGAGAAACTGTTGTTTTGGCATCTGTTGTAGTAGCTGAGGAACCAGCAGAAAATCCTGAATATTTTCCGCTGGTAGTTGATTATGAAGAAAAATGGTATGCATCTGGTAAAATTTCTGGCTCAAGATTTATTAAACGCGAAGCTAGACCATCTGACGAAGCGATTTTGACAAGTCGATTAATAGATCGTGGAATTCGTCCTTTGTTTTCAGATGGATATAAAAATGATATTCAAATCATAGTTACGGTTTTATCAACTGATTTAGAGCATGACACATCAGTTGCGTCAGTAATTGCTGCATCTTTGGCTCTAATGATTTCCAAGGCTCCTTTTGATGGTCCAATTAGTGCTGTTAGATTAGGCATGGATAAAGACGGAAAACTAATGATAAATCCAAAAGACTCTGAGATTAATAAAGAAAGTCAAATGGATTTGCTTGTTGTATCAAAAAAAGATGCTGTTGTAATGATAGAAGCAGGTTGTTCTGAAATCTCTGAAAGTGATATGGGAGAAGCGCTTGAAGTTGCTTTTAAAGAAGCGCAATCGGTTATAAAATTACAAGAAAAAATATATCAAGATTTTAAAACAGAAAAACATGTTCTTGAAGATGTTAATGTTGAACTTAGAGAAAAAATGAAAAAATTCCTTGGCGATAAATTAGCTAAGGCTTTGGTTGAAGAATCTAAAGAAAAGCGTCAGGAAATGATTAAAAAATTTGAAGAAAGCGCTTCAAAAGAATTTGAAGGAGACTACAAGCAAGCTGATATTTCAGAGACTGTATATAAACATATTGATGAAGAAGTTCGCAAATTAATATTAGAAAAAGGAATTCGTCCAGATGGTAGAAAGCTTGATGATCTTCGCGAGCTATCGGCCGAGATTGGACTTTTGCCAAGAACTCATGGGTCAGGATTATTTTCTCGTGGAGAAACGCAAGCTTTAACAGTTACAACACTTGGTTCCCCGGAAAGAGAACAAACAATTGAAACAATGTCAGAAGAAGCTAAAAAAAGATATATGCATCATTATTTTTTCCCGCCATTTTCTGTTGGGGAAATTAGGATGCTACGCGGTGCCTCAAGAAGAGATATTGGTCATGGTGCTTTAGCAGAAAAAGCTTTAATTCCAGTATTGCCTTCAAAAGAAGATTTTCCATATACAATTCGTGTTGTATCAGAGATTTTAGGATCAAATGGCTCTTCTTCAATGGCTGCGGTTTGTGGGTCAACATTGTCCTTGATGGATGCTGGAGTACCAATCAAGAACCCAGTTGCTGGGATTTCAATTGGTTTAGTTTTGGAAGATAAAAAATCCACCAAAGGCGAGGCAAAGCATGTTTTATTAACTGATATTGCTGGCGCAGAAGATCATTCTGGAGATATGGATTTTAAGGTTGCTGGAACCAGAAATGGTATTACTGCAATTCAGCTTGATGTCAAGACTAAAAAACTGACTGTTGATATTTTGCGCGAAGCTCTAGAGAAAGCGAAAATAGCACGCACAACACTTTTAGATTTGATTGAAAAAACAATATCTCAACCAAAAAAAGAACTTTCAAAATACGCACCGAAAATTAAAACTATAAAAATTAATCCAACAAAAATTGGTATGATAATTGGTCCGGGTGGAAAAATCATTAATCAAATGACTCAAGATTATGGAGTTTCTATTGATATAGAAGAAGACGGATCCGTGTTTATTACAAGTGATGATTTGGAAGGAATTGCCAAGGCTGAAGCACAGATTAAAGAAATTACATATGAACCAGAAGTTGGTGGAACTTATAAAGCAACAATAGTTAAGATAATGGATTTTGGGGCCTTTGCAAAAATCCCTGGTGGTCAAGAGGGGTTAATTCATGTTTCTCAATTATCAGATGAGCATGTTAAAAATGTAAATGATGTTGTTAAAGTTGGCGATGAAGTCACAGTCAAACTTGTTCAAATAGATGATATGGGAAGATTAAACTTATCAATAAAACAAGCACAGAAATAAATTGTTCTAATTTCTAATTGTTCTAATTTCTAAACAAATCCCAATTTCAAATTTCTAATTGGGGATTAGACATTTTTTAGGTAAATTAGAAATTAGGTCAATTAGATTAATTATTAATGTTCTATTAAATTTAGATGGAGGTTTTTTATGAACGAACCTGTAACTTTAACTAAGCCACGAGCTCAAGTTAAAAGAATTGAATCTATTTCAAGAAACGCATTAAAAGTGATCCCTTTGGGCGGGCTTGGGGAATACGGTAAAAATATGATGGTCTATGAATACAATCAAGACATTATCATTGTTGATGCCGGTTTTATGTTTCCAAACGAAGAAATGTTGGGAATTGATTTTGTTATCCCTGATATTCGTTATTTGGAAGAAAACAAACATAAAATTAAAGGATTAATAATTACTCACGCTCATGAAGATCATATGGGTGGCATTCCTTATATTTTAAAAAAACTTGATATTCCAATTTGGACAACTAAATTAGCTGCAGGGATGATCGAGGTCAAATTAGAAGAATTTGCTGATGTTAGTGCTAAATTAAATATTGTTAAAGATGGCGATAAAATAAAGCTGGGAGTTTTTGAAATTGATTTTATTAGAGTAAATCATTCAATTCCAGATTGTGTAGCATTGGCAATTAATACTCCAGAGGGAGTGGTAATGCATGTCACAGATTTTAAATTTGATTTTACTCCGATTAATGAAAAACCAATTGATTTAGATAGGATTGCAAGCTATGGTAATAAAAATGTTTTGTTGTTACTATCTGACAGCACAAATGCTGAGGTGCCAGGATACACTGCGTCGGAACAATTAGTTGGTGATACATTAGACCAGATTATTTCTCAGGCTCATGGCAGAGTTTTGATAACTTCTTTTGCATCTTTAATAAATAGGATTCAGCATGTTTTTAACTCTGCAGTAAAGCACAAAAGAAAAGTTGCTTTGTCTGGCAGAAGCATGTTAAAAAATACTGAGATTGCAATGAAATTAGGATATTTAAAAATTCCAGAGGGAGTTTTAATAAATATTCGTGAAGTGAAAAAACATCCAGATGACCAAATTATTATTTTAGCGACTGGTTCTCAGGGAGAAGAGCGCAGCGCCATGGTTATGATGGCAAGCGGACAGCATAATGATATTCAGATTCAAGCTGGAGATACAGTAATTGTTTCAGCATCAATGGTTCCTGGCAACGAACGAGGCGCCTATAATACTATTAACAATCTTTATAAATTAGGCGCTGAGGTTTATTATGGCAAAAGCAACTCGCTTTTAAATGTTCATACATCTGGTCATGCCAGCCAAGAAGAATTAAAAATGTTAATTAGTATGCTTAAACCACAATATTTCATTCCTTTACACGGTGAATATCGCTTTTTATTTGCCCATGCAAAACTCGCAAGAGATGTCGGGGTTGAAGCAAATAAGATTTTTATTATAGAAAATGGTCAGCAAGTTGAATTTAGGGCCGGGGCAGGAAAGATTGCTCCAGGCAGAGTTCCTTCTGGTTATGTCTTGGTAGACGGGTTGGGGGTAGGTGATGTTGGTAATATTGTACTTCGTGATAGGCAAGCAATGGCAAAAGACGGAATTTTAGTTGCAATTGTTACGGTTGATGCTCAAAATGGCAAGTTATTGTCTTCACCTGATATAATTTCTCGTGGTTTCATTTATATGAGAGAACGCGAAGACCTAGTGTTTAAAATAAGAGAGAATATTAAAAATTCGATGAATAAATACCAGAATTTAAATAAAGATTGGGCTACGATAAAAACATTGCTTAGAGAAGATATTTCAGAGTTTCTTTACAAGGAAACTAAACGTAGGCCAATGGTAATTCCGGTGGTGATCGAAATCTAA
>CAYPSR010000011.1:7780-21977 GCA_964413595.1 uncultured Candidatus Saccharibacteria bacterium
ATGGTAATTCCGGTGGTGATCGAAATCTAATTGTATCTAAATATTTGTCATTGCGAGGACACCGCACTTAATGCGGGGGACGTGGCAATCTCATTATAATTATTTGTTCAGAGAATACCTCAAAAACCTTGTTTTTTGGATGGTTTTGTGATATCATAATTTTAATCTAGCGTAAGCTGATGAAAGCCAAGATGCGTTCTTCTGAGGCTAAATATGCGTGAAAATAGTAAATAATTCATGTCTATTTAGGCTCAAGGGAATTCAGTTCCGATTATCCCAAAAGGAGACGAAGAAGAAATATGTCTGCCAACACGGTTGTCTTAACTCTCCCCGAGTTCGTCCCCGCTCAACCCAAGAACCTCCCCGCAGTATTCGCCACCCAGACGGAGCGTTACATGGCCATCAAGGCCTATGACGCTCTCGGGTCAGGCGAGGTGGAGTACCGTCGGATGATCGGAGAAGCCGTTGGCAGTTTCATTGACGAAGATCGATGGAACTTCGATCAGGTCGAGATCGGCCTGCTCAATGTCGCGGTCTTCGACCCCCGGCTCTTGGGCGAGTTCTACGCCAAGGTCGGCGGCGTCACTCGCCACATCGACCCCGACGAGTGCGCCAACTACGAAGGCGTACTGACGCCCGGTGGTGTCTACGTCGCTCAATTTCAGATGGGCAAGATGCACCCCGACACGAAGCCGTGCGATTTCCGCGTCAACCACAACCCGCTCGAGCAGGGCATGACCGTCAAGGAAGGTCTCAATGTCCTCGCCTTAGGCGGCTCCGGCTTTCTCAAGGTTTGCTACTCCGACCTGTCCGGCTCTTCCTCGCCGGATGGCGGTGTGCCGTGTCTCAGCCTCGATGTCGGCAAGCCGTACCTCGCTGCCTACACCGATGGCAATGCCGATCCGTGCTATGGTTCTGCTTCCCGCGGGAGTTAGGTTCCTTGGATTCCTTGGTCCCTTGGGACTTCGGTCCCGCAGGGACCTCGCTGAATCCAGCCTAATTTCCACCCCCTCAAACCACAAAAGACCACCAAACCAATGCACAGGGATATTTTCCTTGTTCCCCGGTTTCGGTGGTTTTTTTCATTTAGGACAAAAAAGTTGAATTAATATTTTCTTTGTTGTAATATCCAAATAGAGTGTAGTTGTCTTCCGACTAAGGTTTGGGGAAACGAATCTCAAACACCACTTTGTGGTGTAATAGATACTCCTTGCTGATTTTTATGTCGAGGTGCTTTGATAAAATATCAAGGCTACTCGCTTAAAAACAATGTTGCTAAAAGCAACTTCAGGAGAAATTTCTGAAATTTTAATTTCAAAAAATCTCTGTAGAAATAGATGAAAATCAGTAAATTATTGGGAGCTCTTCCACGCCGAATGGCAATGTGCCGTATCTCAACCTCAATGTCGACAAGCCGTACCTCAATGCCAACACCGATGACAATGCCAATCCGAACTATGGTTCTGCTTCCCGCGGTAGTATCTAACAATAGCCCCAAAACAAACGGGGCTTTTGTTTTATTAAATTTATTTTAGAGATTTTAACCATCCGCCAATCATTCTACCAATTTCTTGTAAAGAATCTTCTAAAAGAATATACTTCTTTTGGTTGATGGATTTAGTGTCATTAAGTAATCTAACAAGAATTTTTAAGAAGTCTAATTTAATACTTGCTTTGTTTAAAAGTATCATCTTCTTTTTCTTATCAGTATATTCAGCATTAGAAATATATTCTAAAACCTCAAGAATAGTTTTCTCTATTTTTCTTCCTAAAACCATTTGGGTTGTTTTGGGAAAGTTGAGAGAATATGTACAATACTCTTTGTAAAAGTCATATGTTTTAACAAAGACTGGAGTTTGATTTTGCATAATAACCTCTTCAACAAAATAATATGTTTAAATAATCTATTTTTAAGTTGGAAGGAATTTAAGAAAGGAAAACGACACAAATTAGATGTTCAAGAATTTGAAAGAAATCTGGAAGATAATTTATTTAAGCTTCACGAAGAATTAAAATCCGGAAAATTCCAGCACTCAGATTATACATCATTTCATATCACAGATCCAAAACAAAGGCATATTCATAAGGCTTGTGTTAAAGATAGAATTGTTCATCATGCAGTTTACAGAATATTATATCCGATATTTGATCAGGGATTCATTTTTGATTCATATTCCTGTCGTAATAACAAAGGAACTCACAGAGCCGTAAATCGCTTGGAAAGATTTATTATAAAAGTATCACAGAATTATGTAAAACCTTGTTTTGTTTTGAAATGTGACATTAAGAGGTATTTTGATTCTATTGATCATGAAATTCTTTTCAATTTAATTAAAAAGAAAATATCGGATAAAAGAACTTTGGATTTAATTTGGGAAATTATTGGCAGTTATCATTTAAAAACCAATTGTCATTCCGGAATTTCGAAGAAATATCCGGAATCTATACAAATAGATAAGAACTATCATATAGATTCCCGCTTTCGCGGGAATGACATTATGATGAACAATCCTTTTTCTTTCTTTGAAAAAGGTCTTCCAATCGGTAACTTAACCAGCCAATTATTCGCCAATATTTATTTAAATGAACTGGATAAATTTATAAAACATAAATTAAGAATCAAATATTATCTAAGATATTGTGATGATTTTGTAATTATATCAAACTGCTCTGATATTCTGCAGAATATCAGAATACAAATTCAAGATTTTTTATTAAATAAGCTAAAGTTACGATTACATCCCAACAAAATTAGCATCAAAAAATTAAAACAAGGCATAGACTTTTTAGGATATGCAATTTTACCGCATTACAGAATATTAAGAACCAAAACTAAGCGAAGAATGTTGAAAAGAGTTAATCTCAAAAACCTTCAGTCATATTTAGGGTTATTAAGCCATTGCAATGGCTACAAGCTGATTAAAATAATCAAAAATCTTTTTTTTAGACTTTGATATTTCAATTTCTTGCGTATATAATAAGAATAGGATTTTAAAAATCTTTATTTTGCAATAAAAAATTAGTAATATTTGTACGAATTTGTCCGCATGGGCTTTGCCACAGGCGAGACGGGTACATTAGTAGGACCAGACGGCACAAAGTATATTCTTTGAAATGCCTAATGGGGTGATGGAATGAAAAGAGGGCCGGGCCGACCTAAAAAGAAAAAATTTCAAAACATTTCAGAACAAATTGCTTTACCTCCTGAAATATCTCAGGAAGTATTTGCGCTAGTTTTGGGAATTATTTCTATTGTGATTTTGCTTAGTCTTTTTCAAACAGCTGGAAGCTTTGGTTTAGCAATTGCAAAAACGATTAAGTATCTTTTTGGTTATGCTGGATATCTTTTGCCAATTGGTTTAATTGTTTTTGCAGTTAATATTTTTAGGCAAAACGAAGAGAGACAAGTTAAAAATATCTCCTGGTTTAGCTTTTTACTATTTTTGGTTGCAGTTTCTTCATTTATTCATATGTTTGTTGATAGTCAAGATGCTTTTTTAATCGCAAAAGAGGGTATTGGTGGTGGTGTAATTGGATATGGCTTGTCGCATTTATTTTTTGGACTTTTTGATTTTTGGATTTCTTTGGTGTTATTTTTTGCTCTTACAGTTTTAGGTCTTACGATTGCTTTTAATATTAGGCTAGCCACAGTGTTTAATTGGGTCATGAATTTATTCAAAAAAGAAGGAGAGGAAGAAGAAGCACAGATGGGTTTTTGGGCCCGGTGGCGTCAAAATCGTGATGCTAAAAAACAAACATCTAAAGAAGAAGAAAAGCCAGTCGTTGCAATTCAAGATAAAAACTGGAAATTTCCGTCATTGGAATTATTAGACGACAAAGTTTCTAGACCAAGCTCGGGTGATGTTAAAAAGAATATGGAAATAATTCAAAAAACACTTTCAACATTTAACATTGAAGTAAAGATGTCTGAAGTTAATATTGGGCCAACTGTTACTCAATATACCTTAAAACCTTCCATTGGTGTTAAATTGAATGCAATTACTGCTCGTGCAAATGATTTAGCGTTAAATCTGGCTGCTCATCCGATTAGAATTGAAGCTCCGATTCCTGGTAAGTCTGCGGTAGGCATTGAGGTGCCAAATAAAGTTCCAGCACTGGTTAGAATGCGCGAATTAATGTCTTCTGAAGAATATAAAGAAATAAAAACAAAGCTTGGTTTTATGTTGGGAAGAGATGTAGCAGGTGTTCCAATCTCAGTTGATTTGGAAAAAATGCCCCATCTTTTGATTGCTGGTTCAACCGGATCAGGAAAAAGTGTAGCAATTCACTCTATTGTTACTAGTTTATTATATAGAAATTCACCGCAAGACTTGAAATTTCTATTTATTGATCCTAAGCGCGTTGAACTTACTCAATATAATGGTGTTCCGCATCTTTTGACAGAAACAATTGTTGATGTTGATAAAACTGTTAATGCCTTAAAGTGGGCAGTTTCTGAAATGGAAAAAAGATATCAAATTTTATCTGAATCTGGCAAAAAAGATATTAATTCATACAATGATGTAAGTAAAGAAAAAATGCCTTATATCATTATTATTATTGATGAATTAGCTGACTTAATGACTTCAGCCGCTAGAGAGGTGGAAAACTCTATTGTAAGGTTAGCGCAAATGGCTCGAGCAGTGGGAATACATTTGATTGTTGCAACTCAGCGTCCTTCTGTTGATGTTATTACGGGTTTAATTAAAGCGAACATTACTTCAAGGATTGCTTTTGCTGTTGCGTCTCAGGTTGATTCTCGTACTATATTAGATACAATGGGGGCTGAAAAACTACTCGGCAATGGAGATATGCTTTATCAAGCCGCTGATGTTGGTAAACCAAAAAGAATCCAAGGTGTATTTATTTCTGAAAAAGAAGTAACAGCAGTTTCTAAGTTTTTACGTTCTCAGTCTGAAGCTGAATATAATGAAGAGATTATTCACTTTAGAAAAGGGAAAACCCTTGAGGGGGAATCTAATTATGGTGATGATGATATGCTCCAAGAGGCTATTGATGTGGTTGTTAAGGCCAGAAAGGCTTCAGCATCTTTGCTTCAGCGAAGATTGCGGGTTGGTTATGCAAGAGCAGCTAGAATGTTAGATATATTAGAAGAAAAAGGAATTGTAGGTCCTCAAGAAGGCTCAAAGCCACGTGACATTTTGATTGATGAAGGTGGCACATACGAGTTTGAAGAAAAGTAATCCCTAATAATGTACAAATAGAACAATACAAATTTACAAATGAGAAAATTCAAAATTATTTATAAAAAATTAAGTTATAGATTGATTGGACTATTTTATGAGATACATAATGAAGTTGGTGGAGGCCATAGAGAGAAAATTTATCAGAAAGCAATAGAATGCATACTAAAACAAGAAAAAATTCCATTTATAGCACAATATAAAGTAGATCTAAAATTTCTAAATAATAAAATTGGATATTATTATCTAGATTTTTTTATAGATAATAAGATAATAATCGAAATAAAAGTCGGAGATTTATTTAAAAGAAAAGATATTGATCAATTATATGGTTATCTAAAAGCATTAAACTTAAAACTCGGAATTATTGTCAATTTTACAAAACATAAAGTATATTTTCGCAGAATTTTAAATAATTATTGAAATATTTGTATTGTTTGTATAAATTTGTATTATTGTAGTAATATATTTGTATTAATATGAGTTTTAAAAGTAGAAAAATTTCAAGCGGGCTGAGCGTTGGCCAGCGTTTAAAACGAGCAAGACTTAGAAAAAAGTATAGTCTAGAATTTGTTGAATCAAAAACAAAAATAAGAGCAAAATATATATCTGCAATAGAATCGGACTCATTTGATAAATTACCAAATACAGTATATGTTAAGGGTTTTCTAAAAACCTATGCCACTTTTTTAAATATTAATCAAAATGATATTTTAGATCATTTTTATAGAGAAAATCTTCTAGAAGAAGAAAACTTATCAGAAATTTCAAGAAATAGGTTTAAAAAACCAAAAATAATCATTAGCTCTAAAACATTAATAATATCAGGGGCAACCTTGCTTATTCTTGGGTTTATTCTTTTTTTAATATTCCAAATTACCGGGTTTATATCACCGCCCTCTTTAGAAGTTTATAAACCCTTAAAAGATGGACAAGTATCTGGTCGTGAGGTTATATTCCAAGGAAAAACTGATCCTGCTGCCGAAATTTTTATAAATGATCAAGCAGTCGCAATTAACTCTCAAGGAGATTTTACAGAGGAGCTTTTTTTAAAAGAAGGAACAAATATCGTTTCTGTAAAAGCTGTTAATAAAGCTGGGAAAGAAGTAACAAAAGTATATACTTTTTATGCCAATTTACCAAAAACTGTTGCTGGAAATTCTATAGAAAAATCTCAGCTTAAGGAAATTAATTTAAAAGTTCAAGTGCTCGGAGATTCTAGTTGGCTTAAAGTAATCACTGATGGGAAAATCGCATATCAAGGTATTATGATAGAAAATGCCGAGCAGTCGTTTAAAGCTAAAAAAGAAATTCTATTTTCAACAGGAAATGCTGGAGTAACAAGGGTAATACTCAACGGGAAAGATCAAGGATTTCTCGGTGAAAAAAATGAAGTCAAAAAAAATATTTCGTTTAAATAAATTACTAGAATATTAAGTTTATCAAGAATAATAAAAATATTAAAATAAATTATGTAGTGTGTTATAATTAAAAATATTAGGGATTATAAAATAGATAACGGAGAATATGAAGTCAATGGAGAATATGAAGTTAACTACTTTGACTCCTTTTTCTTCTTAAACTCCTTAAACTAATAATGGAGGTATTAAAATGTCTAAAGATTCATCACAAAAACAAAAAGCGGTTCAAGTTGCACTTGATCAAATAGAAAAACAATTTGGATCTGGCGCGTTAATGAAATTTTCTGATAAAAAAGGCGTCAAAGTGGATGTAATTCCTACTGGATCGCTCGCGCTTGATTTAGCGCTGGGAGTTTTTGGAATTCCTCGTGGCAGAATCACTGAAATTTATGGGCCAGAATCATCTGGGAAAACCACATTGGCTTTGCATATTATTGCTGAAGCGCAGAAAACTGGTGGAATTGCAGCGTTTATTGATGCTGAACATGCTTTTGATCCTGAATATGCCAAAAATATTGGAGTTAATTTAGACGAGCTTTTAATATCTCAACCAGACAATGGCGAACAAGCGCTTGAAATTGCAGAAACCCTTGTAAGGTCCAACGCCGTGGATGTTGTAGTAATCGATTCAGTTGCCGCCCTGACTCCTAAGGCAGAAATTGAAGGTAATATGGGTGATGCTCAAATGGGTTTGCAAGCGCGCTTAATGTCGCAAGCCTTGCGAAAAATTGCCGGTGTTGCCAGCAAATCAAAAACCGCAATTATATTCATCAATCAACTGCGAATGAAAATTGGGGTAATGTTTGGAAATCCAGAAACAACAACTGGTGGAGTATCTTTAAAGTTTTATGCGTCAATTCGCCTAGACATTAGAAGATTGGAGCAACTAAAAGATGGAGAAAATATTATTGGAAATCATACTCGAGTTAAAGTGGTAAAAAATAAAGTTGCGCCACCGTTTAGAATTGCCGAATTTGATATAATGTATTCTCTTGGTATTTCTAAAGAAGGAGAACTTTTGGATCTTGGAGTTAAAAATGGAACGATTACAAAGTCTGGTTCTTGGTATATTTATGGTGAAGAAAAACTTGGCCAAGGAAGAGAATCTGCCAAACAATATCTCAAAGACCATCCGAAAGATTTTGAAGCAATCAAAAAGAAGGTTTTAGAGCCGGTTAAAGAAGAAAAAGAAGAAAAATAGTCAATAATAATAAGTTAATAATTAATGTTGTTGTCATTCCGGACTTGATCCGGAATCTATATAATGGTTTTTTAAAAAAAGGAATATGGCTGAAGATCAAGTCGGAGGATTTCCGTCAGATTTAGAAATTGTTGCTGATGTGACCCCGCCAGAAAATTTAGGAATGGGCAAATTTCAAGAAAAGAATTAGCATCTCGTCCGTGGGTAAAGGATATTTATTATGGTTTTGGTATTAGAGCTGTTAGAATTACAATTGAACGCAAAGTTGAGTTAATTGATATTACTCGAGATTATATTGCTACAATAATTTTGCCTCATACTTTTGAAACTATTGATGTGATTAAGCCGATAGAGCAAAAATAAAAATAAAATTTATATTTCTAATGGCCTTGTTAATCTATTAAAACAAATTAATAAATCAAAAAAAACATGTCTGAATATTCCTTAGATAAATTTCTTAAAATTCGGCCGTAATCTAATAGATTTTTGAGTTCAAAAATGATATAATAAACCTATGAAATCAAATCAAAAATACATTTGGGATTATAATATAAAATCTGCTGATTTTAAAAAACCAGCTGTTTTAAAATGGTATTTATCGCGGAAAATCAATTTTGGCGACTGGCAATCACTCAATTCAAAACAAATTAAAAAACATTTAAATAGTTTAGATATTGATCCAACATTAAAGCAAATGCTTAAAAAATATTATGCTCAAAAAAGAACAAAAACAAATTCTTAAAACGGTATTTAGTTCTAAAATCAAAAATATTGCTACTTGGGGAGGTGGAACTGCACTTTCGGAAATCTATTTGCATCATCGCAAATCAGATGATATTGATATTATTCTATTTGACCTGCCGCCGGAAATTGAATTGACAATTTTAACAAATCAAATCCGAAAAAATCTAATGGCTAAAAACAAAAAAAGTATTGTTAAAATGAATCGATTTCAATATGTTTTTAGCTTTGACAGAGAAAAACAACAAAAATTAGAATTTGTTTATTACCCGTTTAAAAAATTAGAGAAAATAAAAACTATAGACTTAGTAAAAATTGAATCTTTGTATGATATTGCAGTTTCTAAAACCTTGGCTGCATATCAGCGCAAAGAAATTAAAGATACTTATGATCTATTTATAATATTGAATAAAAAACATTTTACATTGAAAAAATTAATTGATGGTGTTGAAAAGAAATTCCAAGAGAAAATTGATGTAATAGCGTTGCTTTCAAAATTATCGGAGAGTTTGAGCGTTTATTCTGATTTAAAACCTTATTTAATTGAAGAAAAAATCAGCAAAAAGACAATTCAAGATTTTTTTCAAAATGAATTTAATAAGATATTAAAAAATCAAAAATTATAATGGCTTATTCTTTAGACAGGTTTTTAAAAATTCGACCGCGAAGTGAAAAAGAGATTCGCGATAAATTGAGATTTAAAAAGTTTAAAGATCATGAAATTGATCGTGAGATATCAAAACTTAAAAAAATCGATCTGATAAATGATAAAAGATTTGCTGGTTTTTGGATTGAGTATTTGACGGAATTTAAAATTAGAGGAAAGCGGTTTATAGAATATGAGCTCAAAAGGAAAGGGATTGAAAAAGAATTATATGAAAATCTGATGCCAGACTATGAGTCTGAGCGTCAAAATGCCAAAAAATTAATTGAACAAAAATTTGGCTCTCATATCCCAAACGATTATAAGTCTCAAGGCAAAATCATTTCTTATTTATCACGCTATGGTTTTTCTATAGATATTGCAAAAGAGGCAATTAATAATATAGAATAGAAATAGAAGAGAGAATTAATTCTTTTGGCTGTCATCCCGCGCTTGATGCGGGATCCAAGATAGATAATTTTATAATTGTATAGATTCTCCGACGGAGTCCTGACACAACGGACCCGTACGGAGTCGTCGAAAGTCGGACCAGATATTCTTATTTAACTATTTATAAAGGAGGGAAATATGTCAATAAAAAGAATGCACGTTTGGACTGCGGTTTTGTTAACACTTCTTGTGTGTATAACTGTGGCCGCGGTTGGTTTGAGTTATTTATTAGATAGATCTGAGGTAAAGCTTACAGATCTTCAAAATCAAATTACAGAACTTCAAAGTAAATCTTCGGCAGATTCAGTTTTGTCAGAAGTTGACACCTCTGATTGGAAAACTTATACGAATGATGAATTTACGTTTAAGTATCCAGCAGATTATTTTGCATATGACACTTGTCACGATTCTGTAGCAGACAAGGTACAAGATTGGGATACGACTTATGTTTCTGTTGAAGCAACCGCTGTAAAGGATGAACAAAGACCCTGCGCATCTGAATATAGATCCACTACTTTTAATATTTCTTTATTAAGTTCTACTGATACGCTGGATAAAGTAATTGTAGATCAAAATATTTTGTCAAGTGATGCAACGAAATCAAGCATAACAATAGATGGTCAAAAAGGATACAAGTATATATTTAAAACACAAAGTGCACTTGATGGAACCTATCAAACTACTATTGATGTGGCAAACGGAAAAAATGTTTATTCTATTACTTGGTATAATTCAGACTTAAAAGGAACTCCTAAAAATCAATATTCAGAAGATATTTTAGATACTTTAAAATTTAAATAATTTAACTAACTAAAATGGTAGATCAAATCGACAAAATAATCAAAAAACTTAAAGATCACGACAAAAGATTCGATGATCACGACAAAAGATTCGATGATCATGACAAAAGATTCGATAAAATAGATCAAAAATTTTCTGATATTGATAAAAAACTAAAAAATCATGATGGAAAATTTGACAGAGTGATCAGTAAAATATTTGAACTTGAAGATAAAATAGATCAAGTAAATTCCAGTTTAACCTCACAGATAAAAGGATCAGAAAATAGAATTTTATCTGCAGTAGATAGCTTTGCCAAAAAAAATACTGATTTTGAAATTGAACAGGTTTCTTTTGCGAGAATTTTGACTCGGCACGAAGATGATATCATTAAAATTAAAAAAGCAATAAAAATAACTTAATTATTACAAATACAAATAAAGGTTTATAATATGGAGAATCAAAAACTATCCGATACATCTCAAAATGCTGTAGATCCAGAAACTTTGAGTAAGATTTTGAATCCAGAAGAAGAACATCTTTCGCATCAGTTGCAAATAGATTCTCAGACCAGACAACGAATTGGTAATATTCAAATTAAAGATCAAAAAAAATCCGAAGATACAATATTGGCAGTTATTGCTTATTTTTGGGTTTTAGCCCTAATTCCACTAATCTCCGTTGGTATGTCTGATTTTATTAGATATCATGCGCGACAAGGTATGAGATTGGCAATATTTATCACGGTTTGGATGTTTGTCTGGTGGCTATTGTTTTATTATCTATCATATGGGATTTGGATAATTTGGGGAGTAAATGCCTTAATCTTATTTTGGATAATTTCTGGGGTGATACATGTTGTAAACCAAGAAAGAAAACCACTTTTCATAATTGGTGTGATTAAGGAGAATAAATAAAAGACGTAGATCTGAATATTTTTAACAACACCGAGCAAAATTACCTAATTAACCTAATTATTCTAATTTCTACAAAATGACTAAAAATCCAAATAATAAATATGATTTAGAAGAACGGACAGCTAAATTGGCAGAGAATATTATAAGACTATGTAAAAAAATAAAAATTACTATTATTAATAGAGATATTATTTCTCAGTTAATAAAATCTGCGACTTCTATTGCTGCGAATTATTGTGAGGCCGATGATGCTGAATCAAAGAAAGATTTTAGACACAAAATCGGAATTTGTAAAAAAGAATCACGAGAAACAAAGCACTGGCTAAGAATGTTAGCAGTCTCCAATTATGAGTTGAAAGATAATATTAAAACCCTATGGCTTGAATCAAAAGAAATTAATCTTATATTTAATTCAATTTATATTAAGGTAAAATAATTATTCATTAGGACTTATTGATTGTTTAGATCAATTAGGTCAATTAGAAATTAGGTCAATTATGAAGTCTATAATGTGGTTTTCAGAAATTTCAAAAAAAGACATACCATTGGTAGGTGGAAAAGGTGCCAATTTGGGGGAGATGATAAATAATGGTTTCCCCGTGCCAAATGGTTTTTGTGTTACCTCTGGCGCATATGACCTTTTTATTAAAAAAACAGGCATAGCATCTGTTATCCGAAAAAATCTTACTGGTGTAGATGTGGATAAAACCAAGGAACTAAATCAAGCGGCTCATAAAATTCAAAAAATAATCAAAGATGCGCATATGCCCGAAGACTTGGCAGGCGATATCCGTCTTGCTTATGAAAAGCTTTGCAAAACTGGACCAGAATTTGTGGCTGTTAGATCATCTGCAACTGCCGAGGATCTGCCAGATGCATCTTTTGCTGGTCAACAAGTAACATATTTGAATATTAAAGGAGCTGAAAATGTAGTAAAAGCTGTGAAATATTGTTTTGCCTCTTTGTTTGAAGCAAGGGCAATCTTTTATAGAGTTCAAAAAGGCTTTGATCATTTTAAGGTCAAGTTGGCTTGCCCGGTTCAAAAAATGGTTCAATCGGAAATATCAGGAATTATGTTTACAGTTGATCCAGTCAAAGGTGATAACATAAAAATTACCATTGAATCTATATTTGGACTTGGCGAAGCAATCGTCTCGGGATCAATAACGCCAGATCATTATGAAGTTGACAAAAATACATTTGAAATCATAGACAAAAATATTGTTAATCAGACTTGGTTTTTAGCTAAAGATCAAACTGGAAAAAATGTTCATCAGGAATTAAAGGAGGAAAAAGGGAAAATCCAGAAATTATCAGATGATTTAATCAAGGAGTTGGCAAAAATTGGAGCCAATATTGAAAATCATTATCAATTTCCTCAAGATATTGAATGGGCATTCCAAAAAGGGAAATTATATGTTGTGCAATCTAGGCCAGTGACAGCTCTGAAGAATCTTCGGGGAAATCCGAATCAAATTCAAAATCATAATGATCAAACGGATCAAAATCAAGATTCAGATGACAATTCCTCCTTTGCTGAAGTTTCGGAGGGCAGGCAAAAACCAATCCTTAAAGGCGCCACTGCCAGTTTGGGAATTGCTAGCGGCAAAGTAATTATAATCTATAAAGCTGAAGAAATTGATAAGGTAGAGGCTGGGGATATTTTGGTAACTGAAATGACAAATCCAAACTTTGTTCCAGCCATGAAAAAGGCCGGCGCAATTTTAACTGATACTGGGGGAAGAACGTCTCACGCTGCGATTGTATCACGGGAACTTGGAATTCCTTGTATTGTTGGAACAGGAAATGCCACAACGACCTTAAAAAATGGCGATATTGTAACAGTAAATGGCACGACCGGCGAAGTTTTTAAGGGTCAGGTTGAATCAGAAAATAAAATTGAAAAATCAGCTCCAGCACCCAACGCTACTTTTAGTGAAGAAGTTCCAATTACTGCTACTAAAGTTTATGTAAATTTAGCTGAAATTGATATGGCAGACGAAGTATCAAAATTACCAGTAGATGGCGTAGGTTTACTTCGCGCTGAATTTATGATTGCTGAGATTGGTGAACATCCGAAGGCAATGATAAAAGACAAAAGAGAAAGTGAGTTTATAGATAAATTAACCGAAGGGATATCAATAATTGCTAAAGCATTTTTTCCAAGAATAGTAATTTATCGAGCCACAGATTTTAAAACTAACGAATATAGAGATTTAAAAGGTGGCAAGGATTATGAGCCTCAAGAAAGCAATCCAATGATTGGTTATCGTGGGGCAATGAGATATTTAAAAGATGAGGCAGTTTTTGATTTAGAAATTCAAACTTTGAAAAAAATATACGAAGCAGGATATTCAAATGTAAAGCTGATGATTCCATTTGTACGAACAGTATCTGAGATGGAAAAAATTATCGATATTATTGCTAAATCAGGGTTAAGAGATAATAAAGATTTTAAACTTTTTATGATGGCAGAAGTCCCTTCTGCTGCAATATTAATTGAAAAATATCTTGAACTAGATATCGATGGAATTTCTATTGGTTCAAACGATCTGACACAATTGGTTTTAGGCGTTGATAGGGATTCAAGCGATGAACAATTAGCTAAAGAATTTGACGAAAGAGACGAAGCGGTTGTTTGGTGTATAAAAAGAATTATTTCATCTTGTAAAAAGCATGGTAAATCAGTTTCAATCTGTGGTCAAGCGCCAAGTGTTTATCCGGAAATTTGCGAACTTTTTGTAAAAAATGGAGCCACATCGGTCTCGGTAAATCCAGATGTGGTAGTAGCTACTAAAAAATTAATTGCTTCTGTTGAAAAAAAGATAATGCTAGAAAAG
>CAYPSR010000011.1:22077-24346 GCA_964413595.1 uncultured Candidatus Saccharibacteria bacterium
TATCTAGCCCTTACGGGCATGATATATTGCACATACGCAACTTCGCTCAAAGGAGTGTTTTGGCTATGCGGACAGCGTTGGTTGTTTTTATGGTGGCGTGGATGGTCGTAGGAGGAGCGGTGGCTGACGGAGTTGGTCTGCCGAGGACGGCAAGCGGGTGTGTCTGGCCAACCGGGGTTGTAGACAATCCCAGTCGCGGTGGCAGGTTTCTTCAAACTGGTTTCGAGGGATATATAGACGGATGTTATCACCTCGGCAAGGATGTAATGGTGAGTGCTGTTCACCCCGACCACGCTAAAGTTGATGATCCGGTCTACGCCGTTTGCGACGGTGAGATTGTACTCATCAACGCCTCAGATTCTTGGGGCAAAGGCAACTGCGCCGTATTGATACGGCATCAATTCCGATCTGGCGTTGCAGTGGCCTGTTATGGACATCTGCAGACAAGCTCTGTGCATCTGTCATTAGGCAAGAGTTTGCAGGCCGGGTATGAACTGGGAAGAATTGGTCAATGGGTCGTCAACGGAAAGGCAATGCCACACCTACATTTTGGTGTGCATCCTGGCGAGCTGGCGAGTATCAACCTTCATCGTCTTGGGCTGGAATATCTGCCTAAGGGGTGGCATCTGGGGCAACCCCTTGATGGTGAAGGCTGGGTTGATCCGATTGCGTGGATCGAGACTCAACAGCCGATCAACGAAACCGGTCAAGCCAATGGTGATTCCCACCCAGCATGGGACCTGGACGCTAGCCGACTGTACTTTCTTCGAAGTCAGCAAGGGGCACAGTCGGTCTGGGTATGTGACGAGAACGGTGGCTATTCGCGCCCAATCTGGTCCATCCCGACCGGCCAGCTGGTCACAGACCTTTTGAGATACAAGGGTCTGCCATTGACAGTATTGTGGACAGGAAGCATGTCCAAACTCTGCCAGCCTAACAGAACCATCCGAGCGTTTCCGGGCCAGGGTCAATTGTCGCAGACTCTGTACGATCCCAATGATGATTGGTCATGGACGACCGCGTCTGGTCGGGTTATTCGTTTTTGGCCAGACGGTAGCCGAGAGCAGGTGGCAACCCAGGTGTATCAATCAGGGGCACAGGTGTCTAGCGTTCCGATTGTTTACGCTGATGGGCGATCGCGTGCGATCCCAGTCATTGTCAAGAAGGGGCCCAAAACCCCATGGGATCAGTTCTCGTGGACATGCCGGAGTGTATTCCCAGAGGAGTTGCCGGTCATCGTGTTGGAGTCTGGTGAGCTTTGGTGGGTCACAATGACCGCCAAATACAACTTGCCAGACTACGAACAGACTAAGGTGGTTGAAATTTGGACCACCAATGTTGCTCGTCTGACCACATTCAAGACGCACGGGTCAGTGAGTGGCTTTTCAATGGCTAACCCTCAACGACTTTTTGCCACCTCTGGTGGCAATATCTGGCGCTTGGATTTTGGTGCTGATGGCACCGAGTGGCGTCAGATAACTGGCGGACAGAAAATCGTTCGTCAGGCGACCAAGATCGGGGGAAGTTCATCAACCACAAAGTCGCTACCGAAGCCACTTGAGGAGCTCACGCAGAAAGTCCAAGGGCTTCTCGACAAGATCAAGCTGCCGTGGAAAAAGTGAGGAAGTAAGTTGTATGTGCGTAATCTGCCGGAGTAAAAAAGGAGGTGATGAAAATCATCAAACCAAAAATGCTCCGGCTCGTCTTTTTTTTATATTTAAAATATGTTATATTATGACTATAATAATTAATATTTGGAGGAACAAATGCCAGTCAACAGCGAATTAACAGGGGATCAAAGAGCATCAACTGCTCATGAGGCATCAGGTGCTGATTTTCTATCAAGCGAACTTGATGCAGATGGAGTACCAACTAAAGAAGGAGTAGAGGCTAGGAGAGTAAGAAAAGGATGGCCAAAAGAAGGTGTTGGTTATGGTACTAAACCAGATGTGCCTAAAAATGAATTTAAATCTCAAGATCCTCGCGATGAAGATTATGGCAAAAGCATAAAATAAAATCTTTTCAAATATTTTAAAATAAGATTTAATAGTTTTTATATTACAAGTTATTTCAGAAAATAATCCCCGTAGTCCAAACTTTAATTTGTTTTAAACACACTAAAGTGTGATCTACAGATTTTTGAGATAGCTTCTAGCGAAATATTGTTTGATAGGACAATTTTGGTGGGATCGCATAGTGGCCTAGTGCGCGGGCTTGGAAAGCTCGTATGCTCGAAAGGGCATCGTGGGTTCAAATCCCACTCCCACCG
>CAYPSR010000012.1:0-22833 GCA_964413595.1 uncultured Candidatus Saccharibacteria bacterium
AAAAGTCAATTATTTTGGTATAAATAAGCAATAAAAACCCTGCTTGCGGCAGGCGAAATAACTAGTATGCCGCGTTAGCTCAGTTGGCAGAGCAACACTTTCGTAAAGTGGAGGTCCCGAGTTCGAATCTCGGATGCGGCTCCATAAATTTAAACAAAATCTATGACTCGACGTTTTAATTTAAAAGCAATTTCCGATTGGCAAAGAAGTTTTATAAAAAATAGAATTTTTCACGACTCACGTGCGATGCTTATTTTGGGTTTAAGTGTTGTGTTAAACGCTATAGCCTGGTATTTATGGTATTCAAAGATTGTTATTGTTGGTCCGATTTATAATCCATTTGCTAATGAATTTTTAGGAACATTTAATTTAAATCTCCCAATTTTAGCTCTTGTTTTAATCATTATTAATCTTGTAATTGCAATTTATTCTTGGAATAAGGAAAAACTTGCAAGTTATATATTACTTTCCATTGGTTTTTTTATTCAAATATTAATTCTGATATTATTCTATTTTTATTTAAAAGTATAAAAAAACAATAATTAAGAATGATGAATAATGAATTAAGAATAAAATAAACTACATCATAAGATATAATATGAAAGTTCAAACATCTCCGACAATGCAAAAAGACCGTTTTACCAGATTTTTGGAAATTATTCCGGCAATTTTGACTTACATCATTATTTTAATACCTATTATTTTTAGTTTTTTGAAACCAACCTGGGTTGCTTTTTTTATAATTGCATTTGACCTATACTGGCTTTTTAGAGCTATTAATTATGGTGCTTTGGTAGTTTCATCTTACAGAAAAATGAGAAGAGACAGAAAGGTTGATTGGATATCGAGGTTAAATAGATTGTCAGATAATCCAAATAAATATTTGAAGGATTTAGAAGATGAAGCGAATAAAATTTCTGTTTTTGATAGAACTGAAAGAAAACAGGAGGTTTTTTCTTTAAATAAAGCAATTGGAGAAGGAAAGTTACTCGACTGGAAAGAAGTATTTCACATAATTGTTTTGCCAACCTATAAAGAGTCAATAGAAGTTTTGTCTTTAAGTATCGATTCTATTTTAAATGACAATTATCCAAATGATAAAAAAATTATAATAATGGGTTTTGAAGAAAGGGCTGGAGAAGAAGTATATGAAAAGTCTAAGATATTAGAAGCAAAATATAAAGATAAGTTTAAAGATTTTATATCTTCATTTCATCCAGATGGAATTGTTGGTGAGCTAAAAGGAAAAGGAGCAAATTGCGATTGGGTACTGAGGCGGGTTTTGCAAAAGTATCTTAAAACTCACTTGGAAATAAATAAAGATAGTATTTTAGTTTCAATTTTTGATTCTGATACCAGGGTAACAGAAAATTATTTTTCATATTTAACTTATAAATATCTAATTACGCCAGAACGAAATCGTCGTGGCTATCAACCAATTCCGCTTTATCTAAACAACATTTGGGATGTGCCAATGATAAATAGAATTGTGGCTTTTTCTTCTAGCTTTTGGCAAATGGTTGAATCTTGCAGGCCTCATAGATTAACAAATTTTTCTTCCCAAAGCTTACCATATAAATTGTTGGAAGATATTGACTTTTTAGATGTTTCAATTGTTTCTGAAGATTCGCGTCACTATTATCGAGCATTTTTTAAATATGCTGGTGATTATGCTGTTGTACCTTTATATATGCCGGTTTATATGGACGCCGTTCTTGCTGAAACCCTTGGCATGACTTTAGTTAATCAATATAAACAAAAAAGAAGATGGGCATGGGGTATAGAACATTTCCCATATTTAGTTAAAGAACTTTTAAAACATAAGGAAATTTCATTTTTAGAAAGAATGGAATTATTTTTGCGAATGTTTATTGGAAATATTTCTTGGTCAACGTCTTCTTTAATTTTACTTTTTGCCGGATGGTTACCGTTTCTGGCTAATCCATATTTTGGGTTAACTGTTGTTGGTTTTAATGCGCCAAGAATGGCACGGATTATTTTGGGTCTTGCGTGGGTCGGTTTAATTATCTCAACATTTATAACATTTATGCTTTTACCAAAAAGGCCGGCTAAATATAAGAAAATTAAAATCTTGGAAATGATCGTAATGTGGCTATTGTCTCCAATTTCTGCCATATTTTTTGGCTCAATTCCAGCAATTGATGCCCAGACTAGGCTAATGGCAGGAAAGCAACTTGGTTTTTGGGTAACACCAAAGATACAAGTTAAAAATCAAAAATCAAAAATCAAAAATTAGGAGTCACTTCGTGACAACTTTAAATAAAATGAAATATTTTAACAAATCAAATATAATCCAATTTATTAAATTCGCAATTGTTGGTATTTTTAATACTGGGATTGATTGGGTTGTGTTTTTTCTTTTGAATATGATTTTGTTTTTTGATATTCACGAAAGTTTTGCTAAAGCGGTTTCATTTTTATTTGCTGCAGTAAATAGTTTTATTCTTAATTCCTTATGGACATTTAAAACAGAATATTTTGGAAAGATTTCACAGGCAGATGATAAGCAGGAGAAAGCAAAAACCAACTCAAGATTTTTTGCAAAATTCTTAATAGTTTCATTAGTCGGATGGGGGATAAATACTTTAATCTTTTCTGTATTTAGATATCAGATTTTTCATGGACTTCAAGACATTCAATCAAAAATTATTTCACTTGCATTCGCATCTCTTATAGTATTGATTTGGAATTACTTGGCGAATAAACTTTGGACTTATAAGATAAGTGATTAGAAATAAGAAATGAGAAATTAGATATAAAACAATCAAAATATAATTAAAATAAACTATGAGCCAAGAATCAGAACAATTAAAAATTCAAGAACCAATTGATACACCAATTACGGATTTTGTAATAGAAAATATTGCAGGTTATGATGAACTAAAAGCAGATACTGGCGAAATGGGTGAAAAAGTTTTTGAGCAAAAACTAGCAGATGCTTTATCAATAGCTTATAAAGATGGAAAAATTGATTTTGAACAACCCCTTAAAGAAAGTTTCTGTTTTGATATTTATTTTGGACTTGTTATCGATGGCAAGCCGAAAGATTTTATTTTAAAATGTGCGGATATTGGCGAGGAAAGACAAAAAGAAAATGAATGGACTTTTGAGGATTTAAAAAAAGAGCATGAATTAGTGAAAAGATATTTTGGAGATTTGGTTTTACCAACTGCGTTTATTCAAGTTGATACAGGCGAAAATATCAGAAACTTTTGTGTTCAGAGAGATTTATCAGAATGCTTAAATCCTGGAGAGAACGTGAAAAAATGTAAGGCAAATAATATTCCTGTTTCAGAAGAATTTAAAAGACAATATTTAGAATTTGTTAATTTTTCTACAAAGATGTTGTCTGAAGAGACAAAATTAATCGATGGGGCAACCTTTTTTAATGATGCACACGGGAATCTTCGTTGGGATGATAGCTCGCAAAAGTTATGGCTTGTAGATACTAATCACATTAGAAGATTTGCGTCGGTATTTGGTTATGGTTCGAAAGAAGAGGCTCGTGGATATATAGGAATGGCAGAAAAATTTTACAAAAGCTTAGAATAAAAATATGAAAAAAACATTATTTACAATTTTATTTATCTTTATGATATTAGCCAGTGCTTTTATATCTTTTTATCTTGCTTGGACGGACTCTCTAACAACAGACGAAAAAGCCCATATCCCTGCTGGATATTCATATGTAAATCATGGAGATTTTCGTCTTAATCCAGAACATCCGCCACTTTTAAAATCCTTGTCTGGATTTTCTCTTTTAGTAACTAAAAAAGTTTGGGGAGGAAACGATTTTATAAATAAACAATCATGGACCCAAGGTGATCAGTGGCAAGCGGGTGAAGACTTTATATTTAATTCAAAAAATAATGCTGATCGTTTGATTTTTATTGCTAGAATCCCAACTATTTTATTTTATTTAGGGGTTGGCTTGGTTTTATTTTTTCTTTTACAAAACATATTTAATAAATGGATTGGGTTGGCTGGATCATCAATGTTTTTATTTTCCCCGAGTATTATTGCCCATTCTCATCTGGCGACAACAGATATTCCAATAACATTTTTTTTCTTGACAACTGTGGTGAGTTTTTATTTTTTCTTGACATTGAATGATGAGAAAAAGAGAAAATGGTTTTATTTAACACTTGTTTCTTTGGCCTTGGCATTTCTAACAAAGTTTTCTGCAGTTGTGCTATTGCCAATAATGTTTTTAATGATAATAGCTTATAGTTTTTATAAGTCTAGACAAGAAATTATTAGGCCAGGTATCGTTTTTAAAAAAGTATTTCTAGATTTTTTAAAAACGATTGGGTTAATGCTTGTTTTAATATATGTAATTTATTTTCTTGTATGTTTAAAATATAGCCCAGGCACTTATCAGAACCTAGTTAATAGTTCTTTCTCGTTTACAAAAGAACAGGGCTTAAGAGATTTTCTAAATATTTTTTCAACAAGTATTATTTTAAAACCGATTGGTCAATTTTTAATTGGATTTTTAATGGTGGTTTTTCATGTTGGAGGAGGACATACGGCCTATCTTTTGGGTGAGATTTCCAATAAGGGTTGGTGGTATTTTTTTCCAATTGCTTTCTTTTTTAAGGTTACAATACCAACGATGATATTATTTATCACAGGTATTATTTTTGGGTTTATAAAAAGGAAACGCAAATATATTTACTTATTGGTTTCATCGGTTTTTGTCGTTATTGTATATTTTATTATTAGCATGCTTGGTTCTTTAAATTTGGGAATCAGACATTTATTACCAATATTTCCTTTTGTTTTTATTATTATTTCAATTGGTATTTATGAAATCTGGAAACTTAAAAATGATTGGCCAAGAGCAATTGTAACAATTCTATTTTTGTGGCATGTTTTTGGATCGTTTATTAACTTCCCGAGTTATTTATCATATTTCAATCAATTTGCTGTTGGAAAAAGTAAGAAAGATATATTGATTGATTCATCTTTGGATTGGGGCCAGGATTTAAAAAGATTAAAAAAATATGTTGACAAACGCGGAATTAAAAAAATTAAAATTGATTATTTTGGAGGAGCAGACTCAAAGTATTATTTCGGAACAAACTATTCTGAGTATTATTCATATTTAGGAAAAACAAAAGGTTGGCTTGCAGTTTCAGCATCAAACATTGTAATGTCTGAAGACCCATATTCAAGCTTACCACATGAAAGTTATAAATGGCTTGGTAAATACGAACCAGAAAAAATAATTGGTGATTCAATTTATGTTTATAATATAAAATAATACGAATCTATTCTTACCAAAACTACCAATCTTTACTAATATACGAATGAAATATATCTTACATTATTAATTTCATTCGTAATATTTGTACCAATTTGTCCCGACATAAAGTCGGGATCCCGATCACTATAATAGATAGCAAGATATCGGGATATATTAGTAGGACCAGACGGCACAAAGATATTTCTTTGATAAGTTGTTTGGGATGATGGAATGAAACTAGAATTTAAATTTGATTTACAAAAAGAAGCAGAAAATTGGGTCGGTTTTATAATTGATCACGAGCCATGTTATGGCATGAATAAAAATGCATATAACTTGTGTCTTTGTGCAATACCGGAAGAATTAAAGAATAGAGTTTCAAAACTCTCAAAGGAAAAAGCCGTTAAGGAAGTTTTAATGTTTCTTAAAAATGATCCAAGGAGACAATTAAAATAACGGTTCATAGATGTTCAAATAAAGGCGCTACAAAGAATCTGGAAAGAAAAAGGCAACGATCTTGTTAAAAATCTGGAAAAAACCTATATGCGAAATTTACCAGAGAAAGTCATCGCATACATAACTTATTTATTAATCTGCGATTATAATTTTAAAGAAAAATATTTTCATCTTTCTTTATACCACCCAATTTCTAAAAATTTCACTTTAATTGCTCATGAGCTGGCGCATTTTATTTTTTACCAGCATTATGAAAATTATTGTAAAAGCAAAGGCTTAAATGAAAATCAATTTCAGGATTTAAAAGAGTCAATGACTGTTTTATTGAATTTAGAAGACTTTGATCAGCTGTTATTAGTTGATGATGGAGGTTATCCGAATCATCAAAAATTAAGAAAGTTTATATTTGAAACTTATTTACAAAATAGAGATTTCGTTGAAACTTTAGATAAAGCCATATTAAAGATTAACAAAACCTAAAAGTTTTTATTCGTAATATTAGTACAAATTCGTAAATTAGTAGGACCAGACGGCACAAAGATATTTCTTTGAAATGCCTAATGGGATGATGGTAATGCAATTATCTATCATAATCCCGGTTTACAATGAAGAAAAAAGATTGCCTCCAACTTTGGAAGATATTTTAAAATATTTGAAAACGCAAAAATATGATTGGGAGATAGTTTTAGTAAATGATGGTTCAAATGATAAAACGGTCGAAATTGTTAAAAAATATCAGAAAAAAGAAAAAGGAATAAAATTGATTGATAACAAGATAAATCAAGGAAAAGGCGCAGTGGTTAAGCAAGGGATGTTAGAATCAACTGGCGACTGGAGATTATTTATGGACGCGGATAATTCAACAAAATTAAAGGAAATTGGTAGGTTTTGGCCGTTTATGCAAGATTATCCTGTTATCATTGGATCAAGATATATTAAAGGTTCAAAAATTATAACAAAACAACCATTGTCTCGAAGGATTTTATCGCGATTAGGGAATCTACTAACACAAATTGTGTTGGCGCCGAAAATAAAAGATACCCAATGTGGATTTAAATTATTTTCAAAAGAATTTGCAGAAAAGATATTTTCAAAAGTAACTTTAAAAAGATGGAGTTTTGATCTTGAAATCTTTGCCATCTGTTATTCTAATAATATAAAAATAAAAGAGGTGCCTGTTGATTGGGAAGAAGGAAAAGATTCGAAATTAAAAATTGGGAGGACAGCAATTCGAAGTTTTAGTGAACTTTTAAAAACAAAGATTAAACAAATAAAAGGATTATATAAAACATAGTAAATTATAAAGGATGGACGAAACTATAAAATCAGAAAAAAAGTCAATATTTATTTTTGTAATTGCTTGTTTTTTAATATATTTATTACTTGCTTTTATGCCATATATTTTGCATGATAAACAGGCGGTATTTAGCTATTTGCAAGGTTCTTTAAATTATGAGTATCCAAGATGGAATGCGGTTTTTTTATATATAATAGGACTTGCATCGTTGGTTATTGGGTTCTTTCTTCCAAAAATTTTCAAAATAAAAACCCCAAAACTCAAAGAAAGAATTGGAACAGTCTTTAGTGATAAAACATTTAAAATAATTTTTATTTTATATCTAATCTCAGTATTAGCAAATGTTTTAGTTTTTGTTTTAGGAAAAGGACTTCCAATATTAAACATAACCTTAAGAAATACGGTTGATTCAAAATTAATAGTAATAGCCAGCCTTCAATATTTATATCTCCCAATTATTATTGTTTGGTCGATTGCTAGAAAAAAACCAAAAATTGGAATTTTATTATTTATTTTAAGTTTTATTTTATTAAGTCTATTAGCTGCAAGAAATATTGTTTTTAGGTCCGTGTTGGCAGTTTTTTTAACACTATTTTTGTTCGATAAACAATTAATGAAAAAAACGTTGTTTTGGTTTTTTTTAGGATTTATTATTATTTTTTTAACTGTGGGTTTAGTGTCGAAGTCATTAATTTATAAAGAAAAATATCCTTTGCCAAAGCTATTTTATGCTCCATTCCAACTAGCATTTACTGATTCATTGTCATCTTTTTATAACCTCGACAAGTTAAAACAAAAAATTGATACAAATGGGTCATTAAAAGGAGTTGCTTTAAAAGACAGTTTCTTAAATATTATTCCTGGAGCAGATGTAACTTATGCCAATTATAAAATTGGCGAAATTATAACTGGAGAAGATTTAAGAACCAGACAGCTTGGTAATCAAGTTTTTGATGTCCACCTTTCGTTAGCAGCTACCGACGTTGCTGTTTTTTATATTGACTTCAAGATATTGGGTGTAATTATTGCTATGATGATTTTAGGTTTTATTTTTTCTATTCTTACAGATATATCTCTGAGAAATCTAAAATTTCTATTTATTTTGAGTCCTTTTATGATAGAATTAATTTATTCTGCTTATGCTGGAGTTTATGGTCCAAACAGTATTATTATATTAATAATAACTATAATCGGGATTGGGTGGTTCTTTATCAAGGCCAAAAAAATAAATAATTTAGCATGAAAATATTATTTATAAATGATATCTCAAATACTTCTGTGAATCTTTGTGTTGGTTTGAACAAATTAAATGTTGAAACTAAAATCTTTAATTTTTCGTCAGGGGGATCAAAATATAACATTTACCAAAGAGCTTTAAAAATATTATTTAGAATAAAAGAATTATTTATTTTAATTTATATTGTAAAAAAATATAAGCCTGATTTTATACATATTAACTATGGTTATTATGGTGTTGTTGGAAGGTTGTTTAAAGTACCACATGCTATTCATTTCCACGGTTCTGATATTAGAAGTAACTTTAGAAACCGGTTTTTAAAATGGTTGACATTAGTCGGCACGAGAAAAGCAAAAATTATTTTGTACAGTACTCCAGATTTACAATTTTTAATGCGGAATAATTTTAAGAATCCTTTTTATTTACCGAATCCAATCATTATTAGAAATTACAAAAGCATAATTAAAAATGATATATTTTGTATTTCCAAGCTTGATAGAACTAAGGGCGTAAATATTTTTATAAAAGCGATAAAGATTATAAAAAAAAATTATCCAAAAACTAAAATCAAAATATTAAATTTTGGAAATATTAATAACAACAACAAATTGATTTCAAATGTTGATTTTGATAAAATTAATCATTCACTGAGTAATATAAAATTTTTGAAAGAGATTGCTTGTTCTAAAATTATTATTGGTCAGTTTCAATTAGGTTTTTTAGGGATGAGCGAACTTGAAGCTATGAGCCTTAATAAACCAGTTATAACTTGTGTAAAAAATAAATATTATCAAGACGGTTATTATAAACAAAGGCCTCCGATAATAAACGCCAGAACTGCTGCCGAAATCGTTCGGTCGTATTTTAATCTTATAAACGGGGAAACTAAATTATTTTCAGGTTCCAGGAAATGGGTCAAAAGATATCATTCTTGTGAAAAAATTGCTAAAATATATTTAGAAATATTAAATAAAAACTATGGCAGAAATTTTAGTTAAAAAATCAAAGATACTTTTTGGTGAAGTAAAATTTAAAAGTGGTAGTGTTGATATTTGCGACTTGAGAGCAGGCTTTGTATTATTAATCGCCGGCCTAATGTCAGGCGGTCTTACTATTAAAAATACGGATCTATTATTCCGTGGATATGAAAACCCAGTTAAAAAACTAAAAGTTTTAGGGGCTGATATTAAAATAAAATGATATGTTTGAAACGGTAAAAAAATTAATTAGAGAAGTATTTGATTATAAAAAAGATATTTTACATAGAATAAGAATTAATAAGCGTGTTACTAAGCTTTTTGGTTGTCAATATAGGGTTAATAGAAAATTTATTAATATAATAACTACATATAAATGTAATCTTTTATGTTACGATTGTTCCCAAAATTGTCGCCAGGCCCCATCTGGCGAAAAGATGACAGCAGGTCAAGTTAATAGGTTTGTACGAGAATCTATTAAAAATAATATACATTATCAAACTATTTTTATTACTGGAGGGGAATCGTTAATAGAAAAAAATATATTTGAAATATTCAACATATTAATTAAATATAGAAATAAATATTCGCTAAATACAAAAATTATTTTAATAACAAACGGCTACGGAAAGCTTATTAAAGAACAAATTAAAAAAGTACCAAGCACAATAATTATTAGAAATACAAATAAAACATCAAATTATAGTTCTAGATTTTTCTCTATTAATATCGCACCTAAAGACTTTAAGGAATATAAGGATGTTGATTTTAGAAATGGTTGTTATATTTTACAGGGGTGTGGTATGTCGTTAACTAAATACGGATACTATGCTTGTCCTAATATGGGAGCGATTGATAGGGTAGTTGGTTTAAATATTGGAAGAAAAACTTTTCTAAAATCTAATGACAAAATGAGAGATCAGATGAATAAATTATGTCGATATTGTGGTTTATTTTTATATAAGGGCTATAAAGGAAATGATCGTAATAAACAATCTAAAACTTATAAAAAATTATTTAAAAAATATAAACTCAAAAAACCAAATCTGACTGATTATTAAATAGATCATCTCGCTAGATATTCCCAAATAACATTAAAATTCCTAGTCCTATTAAAATTATTGCTGTAACAAGATGAATCCATTTGATATTTTTATCTTTAAATTGGGACACATCTTTTACATTTTTGAATCCTAAAAACACTATTAAAATAATAATTAGCATTGGAATAATAAAAATCAGATTATAGAGTCCTAACCAACCAAAAACTTTATACCAGCTTAGACTGCTTAAAATCCCTCCACAAATCACATATGGACCAATCGTACAAGGTAATAAAAATAGCGTTACAGCAAGTCCTATTACAAATGATCCACCAGGAGATGTAACACGAGAAATCATTTTGGAGACACCTTTTCTAAATCGCATTGGCATTTCAGTTAAAAATCCGCCTGGTTTATACCATATATAATCTTTTAAATTTAATAATCCTAAAATAATTGCTAGAAATGCTAGGATTTTATAAATCCACAGCTTTGCAATCACAAGCGCTGAGAGGAATTTAAATAATTTAATAATTATTAGTCCATAGGCAAAATACATGACAAAAACCGCTAGCACAAATAATAATCCAGACAGCAAGACAATTTTTTTATTTCCTGGATTATAAATCATTATTGTCAAAAGTATTAGAAATAGAACAGCTAAAGCGCATGGATTTATTGAATCTACTAAAGATAAAGAGATCACTTTCCCCAATGATATTGGTTTTATTGGACAATTTTCATCTTTTGGAAAAACAAGTTCTATAGATTGTTTGAAACTAATTGATTTTCCGGATAAAGATAATTTCTGAGACCCAAAAGAGTTGTATTTAAGATCTTTGAAATTATTTTTAAATAATATTTCTTTCAAATTTTTAGTACTTTCATTCAAATTGTTTATAGAAATTTTTTTTGGAATTTTTAGGTCATCATATGCAAAAATCCATTTATTTTGTTCAGCAACTTTGGACTTTGCATCGTTTTTTTTAAATAGTACTTTATCTTGAAACCATATTTTAGGTTGTCCTGGCAAAGTATTGATGTTTAGGTCTTCGAGATCAGCAATTTTATCATTTAATATAATCTTATTCGGTTTAATATTTTCTATTTTATTTTTAATATTTTCTATTATTTGATTGTCACCTCTTAAATATGATTTATCAGGAAATACCACTAGCGGAATCCCGGATTTACCCAGATTATAATAAGTAATATAATTGCTTAAAAGTGGAGCATTTTCTTTATCTTGGTATATTTCATACTCAATAACTGCTAAATCTGGATTATTTGGCAATAGGTCTTCAAAAATAATTGGGTCTGTTTTTGCACAATGTGGACATCCAATTCCGGTAAAATAGGTAATAAATTTAATGTCTTTTTTTGTTTCTTGTGCTTGAGTTTTTGAGACACTAAAAGAGTTAAAAAGAAATAAAGATAAAATTAGAATAAATATATATTTAAGAAATTTCTTTGCCATAGATTAAGAATATTTGATTTTAGTATAAAAATCAAGTAAAATTAAAGAGTGAAATCTTGGTTTTGATCTTGATATATTTATAAATTAGGATTTCATTTAACCTGCCTGCCGGTAGGCAGGAATTTCAAATTTAAAATTGAAAATTTTTAATTCCGGGGTGTAGTATGCAGTTTCGGCCAAAGGCCGATCGCCCTCTGGGCGAGGCTAGTAATATATTAGAACCATGTATTTTGTTTATATTTTCCAAAGTTTATCAAATTATAAATCGTATGTAGGATACACATCAAAAGTTCCTGGTTTAAGGTTGAGAGAGCACAATCTATCATCTAATGAATGGACATCAAGAAATAAACCATTCAAATTAATATATTATGAAAGCTATTATTGTAAAAAAGATGCTATTCACAGAGAAAAATTCTTGAAAAGTGGTCAAGGTAATAAACTTGTAAAAATTATTATTAAAAGCTTCGGGGTGTAGCACAGTTGGCTAGTGCGCCGCGTTTGGGACGCGGAGGTCGGAGGTTCAAGTCCTCTCACCCCGATTTTTTATTTCAAACTCTCTTGACACTGACTTTTTAGTCAGTTATTATTAAATTAGAGAGGGGAAAATGAAAATAAAAATTACCAACAGACAAAGAGAAATTCTTGAATTTGTTTATAGCTCACTCAGTACAAATGGTTTTCCGCCAAGTTTACAAGATTTTAATGATAAGTTTGGGTTTAAATCAAACCAAGCTATTATTGATCATTTGTCTACGCTAGAACAAAAAAAATTAATTAAACGAGAAGTAGGCTCGGCTCGTGGGATAACAATTTTACCCCTTGGATATAATATTCTTAATAAAGAAGTATTAATTCGTGTTGAAGGTGCTGTTGCTGCTGGTGTACCTATTCAAATGATTGAACAGAATGAGTGGATTAAAATGCCTTCGGGACATAGAAAATACGAAGATGTATTTGTTGTTGAAATCAATGGTAATTCAATGGTTGAAGTTGGTATTTACGATGGTGACAAGGTGTTAATTAAAAAAGAAAATGAGTATAAAAGTGGCGATATTGTTTTGGCTCGAATCGCCGACGAAGTAACTTTAAAAACTTTTATTCACGAAGATGGCAGGGTTTATCTTAGACCAGAAAATCCAGCTTGCAGAAATATTGCCATTACTCATGAAACATATTTTTTAGGAAAATTTATCAAAAATCTCGGCGCAAAAATTTAAAATAATAGATAATGTATTGTATGGATGTGCTATAATTATATGATGAGGGAATAGATAATGAAAAAACAATTTGGGCAATTTTTTACAAAAAATAGCGACTATATTTTGCAAGGCTTTGGAAAGTATATAGAAAGTAAAAAAATAACTGACCCGTTTGCGGGTAATAAAGATCTAATTAATTGGGCAAAAAAACATAAAGCAAAACAATGCGTGGGTTTTGATATTGATAGAAAGTTGGTTAACAATAAAAATATTTTCTATAATGACTCAGTAAACAATATTAGAAAATATAAATTTGTTTTAACAAATCCTCCATATCTTCACAAAAACAAAGCAGACACAAAAACCAAAAAAATATTTTTCACAGGAAATAACAAAAATTATGAAGATTTATATCAAACATCTATTAACTCGATTTTAAATTCTAGCGAAGGAATTCTTATTGTTCCATTAAATTTTTTATCCGCGTCAAATTCTAAAAACATTAGAGATCAGTTTTTTAATAGGTTTAAAATTGTACAATTAAATATATTTACAGAAAGAGTTTTTGAAGATACTACATATAATGTTATATCTTTTTATTTTAACAGAAGCAAAAATGATTTAACAAAAAATCAATTCACTGCCTTAATATTGCCAGACAAAAGGAAAATTAGAGTTAAACTAGAAAAGAAATACAATTGGCAGTTTGGAGGCAAATTTATCAAGGATACCATGTGTGTAAAAAACAGATTAGGGATTTACCGCTTAACCGAAAAAGATATTGATGAAGGTAATATTCCTATTGATTTAGCGATCCAGGATATGAAATTTAAAAAAAGATTTAAAATATCTAAAGATGTTTTTGAAAAATTAAAACAGAACATAATTATTTTAAGAGCCATTGATAGTAAAAAGGGCAAAAAAATTTGTCTTGAAGATATTCGGGAATATGGAATTAATGGTATAGTTGGGAAAAGCACCTCGAGAACATTGGCGCATATTATTTTTAATAACAACATATCATTGGAAGACCAAGAAAAAATCATTGACTTATTTAATAAAATGCTTAATGATTATAGAGAAGAATATTTTTCCTTGTTTCTAACTAATTTTCGTGATCAAAACAGAAAAAGAATTTCTTTTGACTTTGCTTATAAATTAATTAATAAAATTTACTATGGCCAAATTAAAAAACAACCTACATTATTTTAAAATTTCAAAAGATAATCCGGAAGAAATTTTAGATGAAGCTTATTGTTTTTTCGAAAAAGATGTAAATCTAAAGAATTATATTGAAACTACAAAGAACATAAAAAATTTACTAACAACGATTAAAATTCTAGAAGAAAAAAAAGAAAAATCGAATGTTGTAGATAAATATTATAATGAATTAATGCTTTTATTGAAAAAATATGCTAATTCATCAGAGTTTGGGTGTTTTATAAATGCTTGCGATAATACAATTAATGAAGTACAAAAGAATATTGCTAGCTTAAAACAAATTGTTAAAAAATATTTTCATTATAGAGATATTACAGAAATTACTCCGCCCGAATGGATACAGGCAGTTCGTGATACAAATTCTTCGAGAAAAAAAGGAAAAAGCGGTGAAAAAAAATTAATAAATCTGTTGGAGAGTCAGGGATATAAATATTGTGAATTATGGACTGATTTTCAAAATGCAAAAAAGGCTGTCATTTCTTTTAGCCAAACAATTAGTTTAAAGTTTGTTCGCGATAATCTTGGAATTAATTTAAAAACCAAAAAACAAGGTAAAGCCTTAGATTTAATTATTAAAACTTATGATAAATATTTTATATTAGAAGCAAAACACATTAATACCTCTGGAGGAGGACAAGATAAACAAATCTCAGAGCTTATTGAAATTATAAGCTTAAAAGAAAAGAATATAAACTTATTTTTTATTATTTTTTTTGATGGATGTTATTCAAATATTTTGCTTTCAGATGCCAATTTTGGTGGCAAAGTTAAGGTAGGAAAATTGCAGATGCAAAGAAAAGAGATTTTTAAATATCTTGCTAAAAATAAAAATTCATTTTGGCTAAATACCGTCGGATTTCAAGCATTAATAAAAGATTTAGATTGATTGATTTTATTTAAACTCTAGTGTAAAATAGTTGTAATTAGGGCAGAGGATTCTGCCTGAAGCTCAAAATTCGAAAGGACTTTAAGCAGGGGACACGAATTTAATGCCTTAAGCATACAAAGTATTAAATTTGTGTTTTTTTAGTATTAAGTAATGACCTTAATCATGTTTAATTTAAGTAATATATTCAAAAAATTAAAATATATAAAATTATCAATTGCAAAATTAATTTTTAAAACTAAAGATGATTTTAAGGTTTTGACAAAAATTGCTTTTAGCAAGAAAAGAAATTATAGAAAAGTTAGAGCGTATTTTTTAAGATTAATTAATTTACACTTTTTATTCCCGCTTTTAATTATGTTATTTTCAGGTATTTTATTTTACATATTTATTCCCGGCAAAACTCAGAGGATAATTGATTCGCAAAAAAATAAAATTCAAGGTTATTGGATAGTGTTGACAAAAACACAAAGATCTTCATTGGATGCTTATATTAATATGAAGTTATATTATAAAACAACTTTAACCATTGATAATAATTTTAATATTCAGGGAACGGGGTTGAAATTTAAAGAGATAAGCAAAAAAAATGTTTTAAATTTTGATAGAGCTTTTTGGTCAAAATCGATAATATCTGGTGGAATTATTAAGGATTCAATTGTTCTTAATTGGTCAATGCAGGATTACGCTAAAAGGGAAAGTCTACAAACTCTCGAGGGTTCTATCCAGCCAGACAATAAGTCGATTATTAAGGGTATTTTTCTTAATGATGTTGGTGATCAATATGGTGATTTTTGTGCTATGAAAATTGAATTACAAAATTTTATTCCAGACGAAGAATTAATTGAAGTTATGGATACAAATTGTAAAAAATATTAATCATAATAAAGAGTTTTATTGAAAGGAAAAATAAAATCCACAAACTATCACCATCAGATTTTGAGGTGGGTATTTGTAGTATATCTCGGCCCTTTAACTTTAAATATTTATTATTCCCACAATCCCGAGAGAATATAACGACATTTGCAAAAAAGTCGTTATATCCTTTTTGACTGATAGGTTTAAAAACTCTTGAAAAAAGTTTCAAAAAACTTGATAATAGACATATGGGAAAAATCGCATTATATACTGGAGTTGGATCTCAGATGTCAAAGGATATCGAATTTTTTTTAAAAGAGCATCAAATTCCATTTTCTAAAATCAACCATAGCGAAATTCAAAAAGGAAACTTAGAAGATTTTCAGACTTTGATTATTGGTGGCGGATCGGTTTTTGATATCGTTCCAGCGCTTCAACATAGCGGAGTATATGAAATTCAACAATTTGTTAAAAAAGGCGGAAAATACGTTGGAATTTGTGCGGGCGCTTATATCGCTTGCAAACAATATTATGACGAATCCGGAACAGCCTATCGTGGAATAAACCTGCTTAATGTTGATTTTTTTCGTGGAAAAGGAGAAGAGGTTGTTGAGATGAAAACAAAGGGTGGTAAAAAATTTAACCTGTTTTATTGTAATGGCCCAGTTTTAAATAAAATATATGATGATACAAAAACTATCGCCAAAAATGCTAATAATGAAATTGTGGTTTTGAAAAAGCAATATTATAGTGGAGAGGTTGTTTTATTTTCTGCACACCCAGAAGGTAATCTATATAATAATATTTCAGCCAAAGAACTAGGTTCAGATAAGTTTTTTTTAGATATTTTAGAGCACTAAAATTAATTATGTCTTAATTCTAAACCAAGATTTGCTTCAGTTGTGATAAGATTTTCTATTTCTCGTAATCTTCTATAGAACTGGTCTGGATGCATTATTAAATCAAACCCTGGTATTGGGTGACCTTCTAATTCTGCTTTTGCTAAAACCTGTGCAGTGTCTGTGAGCCATGGTAAAATATATGAATTTCCTGCATAATTTGATAAAGATCCAACACCATTGAATACTGAAAATCCACCGAGAAAAACTTGATGCGACTTTATTTTTTCATTCATTAGGCGAAAATAAAAATCCGAATCATTACTTGGTTCGGATTTAATTATTTTATCAAATTTTATATCCTCGAATTGTCCAGCAATAGGAAGCCCTGGACGAACGATTGCAATTTTTCTATGATTTGTTACATGACGATCTAGGTGCGTTATTGTTTCTGACACTCTTGTTTTAATTAGTTCTTCAGTAACACGATCTGTTTCTGAAAAAGGTACGGCTATATCTTTATGTGGAAACAAAACAGCAAGTGCTCTCAAAACGCCTCCTTTCTCCTGCTACTTTAGATTTCTGTTTAACAGGATTTTTACTTTTCCCTCTATTTCTATTAAAACATATTTTAAATATTTATTAAAGTAGCAAAATTACCAGCCGCCACCACCGCCCCCGCCACCACCGCCCCCGGAAAAACCTCCGCCTCCTGATCCTGAGGAAGATGGTGAGGACGAAATTGTTGATGCCATATTTGAGGACATTGAACTAATTTCGCTAGCAACTGCGTTTATATTTAAATCAGAAAACGCTGGGCCAATAAACCAAATTGGGTGATAACTGTCCATATATTTTGCACCATAAATATCTTTCATTTTTTTAATCCATTGTTTTGTAATGCCAAACAAAATAGCATAAGGTAAAAACTTTTCGAAAAGTCCTTTTTCTTCATTAAACTTTTGGCGATATTTTTCAGCTGTTTCCATATATAGTTTAAATCCTTGTATTCTTCTTTCAAGCTTTGCCCCTTCAAGAGTTCGTCTTTTCATAAATGGAGAAAATAATATTAGTATCAATCCAGATATTAATATTGATGAACCTAAATAAAAATTACTAATTAAAGGTTTTGCTAAAAATATAAATAGAAAAAAACATCCAGCTCCAAGTGCGGCAATGGTATATTGTAGTGACCGACTATTTTTTACTAGCCAACCTTTTTTTACTAGGTAATTGATACCCTGATTTTTTATTGCTGGAATATTTGTATAGAATTTGTTTTTTAAACTAGACAGTGTTACTGATTTGCTAGATTTAAAAAGTGATTCGAATAATTCTTTTTCAGAACTAGAAACACTTGTCGGGCTTTTTATTTTTATCAATTCAAAATCATTCTTGTCTAGTTTTTTAATTTTTATATATCCTCCTACTGCTAGATTTATAATGGATGCTGATAGAAAGTTATTTTTCATTAGCCCATCTTTTAAAACCAGCCCCATATCTATTGGAGAAAGATTTTCTGGAATTTCAAATTCTGGAGCAATTATTGGGTTTATTTTTGGGTCTTTGCCATATTTATTCCATAAGTAAAATGCAAGCATTAGCATAAAAATCGGAATTATTAAGTAAAGGTAATTTCCATACCTTTCCAGAAATGTTGGTACATATGGCGAGGTAATTCCTTTATCAAAAGTTGTTGAAAGCGTAATTGCTTCGCCTGTTTTTAAGGTTTTGCCATAGTTGACTTCAATTGTGTTATTATCAGTCCAAGTATAACCGATGTCGAGCGCATTTTTATCTTTAAAATCTCCTGAATAAATATTAGTTTGACTAGTATTTTTAGTAATTTGATTTGGAAATATAACTTTAGCATGAAAACTGTCAATTTCTAAATCCCAAAAAGCGCCATTTAAATTCCAATAAAGTTCATCAAAATCTGATGAATTATGTAAAACGGCATTTTTAACCTTATATTTTATCCGATAGTTATTTGCGCCAGTAACATAAATGTCTGCATCACCAATTTTCCAAGTAATTGTATCTTTGGTTTTTGATTCTTCAAATTCATAGGGCTTACCATTAAAATCAGTGATTGAAATCAAATCGATATAATTATTATTTCGCCCTTTTTTCGTTAGTTGTTGAAATAAAAGTAAAACACGGTAAATTCCATGTTTTTGCGCTGATCCGCAATCAGCAATAATATTTTCTTCAATATCTAAAGATGAGTCATTATTAATCTTGATAACAGTATCAAGATTTTTTATGTACCAATAGTTTACATTCTCGCGAGCAAATGTTTTTGGTGAAAATATAAATAAGATAAGTAATGCAAAAATTGTTGTTAAAATCTTTTTCATGATTTAATTATACCTCTTTAGGATTCGAATTTCATGTTCTTATTGCAATACTATAGGTTATAGTGTTATAATGATATTAATAGCAAGTGTTAGTATGCGCTCGACAATTAGATCGGGGAGATACGTTCTTGCAGAAATTAAACAAGAGCAAAATGAACAAGAAATTGTTTGTTGGCGGTTTACCTTGGGCAGTTAATGACGACAAGTTGAAAGAACTCTTCGAAAAATTCGGAGAAATTGTTTCAGCAGTAGTTATTACTGACAAGACTTCTGGACGTTCAAAAGGTTTTGGTTTCGTAGAATTCGAAACCGAAGAAGCAGCTAAGGCTGCCATGGCCGAAATGAACGGAAAAGAACTCGAAGGTAGAAAAATTACCGTTAACGAAGCCCGACCATTGGATAAATAAGTCCTTTAAGTTAGGGAAATTCAAAAGAAGCGACCTCGTGTTGTTTCTTTTGAATATGGTTTTTAAAAAAGAACACAATTATATTTTTTGCGGGTTTTATTTTATACTAAAAACTGATACATTAGAAATAGGACTAAATCTTATTATTTTTTAAATAGAGAGGGAAAATGGAACAAAATATTACAGTTGAAAATATTCATGTCTTTATTGATCATACAAACGTTAAACCTAATGCAACAGATGATGATATTATAAGGCTTTGTAATGAGGCTAAAAAATATCAATTCCACAGTGTTTGTGTAACTCCGTATAGGGTGCAGCTTTCTAAAAGAGAATTGGAAGGAAGCAATATTGAGATAATTTGTGTTATTGGGTTTCCGTACGGATTTGTAAAAACCGAACAAAAAGTTCAAGAAGCAAAACAGGCTATTTTGGACGGGGCAACTGAGATTGATATGGTTATAAATATTGGTGCTGTAAAAGAAGGCAATTGGAAAATGGTTGAGGAAGAAATCTTTGATATTGCTCAGGCTATTAAGCCCACAGGCTTAAAAGTAATTATGGAAATTGGATTTTTAACTAAAGAAGAATTAATAAAAGCATGCCAAATCGCAAAAAAGGCAGGGGCAAAGTTTGTTAAAACATCAACTGGTTATGGGCCAAGAACTCCGACATCAGAGGATATTAAAATCATGCGAGAGGCTGTGGGGCCAGATATGGGAGTTAAGGCAGCTGGAGGAATTCATACTTTTAAAGATGCTAAAAAAATGATAGAAGCTGGGGCAACTAGAATTGGGACAAGTTCAGCATTACAGATTATTGGAGTAAACAAAGATCAAAGTAAAAAAGAATTAAGTAGTGAGTAAAATAGTTCGTCAAGTTTTAAAGTTATAAAGTTCATAAAGTCAATAAGCAGAAAATGAAAATTGAGAAATTTGAAGATATAATCGCTTGGCAGAAATCGAAGCAATTAACAATTGATTGTTATAATATTTTTAAACTATGTCGAGATTTTGATTTTAAACGACAGATTCAGCGAGCAGCCATATCAATAATGAATAATATTGCAGAAGGATATGAAAGAATGGGCAATAAAGAATTTAAAAGATTTCTTTATATTGCTAAAGGGTCATGCGGTGAAGTTCGTTCAATGCTAGATCTTTCATTTGAATTAAAATATACAACAAAAGATCAGCTTGACAATGTTTATAATAAGTCTTTAGAGATTTCCAGGATTTTATCTGGCCTGATTAAAACTTTATAAACTTTCATCTTTATAAACTTTATAACTTTTTTATATGAAGATTACATTTTATGGCGCAACCGAAGGAGTTACTGGATCATGTTACTTAGTTGAAACTGAGAATTCACGATTCTTGGTTGATTATGGAATGTTCCAGGGCGACGAAGAAAATAGGAGAAAAAACCTTCAAAAACCTGAGTTTGATATTAACTCTATTGATTTCATTTTAATAACTCATTCTCATATTGATCATATAGGGCGATTACCGTATTTGGTTAAAAATGGTTACAAAAATCCAATTTATTCAACAGAACCAACAAAAGATTTTTCAGAAATATTTTTGTTAGATACTGCAGGTATTCAGTCAGAAGCTACCGATGAATCAGGAGTTGACCCTTTATATAATGAAGAAGATGTTTTAAAAACTGTTCAACTTTTTCATCCGTCAAAATATCACGAGATACTAAGCCCTAAAAAAGGAATTGAGATTGAATTTTTTGATGCAGGTCATATTTTAGGGTCAGCAATTATACAAATTAAAGCTGAAGGAAAAACAATTGTTTTCTCAGGAGATTTAGGAAATCCGCCAACTCCTATTGTTAGAGATACTGAATTTATAGATTATGCTGATTTAGTGGTTGTTGAAGCAACTTATGGAAATAGGGAGCACGAAAATGTCTTAGAGAGAAAGATTAAACTTGAAAGAGTTATTGAGGAAACTACAGCCAAGAATGGAACGCTTTTATTACCTGCTTTTGCCATGGAAAGGACACAGGAAGTTTTATACGAACTTAATGAACTTTTAAAAAACAATAGGATTGGTAAAATTCCTGTTTACTTAGATAGCCCCTTAGCTATTAAGGCAACTGAAATCTACAAAAAATATAAAAACTATTTTGATAAAGAAGCAAAGGACAATTTATTAGACGGAAGTAGTTTTTTTAACTTTGAACAACTTGATATTGTTAAATCAGTAGAGGAGTCAAAAAAAATTGATCATATTTCAGAATCAAAAATTATTATTGCTGGTTCTGGTATGTCAACTGGAGGAAGAATTTTATTTCATGAAAAAAGATACCTATCAATACCAAATACAACACTTTTAATTGTTGGTTATCAAGTAAAGGGAACCTTGGGCAGAAGATTGCAAGATGGTGATAAAAACGTTGAAATTTTAGGGGAACATATACAAGTAAATGCAAGAATTGAATCAATAGAATCTTATTCTGCTCATGCTGATCAGAAAAAGTTATTATATTGGTTGTCTAAAATTGAAAATCTAAGCCAGGGGGATAAAAACCAATGTAAAAAAATATGTATAGTTCATGGCGAAGAAGAATCTAAGAAAGCATTAAAAAGCCAAATTCAGGATCAGCTTGGGTGTCCAACAACCATTCCTAAAAGTGGCGAAAGTATAGAAATATAAAAAATATAATATGGAGGATAAAATGAAATATAAATTTTGCGTGTCTGGAGCAGCAGTTACTGAAGTATGTTCGGATGATGCGATGGAAAAAACTAAAGAATTGGGCCGAGAAATTGTAAGGCAAAATGGAGTTTTGGTTACTGGGGCTACAACAGGTGTTCCTTATTGGGCAGCGATTGGTTGCAAAGAAGAAGACGGATTTTCTATTGGAATATCTCCTGCTGTTTCTGAAATTGAGCATGTAAAAAAATATAAGTTACCAATTAAAAATTTCGACATCATTATTTATACTGGTTTTGATTATTCTGGCAGGAACCTTTTACTTACTCGATCATCAGATGCAATTATTACTGTTTGTGGCAGAATTGGGACTTTAAACGAGTTTACAATTGCATTTGAAGATAACAAGCCTCTTGGCGTTTTAACAGATACCGGCGGAATAGCTGATCAACTTAAAAAAATTGTTGAAGATTGCAAAAAGCCAAATTCAAAAATTATTTATGAATCAGACCCAAAACTATTAGTTCAAAAATTGACCGAGCTTATAGATAAAGAAAAAAGAACTGCACTCCCAGAAAAACCATATTAATATTAGCCGTCGGCTGATAAATCCGAACTTTTAAATCCTAATGACC
>CAYPSR010000013.1:0-370 GCA_964413595.1 uncultured Candidatus Saccharibacteria bacterium
AGAAGGATACTAATTTTGCGAAGCAAAATTAAATGTCAAATTTCTAAATCCTAATTTCTAATCAAATCCCAAATCATAAAATTAAAACAGAAAGGAAAAAATGAGAATTGAAGAAGCACTGGATTTAAAAACTGCACAACCCACTAATCTAAAAATTGAAGACGTTAAAGGTTTAGAACAATCAAAACAGATCAAAGAAGTAGCGGTTCCTCGGCCAGAATTTAAAAGACCTTTATTGTCTGAAAAACATCCCCCGATGTTTATAGGAAAAAATGGTAAAGAATATGGTGCTATGGAAGAATTGCAACAAGCAAATGAAAGATGGTATGCAGATAGGAGTCTAGAAAAACATTAATATTTGTAACAGATA
>CAYPSR010000013.1:380-19582 GCA_964413595.1 uncultured Candidatus Saccharibacteria bacterium
GTTAGAGGCTGAAGCAACAGCTAAGGGCGTTGAAATTGATCAGACTAAAAAATAAAAAAGATGACTATTTTAGAAACAATTGAAAAAGATTATATTGAAGCAATGAAAGAAAAAAACGCTGAAAAAGTGAGTGTTTTAAGAATGTTAAAATCAGCACTTGCCAATGCTAAAATTTCAAAAGGTGAAGATTTAAAAGATATTGATGAAATGCAGGTTTTAAATAAAGAAATCAAATCTCGCCAGGATTCAGTAGAACAATATAAATCAGCCAATAGAATTGATTTAGCAAAACAAGAAGAACAAGAAGTTGAAATTATAAAAGCATATTTACCAGAGCAAATGTCTGATAAAGAACTTGAAGATATTGTTGGTGAAGCTATAAAACAAACTGGCGCAACTTCAATGGCTGACATGGGTAAGTTAATGGGAGCAGTAATTGCAAAAACTCAAGGAAAAGCAGATAACTCAAAAATTGCTCAAATTGTAAAAGAAAAACTGGGATGAAAATTTTAAATATCAAATTATCAATTGCTAAATTATAATTTTAAATTCATTTAAAACTTAAAATTTAAAAATTAAAATTATAATTATAATTATGGATATACAAATATTCAATGCAAAAAAATATAATATAGACGCGAATGAAATCAAGGCAAAAATTTTAAAAGCTTGTCATCATCAAAATTTTAAAGGATACATCGGAATCGAATTTGTTGATAATAATCAAATTAAAAAGCTTAATAAAAAATATCGAGGTATTAATAAGGTAACAGACGTATTAAGTTTTTCAACAAAAACCCAAAATAAGAATCAGGTTTTCGGCGAAATAGTTATAAGTCCAGAATATGCAAAAAAATATAATATAGACGCGAAAGAAATCATAGATTTAATTATTCATGGGATTGTTCATTTATTAGGATATGATCATAAAAAAGATGAAAATGGGTGGAATAAAATGTTAAAAAAAATAGAAAAAGGCTAAAGGAAAACAGAAGCTGGTAAGGAAATTAGAAAAAAGAAATAGGTAAAAACAAAGTATTCGTATTTCCAATTTCTATACCAATTTCAGGTTTCTTATAACTAATTTCATATATTTGGAGGGAAATTGACAAAAGAAGATATAATTGTTGGTCTAGATGTTGGCACTTCAAAAGTTGCAACAGTAATTGCTGTTAGAAATGAAAATGATGTTGACATTGTTGGCATTGGAGTTGCGCCCTCTTCTGGTCTTAGAAAAGGAATGGTCGTAGATCTCGAAGAAACTATTTCTTCAATTTCAGAATCTGTAGAAAAAGCCCAGCGAATGGCAGGGGTTGATGTTGATTCTGTATATTGTTCTGTTGGTGGCGCGCATATTGAATCTCAAAACAGCAAAGGCGTAATTGCTGTTTCTCGTGCAGATGGAGAAATTTCTGAAGAAGATGTCGAAAGAGTTATTGATGCAGCACATGCCATTTCAATGCCAACAAACAGAGAAGTCATTCACACAATTCCTAGAATCTATACTGTTGATGGTCAGGAAAATATTAAAGATCCTCTTGGTATGACCGGAGTTAGGCTCGAAGTTGATGCTCATGTAATTTCAGCCTCTTCACCATGTATAAAAAATCTAACAAAATGTGTTTATCAGGCCGGATTAAATATTAATGACCTTGTTTTTTCAGGACTTGCGACTTCTTCTCTTTTGCTTTCAAAACAACAAAAAGAAATTGGAGTAGTTTTGGCTGATATTGGATGTTCAACAACAACTATTTCCGTTTATGAAGAGGGCGATATTTTGCATTCAACTATATTACCAATCGGTTCTATGCATATAACAAATGATATTGCTATTGGACTTAAAACATCAGTTGATACAGCAGAAATAATAAAATTGAGATATGGAACTGGGTCTGTTCAAGATCTTAAGCGGGACGAGTCAATTGACTTATCTAAAATTGATAAAAATGAAACTCAGAGAGTTGAAAAATCATATTTGGCAGAAATTATTGAAGCAAGGCTTAAAGAAATTTTTTCTATGATTGAAGGGGAATTGAAAAAGATTAAAAGAAATGAAAATCTCCCTGCTGGCATTGTTTTGACCGGAGGTGGATCCTTGATGATTGATATTGATAAAGCTGCTAAAAAATATCTAAAGCTTCCATCAACATTAGGGAAAATTCAAGAAAAAGTCTCGGGCATGGTTGACAAAGCAGATGACCCGCTTGTATCATGTGCGTCTGGTCTTGTTGCTTGGGGTGCCTATGACATGGCTCATCAGTATTCACCGTCAACTAAACTGCCCTCGTTTGAGATAGGCAAAAAGATAAAAAGCTTTTTTAAAAACCTCGGCGGATAATACAAATAAAATACTACATATAATACAAATCAGTACAAACAATCCAAATATACTAGACAGAATTTGTACATTTGTATAAATATTTGTACATTATTAGGGATAACATTTGACAGGTTTTAAAAAACAATATATATTGGGATAGATAATAAATCAAAAATAATAAATCAGAGATTTAGCTTCAATGACCCAAAAATCAGGTTCAATAAATATAAAACCATTAATTTCGGTCACCAGGGCTTGCAATAGATTCAAAATAGTTATAAAATGTTAAAAACAATAATAAATAATATTTAGTATTCAAAAATCAATCTTTTTGAGAATTGAGTTCTGAGTTTTAAGATATTTATCGGAGGGGCACAAAAAGGATAATAATGTCAAATAAAGATGACAGAACAACAGTTGTTGCAAAAGAGTCTTATGCCCAACCGTCTGCTGTTGATACATTTGCGCTAATTAAAGTAGTTGGTGTTGGTGGGTCTGGCAATTCCGCTATCCAACGCATGATTAACTCCAAATTAAAAGGAGTAGAATTTATTGCCATAAATACGGATGCTCAAGCTTTGGCTCATAACGATGCTCCTGTAAAAATTCAAATTGGTAAAGAAACTACCCGCGGTCTTGGAGCTGGCGCAGATCCAGAAATTGGCAGACAAGCAGTTGAAGAACAAAAAGAAGAGATCTATGAAGTATTAAAAGGCGCAGATATGGTTTTCGTTACTTGTGGTATGGGAGGTGGAACAGGAACTGGTGCTTCTCCTATGGTTGCATCAATTGCAAAAGAATTGGGAGCGCTAACTGTTGCAGTTGTAACTAAACCATTTTCTTTTGAAGGACAACGCAGATCAAAGGTTGCTGAACTTGGGATAGATGAATTAAAAGATAAAGTTGATACCTTAATTACAATACCAAATGATAGGTTACTTTCTGTTATTGATAAAAAAACCCCATTGTTTGATGCCTTTTCAATTGTTGATGATGTGTTGCGTCAAGGCGTTCAGGGCATATCAGATCTAATCACGCTACATGGTGTTATTAATGTTGATTTTGCTGATGTTCGTGCAATTATGGCAGACGCAGGTACTGCTCTTATGGGTGTAGGTCGAGCCCAGGGTGAGTCTAGGGCACTTGAGGCAGCCCACGCAGCCATCGAGTCCCCGCTTTTAGATATGTCTATTGAAGGCGCGAAAGGAATTTTGTTTAATATCACTGGTGGACCAGATCTATCAATGTATGAAATCGATGAAGCTGCTAAAGCAATTACTAATGCGGCAGATAAAGATGCGACAATAATTTTTGGTGCGATAATTGATGAAGCAATGCAGGGAGAGGTTAAAATTACTGTAATTGCGACGGGTTTTGAGGGAGAAGGATATTCCAGAATAGATGAGCCCAAAGATGAGACAGAAGAAGAATCAGAAGAAATTACAACTCCTGAACCAAATGTTTTAAATCCTTTTGAAGATGCATTTAAAAAAGAAGAAGATACAACTCAGGGCAATGATAATGATTCTGGTAAAGACTCTGATTCGGATATAGATGTTCCAGCATTTATCAGAAGAAAGCTTAAATAGGTCTAAATTTTCAATTTCAGTCTTGTCAACCAGCGGGCAGGATTTATGGTTTTAAATCAATATTAAATGATTGGTTTTTGAATTATGATAAAATAATAGCATGAATAAAAATAATATTTTGAAAGATTTAAATCCTGAGCAGAAAAAAGCGGTAGTTCATAAAAATGGACCTCTTTTGATTATAGCAGGAGCCGGTACAGGGAAAACTGGAGTTATTACAAAAAAAATTGCATACATTATTGAAAAAAAATGGGCGAAACCCTCAGAGATTTTAGCCCTAACATTTACCGAGAAAGCAGCTGCCGAGATGGAGGCGAGGGTTGACAGCCTGGTTCCTTATGGTTATGTTGATTCCTGGATTTCAACATTTCACTCATTCGGCGATCGTTTGATAAGAGAATTTTCTTTTTCTCTTAGTTTGCCTATAGATTTTAATGTTTTATCAACTGTTGAGCAGGCTGTTTTTATTCGAGAAAATATTTATAAATTTGAATTAAAACATTTTCGCCCGATCTCTAACCCCTTAAGTCACATTCAAGAGCTCATAAGGCATTTTTCTCGTTTAAAAGATGAGCTGATAGACTCAAAAACTTATTTAAAATTTGCAAAAAATAAATATGAAAAGGATAAAAATCCAGAAAACGAAAAGATTTTGGAACTCGCCAACGCGTATACTACCTATAACAAGTTAATGCTTGAAAATGGTAATTTAGATTATGGTGATCAGATTTTTATGGTGTATAGTTTATTAAAAAATGATAAAAGCCTATTGGGTAAAATTACAAAAAGATTTAAATATATTTTAGTTGATGAATTTCAAGATACAAATTTTGCTCAAAATGAATTAGTAAAATTAATTGCTGGTAAAAAAGGAAATATTACTGCATGTGGAGATGATGATCAATCCATTTATCGGTTTCGAGGCGCTTCTATATCGAACATTTTAGATTTTGAAAAATATTATACTAGTTCCAAACAAATTGTTTTGAAAAATAATTATCGATCAACTTCAGAAATTTTGGATGCGTCTTATAAACTTATTCAGCACAATAATCCTGATAGATTAGAAATCCAAAATAAAATTGACAAACGTTTAATTTCTAAAAGACACGGTAAAAAGCCCGAGCTTATATATTGTGATACTTTGTCATGTGAGGCCGATAAAGTTGTTGAAAAAATAAAACAACTAAAGAAAACTAAAAAATATTTAAACAAGGATTTTGCAATTTTGGTAAGAGCAAACAATCATAGCGAGCCTTTTATTCAATCTCTCAACATTTCTCAAATACCTTATGCTTTTTCTGGAGCTTCTAGTCTTTATTCTAAATCAGAAGTTTTGGCATTAATTGCATTTTTGAAATCAATTGCTTATTCTGATGACAATCATTCTTTTTACCAACTTGCAACTTCTGAATTTTATAAAATTTCTCACAGTGTGATAACTGAAATTTTTACTTTGGCAAAAAGACAAAATCAAAACATCCAAAAAATATTAAATAAAAATATAGAAATTTTAAAAAACAAAAAATTAAAAAACTTAATAGAAGATATTGAGAAATATAAAAAATTAAAAAATAAAAATGTTGGTCAGCTTTTGCACCAGTTTTTAACTGAGAAGAATTTTTTAAAAAAATTAAATGCCGAGCAAAATGCTGAAAATGAAATTAAAATTTTAAATATTTCAAAATTTTTTGCTATAATTGATAATTATATTAAATCCAGCAAAAAAGAAGATGTCTTAAGTTTTTTAGATAATTTGGAATTAATAACCTCTGTGAGCGAAGAAAATGTTGTTTTAGAAATTGATCCGGGACTAGATGTTGTAAATATTTTAACCGTACATTCCGCCAAGGGGCTGGAGTGGCCGGTAGTTTTTATTGTAAACTGTGTTGCAGAAAGATTTCCGTCTAGAAAATGGAATGAGCAATTACCAATCCCAGATGATTTAATTAAGGAAAGATTGCCCAAAGGAGATTGGCATCTGGAAGAGGAGAGAAGGCTTTTTTACGTTGCTGCAACGCGTGCCAAGGATCAATTGTATGTTTCGGCAGCACAAGATTATGGTGGCAAAAGAGTAAAAAAACTATCTAACTTTGTTTATGAATTTTTTGATGAAGTTAATGTTAATACTTCAAAATATAAACTATCCCCTTTTGAAAAGATAAATATGCACCAAGAAGTTATTAATAAAATTCAACCATTACCAAAATATTTTCAAGAAAAAACAATTCGTCTTTCGAGACAGCAAATAGATGATTATTATTCTTGTCCTAAAAAATTTTATTTTGCTCATATTTTAAAAATTCCTCTTCTTAAAAATCCTGATTTAATATTTGGCAATGCAATTCATAGTGCTTTGGGTAATTATTTTTTAAGAAAAATAAATAATAGAAAAAATAAGCTAAGTGACCTTTTAAACGACTATAAAAACTCTTTTGAAAACATGGGTTTTATATCAAGAGAACATGAGGATCAAATGTTTGAAAGAGGGGAAAGGGCGCTAATGATTTTTTATAAAAATGATAAAAATAATAAAATTTCTCCATCTGAAGTTGAAAAAAGTTTTGAATTTATTTTAAATAATGCGAAAGTTAATGGGAGATACGATTTAGTTTTTAGCAATAACGAAAACCCAGAAATTTGGGACATAAAAACATCTGAAAGAGTTAAAGAGCAAAAAGACGCCGATCGCAGAATTAAAGAATCAACTCAAATGATGATGTATGCTTTGGCTTGGCAAAGACAATATGGTAAAATTCCTAAAACAATACTTTATTTTATTGAGCCGGATTTAAAAGGAGAAATAGTATTTACACAAAAAGATCTTGATAAAACTCAAGAAATAATTTTAAATGTTCAACAAGGAATTAGAAAAAACAATATGAAGGCAAAGCCAGATTTTAATACTTGTCAGTATTGTTCATATAGAAATATTTGTAGTGATAGAATATAATTAATATATTAAAACAAAAATATGAATACTATACAAATTTTGATTCTTATTGGGTCTGTATTTGTTGCGGTTATTACCGGGACTTTTCTTGTAAATTACCTTTTCAGGAAAAGACAGAATAATGAAATTGAAAAAATGAATATTGAAGAAAGTTTTTTAAAACTTTCTCAAGAAGCATTAAAGAACAATAATGAACAATTTATAACTTTAGCGAAAGAAGTCTTGGGTGCTGAAAAAAGTAATATTAAAACTGATTTCGAGGGTAAAAAAGCCCAAATTGCATCACTAATTGACGAAATTAGAAAAGATATTAAAAATAATGAAAATCGTTTGAAAAACTCTGATGATGATCGCATAAAGTCTTTTTCGCAGCTTAAAACAGAATTGACGGAATATAAAAAAATTACCGGTGATCTAAAGCTTAGCGCAGATAAACTAAAAGATCTTTTGTCAAACAATCAAATGAGAGGTGCTTTTGGTGAACAAATTGCAGAAAACTTATTAAAAATGGCGGGCTTTGTTATAGGGCAAGACTACTCGGTAAATAAAAAATTAGCTTCTCAAAGCACTCGTCCTGATGTGACAATCTACTTACCAGACAAAACAAAAATAAATATTGATGTAAAATTTCCATACTCAGCCTTAAAAAAATATGTTGAATCAGATGATGAAGAAGAAAAGAAAAAGTTTTTTAATCAATTTACAATTGATGTTAAAACAAAAATTAAGCAGATTTGTTCTCGAGAATATATTAATCCGCTAGACAAGACTGTAGATTTTGTTATTTTGTTTATACCCAACGAAATGATTTTTTCCTATATCTACGAGAAGATGAATGATGTTTGGGAAGATGCAATGAGGAAAAAAGTTATTTTAGCAGGTCCATTTTCATTTACTGCAATTTTAAGAATGGTTAAACAATCTTATACTAATTTCAAATATCAGGAAAACCTTTATTCTATAATTAAACATATTCAATTATTTGATAAAGAATATCAAAAGTTTTCAGAAGAACTAGACAAACTTGGCGATAGAATAAGATCGGTTGATAAGCAATTTGAGCATGTTGATACAACTAGAGAAAGACAACTGACAAAAATTGTTGATAAAATAAAAGACCAAAACATAGACGAGTTAGTTTCAAAACCAGCAGAAGTAAAAAAAGACATAATCAAGAATTGATATTTTATATATCCGCGATCTAAAAAAGGCAAAAGAAGCTTAAAAGCACTTGACATTTCAGGTGGACTATTATATAATGTTCTCAGTTGAGAATTAAGAATTTTAAGTTTTAAATTTTAATTGAAATTCAAATGATAATTGATTAAATGATAAATTAAATTATCATTAAGACATTTATAATTTGTTATTTAAAATTTAAAATTCTTAATTTGTTTTCATTAACTTGGCTGGGGGTCTGGACGAGGTGACACTACTTTTAGGGCAATTGCCCGTTGTGAGGTGCACCAGTACCGTCTTCCTGGCCAAATTAATGGAAGGAAATAGTAGAAGGTAAATTAAATTGTCATTCCGAGCGTCGGCGAGGAATCCCCTCAGATGCCAGTCATCGACTCCGAGGTCGTTCAGACTCGAGAAGCAGGCATATGAGGCAATAATGCAAATTAAAGGAGAATACACAGGAAAGTGATTTATTCATTCTGTCACCCCGTAATTGTCTGCCCCGTTTCATCGAAGATGATTTTCGGGGATACGGGACCCAAGATAGTAATAGATCTCTTTCTTGTGTAAGCGAGAGCTTACTGGGACTCCGCTTAGCGGAGGTCAACCCACGCTCAGCGTGGTGGGAATAATCCTCGAGATTGTCATCCTGAATTTGTTTCAGGATCTCAGTTTCTGAGGTTTACATATAGTTCGTTCACAACCGCGATTTTTCGCGGTAATCAGCGTAGTAGCAATTTCACAGCGGATTCGACTTCGGTCGGATTGGAATTGCTCAACGCGTTTTGTTGTATAGAAGAAAGGTTGTGTTTCTGATGTTGTACCGCCCGAGCCAGTCGTTGACAATTCTCGTGATCTGTGCCTTTTTGGGGACAATCGTGTCCCCTCTTGTGTTCGCCGCTCCGGCGACGCAGGTCAACCCGTCCGCGTCGTACGGCAAGCAGCCCCACAAGGCTGTTTATGCCGTGTCTGAGTGCAATCTCTCGGAGCGCCGTGTGGCGTTCCAGAGTATGGACCAGGCGCTTGAGCTGTTGAGGGCCAAGGGGCAACCTAAGGTCTTTGCCATGTTCGGCGCACTAGAGAAGTCTGGCGCTGATGTGGTGGCTCGCATTGAAGCGGGCAAGAGCTACATCGGTGCGCTGGACAGTCCCGCGCTGGTACAGGGCGCATGGGACTGGAATCCGGTCAAGACGGAAGTATTTGTCTGGCTGGGTCCAGCTTCCGAGATGCCTGGGCTAGTTGTGCCGATGCAGGACGAAAACTGCTCGGACTACGCAATCGTCCAGCAGGGCGAACGGGGAAACCTGATCGTTCTGTGGTGGGCGCCGTGGCGTGGACCGACCGGTCCAGCCGGAACATCCGGACCTGCTGGTGCTCGCGGTCCGTGGGGTCAACCTGGCGAACAGGGTCAGCCTGGAACCCCGGGAGTCCCTGGACAGCCCGGAATCACGGGACCGACTGGTCCTGCCGGACCCCCCGGACAACCCGGACAGACTCCTGGCTACCTCAAGGTGAAGAAATGCCTTGAGGGCGGTAAGGGCCCCCTCGATGTCAAGTTCGTTGCAGACAATGGCAACGGGCAAAATGTCGAGTTCTGGGTTCGGGTTCCCGAAGGGGAAACAGTGGGCGAAACAATCGTCCCCCTCCCCCAAGGACCCTATTCGTTGACTGAGGTTGGTTGTTCTGCAGCCAACTGGTTGCCGAAGGGTAGTGGACAGAAGGAGATAGAGATCGGATGTGGCAAAACCACGCCCGCCTCTTTCACCAACTACTACATACCCCTAGACCAACCCACGCAGGCCCCGGTGGTCATCAAGAAGAAACACGGCAATGCGTTGCCGTGGATCATCGGTGGGGCTGCCATCTTGGGAGGCTTCCTGTTGTTTGGCCATCACGGCCATGGGAATCCACCCACCAGCCCCAACTGCCCCACCACCCCGTCGCAACCACCCACCCCGATCGTCAACTGACATAACCCCCGCTGGGTAGTCAGCTGGCAACACCCCGGAGGCGGGAGAGACAAGTTTGTTTGGGATTTATCCCCGACACAACCCTCTCTCGCCTCCATGTAGTACCCCTTCATCAATTTGAAATTTACAATTTGAAATTTGAAATCAATGTTTCAAAATCAAATATTTAAAAATTCAAATAAGAAAATTCAAAATTGATTGATAATTGAAAAAGGGAAATTAAGATTTGAATGTTGTAATTTGGAAATAGAGATTTGAAAATTGAGATTTGGGAATAGATTAAAAACCAAACAAAACAAGTGTCAAAAAACAGCGGTCGCTGGATTATGACCCAAAATATGAACCTATCCTTGACAAACACAATAAAGTCCTGTATAATGTAGAAAGTGAAAAACGACGCAAATGCGTCGTCCTTAACCTGCCTATTGGCAGACAGGCTTGATTCAGAATCTCATTGAAATGGAGATTCCGTATTAAGTCCGGAATGACAATTAAACTAAGTATTTAAAAATTAATTTGAGGAATTAAAAAATGAAAAAGTTATTTACATCAAAAGTCTTAAGAGCCGTTTTAGCCGGTGTTATTACTTTTGGTTTGTCTTTCGCAACATTTGTTGGAGTTAAAGCTGGACAAAATCCAGAATTCAACACCAACGCTAATGATTATCCATTAATCAGAGTTGCAAAAGTTCCTGCAGGAACAAGTGATTACAAAGCATCACTTACTGCAGAAAAAGATGATGTTGTTGCAGTTATGCTTTATTACCACAACGATGTAATAGATTCAACTGCTAAAAACACATCTTTAAAAGTTGATTTACCAATCAGTGAATCAACAAGCCATGTTTTATCAGCATCTTTATGGGCTGATAATGCAAATAAGGTTACAGGATCTGCAACGGTTTCTACAGACAAAAAATCAACTGTAGAATATGTATCTGGTTCAACCAAGTGGTATCCAAATGCTAATCAAAATCCAAATCAAGCTGGCATTGTTTCAGCTGATGGAATTATTGCAAAAGGCTTAAATATTCACGATATTTGTGGTTGCTGGCAATATGCTGGGTTTGTATCTTTCAAGGTAAAGATTAATGAAGTTAAAATTCCTGAAAAACCAAAAAAACCTGAAAAACCAAACGAACCACAAAAACCAGAAGTTAAAGTTATTCAAATTCAAAAAGTAGAAGGTGTTACTAGCTTACCAAAAACAGGTAGCCCTCTTGCAACAATTGCTTTACTTTCTGCCGTACTTGCAGGATTAGTTGTTACAGGTTATTTCTACTTAACAAGCAAAAAAACATTAGTATCAAATAAATAAGATACTTAACATACGATCTAACACAAAACCCCGCCAGTATATGGCGGGGTTTTTAATAACAATCAATAAATTTCTATGATATAATTTCTAATAAAAAAGTTTAATAAATTGATGAACTAAAAAGTGTCAAAATACAGCGATCGCTGTATTTTGACCCAGAATTATATTAATATTATATTATGAATAATAATAAAACAAAAATTATTAAACTTACTGCAAAATTAGTCTTGCAAAATATGGGTAATGTTTTTAATGATATTTTTATTTCCAGCCAACCAATTTATAAAAAATCTTTTATAGATTATCTAAAAAGAGATCATTCGGAATATAAAGTTAGAGAAAGAATTAAATATTTAAGACGTTGGGGTTTAATTGAAGAATTTATTAAAAAAAACGAAAAGTATATTAGAATATCAAAAAAAGGAAAACAAAAATTATTAAAATATAATATTGATGAAATTAAATTAAAAAAATTTAAAAATTGGAACAAGAAATGGCAAGTAGTAGTGTTTGATATTCCCGAGAGCTTAAAATTAAAAAGAGATATGTTAAGGGATTTTTTAAGACGTCTAGGCTTTAAACAATATCAAAAAAGCATTTACATTTATCCCTTTAGGTGCGTTGATGAAATTAAGCTTATGACTGAATATTTAAAAATTAAGCACTATGTTTTAATCATGATTTCGGATATAATCGAAGAGGAAGATAAAATAATTAACCATTTTATAAACGAAGATATTTTAAACAGCAAACATTTAAAATAGTGTCAAAAAACAGCGACCGCTGGATTATGACCCTAAACGTATGGAAACTTTATGAATAAAAGTGAAATTGAAAAAAGATTAGAAGATATTCAAGCACAAATGGCAAAACCGGATTTTTGGGTTGATAAAAACGAAGCAAATAAACAGGTAGAAGAATATAATAAGTTAAAAAAAGATCTAAAATTAATTAATGACAAGCCTGAATATCTTAATGGTCGATATGACCCCAGTAATTGTTTTATCAATATATCAGCTGGTACAGGGGGTACAGAAGCCTGTGACTGGGCAGAAATGCTCATGCGTATGTATCTGAGGTTTTGTGAAAAAAAGGGCTTTAAAACGCAAATGATGGACAAAAACAGTGCTCCAGAGGCTGGAATCAAAAACGCCTTTATTAAAGTAATAGGGGCTTACGCATATGGATATTTAAAGGTTGAGCAAGGAGTACACAGACTAGTTAGAATATCACCATTTGATGCTGATAAGGCCAGGCATACCTCTTTTGCTTTAGTTGAAGTAATTCCAGAAATAGAAAACGCAAAGGTTAATATTGGAGATAATGATTTGAGAATTGATGTATATAGAGCAGGTGGGCATGGTGGTCAATCAGTTAATACTACTGATTCGGCTGTTAGAATTACTCATCTTCCAACGGGTCTTGTTGTAACTTGTCAAAATGAAAGAAGCCAGCTTCAAAACAAGGAACAGGCAATGAAAGTATTAAAATCGCGTATTGCGCAATTAATGGAAAAAGAACATATTGAAAAGATGGATCAATTGAAATCTAAAATTATAGGTGCTCAATGGGGGAGTCAGATTCGCAATTATGTTTTAAATCCTTATACTATAGTAAAAGACACCAGGAGTGGTTGGCAAACATCAAATGTGCAAAACGTGTTGAACGGAGAGCTGGAAAGTGTTATAATGTCAGTATTGCAGAAAGAACAATAAAATTTTAATTCAATATCAAATTATAAATTATTAAATTTATCAATTAAAACTCATTTTAAATTTAAAACTTAAAAATTAAAATTGAAAGGATCTTATGGGAATTGGAGATAAATTTCGACAAGCCAAGCAAATGTTAGATTTGCAAAAACAAGCTAAAAAAGTTCAGAAAGAATTAAAAGATCTAGAAATTACAGCAGAAAGCTTGGGCGGTCATGTTAAAGTAGTTTTTAATGGTGTTCCAGAATTAGAGGATATTAAAATTGATGATGAGGCAATGGAGTATTCAGCTTCTGATATAGCTAAAGCAGTTAAAGATGCGACTAAAGAAGCAATGAAAGAAGCTCAAAAACAAGCCGCTGATAAAATGAAGGGAATGATGGGCGGAATGGGGCTGAATTTACCAGGGATGTAAATTCAGAAATTAAAACTTAAAATTTAAAACTCAAAATTAAGGCATCGTTTCGCGATTATAATAATATAAAATTATTTAAGATATTAGATATTAATTTTAAGGTGTTGCAAATGTATATTTTATTTGGATTGGGAAATAACGAAAAAAAGTATTTTAAGAGCAGACATAATTATGGTCATATGCTTATTGATTCTTTTGGTGAAGAATTGACTATAAACGATAAGTTAGGTGTTCAAATTGGGAGAGTTGATGTGGATGATGAAAAAATTATGCTTATAAAATCACTTGGTTTTATGAACGAATCAGGCGATCCAATTTCTAAGGTATTGAATTTTTTTAAACTTAAACCAAAAGACCTAATTGTTGCTCACGATGATATTGATGTTGATTTTGGGAAAGTTCAGCAAAAATTTGGTGGGCATCACGCTGGACATAATGGAGTAAAATCTATCATTGGTATTTTGAAAACAGGAGATTTTTTTAGATTTCGTCTTGGAATAAGAGATCCGAAATTTAAGGGCAAATATACCGACAAATATGTTATGGCTAATTTTTCCAAAGATCAATTTAAAAATTTATTAGAATTAATTAAATCAGCAAAAAAAGTAATTACTGAATTTTCCGGTGATTTAGATAAAAAAACACATCTAATCGTGGAAAACGAAAAACAATCTAAAGTTACAAAACAATAATTATAATTCGAAATTAAAAAATAAAACATGAAAAAAATTGAAAAAGAAAAACTAACAAAACAGAACAAGCAAGTTAAAAAATCTGATGCAGAATTATTAAAGTCTGCTGACAAAAAAGAAAAAGCAAAAAAAGCAAAAGTAAAACAACAGAAAGAAGTTAAAAAAAATATAAAAAAGCAAGTTAAAAAGTCAGAACCAAAAAAACCGGTCGTAAAATCTAGCCATAGCAAAAACTACTTAAAAGCTAAATCAGCAATTGAGCTAGGGAAAAAATACCCAATTTCTGATGCATTGGATTTAGTTTTAAAAATTTCAACAACAAAATTTAAGTCAGCAATAGAGATTCATTTTAATTTAAACATTGAAGGTAAGAACGAAAAAAATATCCGTTTTACAACAACTTTGCCTAATCCAATTAAATTAGACAAAAAAATTGCTGTTGTTGCTGAGACACCTGAAGAAGCAAAAAAATCTGGCGCTGATATTTTTGGTGGAGCAGATTTGGTAGAAAAGATTTTGAAAGGTAAAGTTGATTTCGACATATTGATTACTGAGCCAAAAGCTATGAAGTTTTTGTCAAAACTAGCAAAAATACTAGGACCAAAAGGGCAAATGCCAAACGAGAAAAACGGAACATTAACTCAGAATTTAAAATCTACAGTTGATGAGTTTAAAAAAGGAAAGATGGAAATTAAATCAGATAATTCTTCAAATGTTCATTTGAAAGTCGGAATGATTGATTGGGACAAGAAAAAAACAGAAGAAAATATTAATTTTATTATTGAACAAGTTAAAGCCCACAAGCCGTCTGGAGTTAAAAAGCAATATATAAAGTCCATCGTTATTTGTACCACAATGGGTCCAGGTATTAAATTAATTAGTTAAACATAAATGAAAAGGACTTTTTTTGCAATATTGTATTATGTGTTGTTTGCAAGGTTGCCTTCATCTAAATTCCCAATAATAGGAAATATTTCGAAATATTTTAGGTATATTTGTGCTAAAAACATGTTTAAAAAGTGTGGAAAAAACGTCAATATTGAAAGAGGTGCGTATATTGGGAAAGGAGCCAAAATAGAAATTGGGGATAATTCTGGGATAGGTATTAATGCTAGAATTATTGGACCAGTGGAGATTGGGAATAATGTTATGATGTCGCCAAACGTTATGGTCATTGCTAATAAGCATGGCTATAAAAATAGAAAAATTCCTATAATGAAACAGGGGATATTTGAAGAAAAAATTGAAATTGGTGATGATGTCTGGATCGGCGCTGGAGCTATTATTCTTCCTGGGTTAAAAATTGCTAGCGGTTGCGTAATAGGAGCTGGTTCTGTAGTAACCAAAAGCTTTGGTGACAATTTGGTAATTGCAGGTAACCCGGCAAAAATTATTAAAAGAAGATAAACCTATATAGTTTACATTATGGTGTGATATTAAGGCTTATTAGGGTTTTACGTTTTAACGGTCATCTCAAATTTATTTAGATATCTAATTCTGATCCTGTGTCTGAGATTCTAAACCAAGACTGTCTGTTGGTAAGCAAGGTTCAAAATTACAAAATTTAATATAAAAAGTGTGATTTTTTAATGTTTGCTGTACCCAATATTGACAAAATATTCAATTTGATATAAAATATTATTAGCTTAAGAAAGCAGGTTGAATTAGTAATGAGTAATCGGTAATGAGTAATTTGGGATTTGAATAGAAATATTTTTATCACATTACACATTACTCAAAACACATTACATTTTGTAAATCCTGCCGAGGCGAAACAAATCAAATCAAATATTTTAGATTTAGTTTTTGTCGTCTTAAGCCAAGACGATTTTTATTTTTAAAACATGAAAACAAGAGAACAAAAAGAACAATTAGCTAAAATTGCTCAAGATTCAATCAAACAATCTAAGATTGTTATTTTTACTGATTATTCAGGAATGACTGTTTCTGACATGGCAAGTTTACGTTTGAAACTTTCGGAAAATGCAAATAAATACCAGGTTATTAAAAATGCTTTAATCGATATAGCGTCACAAAAAGAAAATTATAAAACAGAAATTAAGAAAGAAAAAACCCAAACAGCAGTTGTTTTTGGTTATAGCGACGAAGTTATGCCGGCTAAGGCATTGGTTGAATTTATTAAAGAATTTGAAAAACCAAGAATTATTGGTGGTTTGTATAACGGCGAAGTAATATCTGTTGAAGATGTTCAAAACCTCGCGTCTATTCCGTCAAGAGAGCAACTGGAAGCAAAACTTGTTGGCACAATCGCTGGACCGATGACAGGTATGGTAAATGTATTAAATGGAAATATTCGCGGGTTAGTCTCAATATTAAGTCAATATCAGCAGTAAATTAAAAATAATAAATAATAAATCAAAATTATAGTATCGTTTTACGATTGCTATATTAGTTAGGAGATAAAATGGCAGATGAAAAAACTCAGGATCAAAATCCTGAAGAAAAAAAAGAGGAAGTAAAAGCTGATGCTCAGGTTGTAAAATCAGCCAAAGTTGAAGTTGAGCCAGAAAAAACAGAAGAGCCAAAAGAAAAAGCAGCTCCGTCTGGAAAATTCAAAGATCTAATTAAACAGATCGAAGAATTATCAGTTTTGGAATTATCACAGCTGGTTAAAGAATTAGAAGATAGATTTGGTGTTAGTGCATCAATGCCTATGGCAATGGCAGTCGCTCCAGTAGCTGGTTCTGATGCGGGCGCAGCCGGTGCAGATGAAAAAGCAATATACACAGTTCATTTAGCAGCTTCTGGAGACCAAAAGATTAATGTTATCAAGGCTCTTAGAGAAATCACTGGTCTTGGATTAAAAGATGCTAAAGATATGTCAGATGCAGCTCCAAAGGATGTTAAAGCAGATGTTCCAAAAGAAGAAGCAGAAAATATGAAAAAAATGCTTGAAGATGCAGGCGCAACTGTTGAGTTAAAATAAAAACTAATAGTTATAAGCTATAAGCTAAAAGAAAATCCCCCGAGCTTCGTCCAAAGGACGATCAGCCTATGGTTGATTTGGGGGATTTTTGATTATAGTATTTAAATAGTATAATAAGAAAAATACTAAATTAAAAACCATGACGGTTATAGAAAAAGTTAAAAAATTTGTTTTCAATGAATGTAAAAAACCAATCAGTAAATATGGAGTTGAGCCTTATGAGTTTCATTTTGTTCCAATGGTTAAATACGCTAAAAAATTAGCTAAAGAACATAAGGTTGATCAGGAAACTATTGAGATCGCTGCATGGCTTCATGATATTGGATCAATTATTTATGGAAGAGAAAATCACCATATTACGAGTTCAAAAATTGCTGAAGAATTATTAACAAAATTTGAACATTCAAAAGATAAAATCAAAGTTATTAAAAAAAGTATTTTAAATCATCGAAGATCAATTAAAAATAAACGAATATCTATAGAGGAAAAAATTATTGCTGATGCAGATGCGTTATGCAACTTTGATATGATCCCTGGGCTTTTTAAAGCCGCATTCATTTATGAAGGATTAACTCAGGGTCAAGCAAAAAAATCTGTTAGAGAAAAGTTAAAGGATAAATATAAAATGTTGCATTTTAAAAATTCTAGAGCCATAATTCGTCCTAAATATAAAGCAGCAATGCTTTTGTTTAAATGATGTATTTGTTCAGTTCTCAAATTAATGTGATTGACATATCGCTTGCATTTGTTTTATAGTTTATATACTATATTAATTATTATGAAAAAAACTTTTCAAGAAGCGAATCCTCAATGGAACGAATTGTATCCTCAAATAGAACCAGATTTTTCTGAAGATATTAGAAGATATTATTTTATTGATGATAAAACATATGCCTTGCAACAAAGACATAAAGTCAGCGTAAATTATGAAAGATTATCGTATATGGCATGGATGCTCAATTGGAATTATACTGCAAGAATTGGACCATATGAAAATCTGATCATGCCTCAGAAACAAATTCCTCAAAATATGGAAGTTGGATCAAGAGAGCATGCCTTGTGGTTATTCTATAATTCTCTTGAAATGAGAAGCGCGCAAAAAAGCATGGATACATTTGGCAGGCAAGTAAAAATGTATGAAATGCATCCGGAAGTTTATGATCCAGTTGCGGTTTCGTCGGGTCGTGTAGATATTGGGCACATATTTGAAGACACACAAATATTTCAACAGAAGAAGCCGTATAAGCTAATTGAATCATGGGAGAATAACTCTAGAATATTACTTGAAAAAGAGCCGTCTGGGGACCCAAGAGCATTAATTCAAGACGCTCAAGATTATGAAGAGCTGTGTCGTATTTTAGATGTTGACCATTATAAATTACCAAAGGGAACATATTTTAATGGATTTGGTCATAAAGTTGCGAGTTTATTTTTGAGTTGGTCACAACAGTTTGGTTGGATGAAAAATGATTTTCCATATCCAATTCCTGTAGATTTGCATGTTTTTCGAATTTTTGGAGTTACAGAAAGTTTTAAAATATTAGGTGACCATATCAATCACGAGCCACTTAGAACAATTCTGCGTGCTTATTTTTATCAATTTGCAAAAGATAATTTTGGCGCGATCGATCAAAGACACTTATCAGAAGCTATTTGGCATCTAGGAAGACTTTATTGTTCCAAAAACCCACAAGCAAAAGAAGTGAACGATTCGAGGCGATATAAAGCAAGACAAGAGACTCGAAAGAATTTAATGCGGCTAGCCGATGAACTACCTTTTGTTGAAATGATGATTAATCAATCATTCCCAGAACATTTTAGGCCAGAGCCTGGAACGCCAATACCGCCAAGTTCTGATAATATGTTTGGCAAATGCACTGGTTGTCCGATTGATGAGGAATGCAATTGGATTATGTCGTCTTCTCAGCACTATGATAAAGGCAAGGTTGCAATAAAAAGACGGAGAATTAAAAATATGCAAACTAGAATGTATGTTAAATAAATGGAAACAATTGAAATTCAAAAAAAATCCAAATCACTTTCTGTTAACCCAGAAGTTTTTGATACAGTTTTTCCAAAACTTGTTGATGCTTGGGTTAATCAGCGCG
>CAYPSR010000014.1:0-19179 GCA_964413595.1 uncultured Candidatus Saccharibacteria bacterium
CCAATTTTAGAAAGTTCTTTCTTGGCAATATCTGATACTTTAATTTCAATTCCTTGAGCAGACAACATTCTTATTGTTCTTTCGAGAAGCAGGTCAACAATTTGCAAAATCTCTTTTTCTGTAAGTGCTTGAAAAACAATTATATCATCTAGCCTATTTAAAAATTCTGGTCGAAAATCGTCTTTTAAAAGAACCATTAATTGATCTTTTAATTTTTCAAAATCAGTATTCTTTTCTTTTGTATATTTCTGAATTAAATCAGCGCCAGTATTGGATGTTCCTATTAAAACAGTATTTTTAAAATTAACAACTTTTCCTTTAGCATCTGTTAATCTTCCATCTTCTAAAACTTGTAATAATACATTAAAAACATCGCTATGAGCTTTTTCGATTTCATCAAATAGAATTACTGAATACGGTTTTCTTCTAACTGCTTCTGTAAGTTGTCCACCCTCATCATAACCAACATATCCAGGAGGCGAACCAATTAATTTGGATACCGAATGCTGTTCCATATATTCACTCATGTCGATTCTGATCAGTGCATCCTCAGACCCAAATAAAGTTTCAGCAAGTGTTTTTGCAAGTTCAGTTTTTCCAACTCCAGTTGGCCCTAAAAATATAAAACTTCCAGCGGGACGTTTTGGATCAGCAAGCCCGGTTCTGGCACGGCGAATACTTTCAGAAACCGCTTCAATTGCTTCGTCTTGGCCAATCACTCTGCGGTGTAAAAATTCTTCTAATTTTAATAATTTTTCTCTCTCTTCTTGAGTTAATCTTGTAACTGGAATCCCAGTAATTTTAGAAACGATTTTTGCAACATCATCTATTGAAACTTCTGGCAGTGTAGTTGCTTTTTTATGTCGCCACTCTGATATAAATTTTTGTCTTTCAGTTTCAGCAGTTTTTAATTTATCTTCTAATTCTTTTATTCTTCCTTTTTCATCTCTTTGTATGCCAGATTTAATTTCTGATTGTAATCTAGATATTTCATCTCGTAATTCTATTAATTCAACTGGTTCAGAAATTGTATTTAGCCTAACCGATGCAGAGGCTTGATCAATCAAATCAATTGCTTTGTCTGGCAAAAATCTATCCGTAATATATCTGTCAGAAAGTTCAGCAGCGGCTACAATTCCGGCGTCAGAAATTTTAACCCGGTGATGTGCCTCGTATCTATCTTTTAGTCCGCGCAAAATTTCAATTGTTTGATTAATTGTAGGCTCAGGAATTACAACTGGCTGAAATCTTCGCTCAAGCGCTGGATCTTTTTCAATATATTTTCTATATTCATCTAAAGTTGTTGCACCAATCACATGAAGCTCTCCACGGGCAAGAGGAGGCTTTAACATGTTTGAAGCATCAATTGCACCCTCTGCTCCACCTGCACCAACTACAGTATGAAGTTCGTCAATAAAAACAATCATCTTGTCTGAATTTGCGGTTACTTCGTCTATAATTTGCTTCATTCGTTCTTCAAACTCACCCCGATATTTTGTACCAGCCAATATCCCAGATAAGTCAAGCGCAACAATTCGTTTATCAGTTAAAGTTTCAGGCACTTGACCATTGGCAATTTTTAACGCTAGTCCTTCAGCAATTGCAGTTTTACCAACCCCAGCCTCTCCAATTAATACTGGATTATTTTTTGTTCTACGAGATAATATTTCAACCGCAGTTTGAATTTCCGAAGCCCTGCCAATAACTGGATCTAATTTCCCTTGTCTTGCAAGTTGAGTTAAATCTCTTGAATATTTATCTAAGTTTGGCGTTTTTGATTCAGTTGTAATTTTTTCACCTTGACCAGAAATTTTTATTACTGCCTGTCGTGCTTTTGCTAAATCAATATCTCTATTTGCCAAAATATCGGCGGCTAAACCTTCTCCCTCTTTAATTAAGCCCAATAGGATATGTTCAGGACCAATATAGTCGTGACCTAGTTCATAAGCTTCTTCACGGGCATATTCTAAAACTTTTTTACTTCTCGGAGAAAGTTGAGGATTTGAGATTTTTGAATCGCCTTTTTTAATATTTGAAACAACTTCTGATTCTAGGTCTTGAGAACTTACTCCTAGTTTATCAAAAACTTTTTGTGTAATGGAATCTTTTAAAACAGAGAGCAATAAAAATTCAGTGTCAATTGTTGAATTTTTATATTTTTTTGCTAAATTCTCAGATTCTTGGATTATTTTTTGACTTGATTCAGACAAGTTTTCTGAAAGATCAATTTCTTCGTTTCTCTGCCTAGATTGCCCTTGAGAAGAATTAGAACCAAGACCTTCGAATAAATCACCCAGGTTTAAATCTGAATTAAATAATGAATCAAAAATTGACCCGCCTGATCCACTGCCAAAACCTCCCATTGATCCCAACGAATCATCTTGATTTTGACATTCATTGCAAAGATAAGCAGATTTTCTTTGTCCGCCAACAGAATAGGTTATTTTTGCAGTTGCTTGATTTTTTTTACATTTTTCACAAATCATATTTTCCCTCTAGCTCTCCGAGGTATTATGCGAAGGAGAGTTCTTTCTATTAAAATTTATAAAATATTATTCCTTTTATTAAATATTATAAGACTAATTTTAATAAATTTCAACCCGCAGCATCATTTTAACATTTGCCATAATGTTGTAATGATATCATATATATTCTATAATTATATTATGAATTATCGAAAAATTAAAAAATTTGAAAAAATATTTAAGGGTGTGGGGAATCATTGGCGTGTCAGAATTCTCTTAATTATTAACGACAAAGACAAAATAAATCTTGAAGAAATTGTAAAGAATGTTAAAGGAAATTACCAAACAATCTCTGAGCATGTTAGAACCTTAGAAAAAAACGGACTGATTTATAAGAAATATAAAGGCAAACACATTCAGCATTCTATCTCGCCTTATGGAAATAAAATTATTAAATTTATAAAGTCATTTTAACATTTGCCATAATGTTGTAATGTGTAAAAGTTCACATAAAGTTAGGTTTGATTTCAATCCAGACGGACAAAACATCAACTTGACTTATAGAAAAGTATAATAATTAATTTCACGGTATTTTTTAGTTCTATTTCTCTTTTAAAAATGGCTCTAAAACTTTAACAAATTCATATTGATTTTCTATATATGGAAAGTGAGCGCTCTTTTCAATTATCTCTAACTTTGATTTTTTAATGTTTTTATTAAATATCTTTGCATCTGAAACTGGTGTAATAGTATCATTTTTACCCCAAATAAGTAAAGTTGGATTGTTGATTCTTTTTAAGTTTTTTATTAAATCCTCATTTATAATTGCGTTAAATATTTCTTTTAAAATACCGCTTCTTAGATAATCTTCATTTTGAAGTAATGAATAAAATCTTTCTTTAACTTTTTTCTTCTGAGCCGAAAGACCTGGAATAGAAAAAAATATTTTACCGACCTTAGCAGTAACAAAAGCAAATTGTTTTCGAAACCCTTTCTTCGGTTTTAATCCAGCTGGGTTAATTAAAACCAGTTTATCTAAATATTTTGGTTTTTGTGATGCTAGAAATATAGCAGACCTGGCTCCAAAAGAATGAGCAATTATTGTTGTTTTGCGAATTTTATTAGCTCTGATAAATTTATCTAAAAAATCTGCATATTTTGGAGTCGACCAAGCAGTTTTAGGAGCATCTGACAAACCAAACGCTGGCAAATCTAATCTCCATACCCGATATTTCTCTGCTAGATAAGGAGCAAGTAGGTTCCATGTATTTTGATCCTGACGCCAACCATGAAGCAGAATCAGGTTTTTTCCTGACCCAGAAACTTTATAATATATTTTTAAATCATCAATTTTAATTTCCATAATGTGTTAGTTTAAAAAAAGAGGTTAAAACAATTCCCTCCATATTTATAATATGCTATTTTTAATAATTTGTCAAAAATTAAATTAATTTTTTCAATGCAACGATATATGCTGCAGTTCTAAAATCTGTTTTATGTTTTTTAGCTGTTTCAAAAACCTCTATAGAAGATTGTTTTAAATGATCTTCTAATTTTTTTAAAACTTTTTCTTTGGTCCAATTTTGCCTTTTAATATTTTGAAGCCATTCGAAATAAGAAACAATCACTCCACCTGAATTTGCCAAAACGTCTGGAATAACAACTATTTTTTTCTTTTTTAAATATCCATCTGCATCTGGAGAAACAGGACCATTTGCTAATTCTAAAATAACTTTTGCCTGAATACTTTTTACATTTTTACTGTTAATTTGATTTTCAAGCGCTGCTGGGACCAAAATATCACAATTGTGATATAAAATCCTGCTTGAATCTGCCTTTTTTGCAGTATCAGAAAAATCTAAATATTTCTCTACTTCGCCGGTTTTTTCTTTGATTTTAATTAATTTATCAATATCAAGCCCATTTTCATCAATTATTGCCCCTCTACTATCTGAGACAGCAATTATCTTATGTCCAGCTCTTTTAGCAAATTTAGCGAAAAAGGTTCCAACATTTCCAAATCCTTGAATAACAATTTTTAAACCTTCAAAATCAGGAATGTCGTGGTGTTTTATAAAACCATTTAAAACCATAAAACCACCCATTCCTGTTGCCTCCTCGCGTCCTTTGCTACCGCCATAAGAAACAGGTTTTCCAGTAACAACAGCCCGAGTTTTATCCCCAGTTATTTTTTCATATTCTTGAGCAATGGTTTTCATTATACTGCCATCAGTATTTACATCTGGAGCCGGGATATCAATATAAGGACCAATATCATTTGCAATTAATTTTGTAAAACCAATGGTTATTTTTTTGAGATCTTGATTTGATAATGTTTTTGGATCCAAATGCAAGCCACCCTTTGCTCCGCCAAAAGGCACATTTGCAAGAGCATTTTTTATCATCATCCAAAAAGACAAAACTTTTACTTCATCTAAATCAACTGCGTCGTGATAACGAAGTCCTCCTTTATAAGGACCTAATTTATTATTATACTGAACTCTATAACCATAAATAAATTCATTTTTAAACGGAATATGCACCTCAATAATTTTGTTTGGTTTTAGTAAATGAAAATACTTTTCTTTTTTTAATTTTAGAACTTTTGCTGCTTTTGCTAAGTTTTTTAAAGCACTGTTAAAGATATTTTCATTCATATTAAATGATTATATCATATGATTAAATCAAATAACAAGATTGCCATAAGCGTTATAATTGAATATTATTATATTATGAATAAAACAATATTGTCAAAATGTTTTAATGCTGAAAACACTACCCTAAATAAACAAAAAAAGTTTTGGACTGAAATAAAATCAAAAATATTTTATCAACTTATTAAACAATTTCTTCCAAAAAATGTTTTTGATTTTGGATGCGGTTCTGGAATATTTTTGCACCAATTGGCTAAAACATTCAAAAAAACTAAATTTTATGGATTTGATATTAATAAAAACCGAGTTGAGTTTATTAAAAATAATTTTAAATATAAGAATTTAAAAATAAGACATTTGGATATCATTAATGATAAAATGCCAAAACAAAAAGCTGATTTAATAATTTTGTCAGATGTCATCGAACATATCATCCCAAAAAAAATTTCAAAACTAAAAAGTGCAATTTCATCTAGTTTAAATTCTAAAGGCATACTTATTATTAAAACACCAAATCCATATTCATTCAGGAATATGTTTTATTATCTATTTAACAGAAATCTTTATAAAAGAAAGCAAATTCTTAAACCAGATCAACATAAAAAATTATATAGCAAAAAAGAAGTTTTGCGACAATTTAATAATTACGAACTAATCGAAATTATTCCTTTTGGGTTTGACTTCCCAGGAGATGGAATTATTGGAAAATATTCTGATTTTTTTGAAAAAATGAAATACTACTTAAAATTTCATATTGTTTTTAAGTTTTTTAGTGCTTCTTACTTCTATGTTTTTAAAAAAAATTAAATTTCGAGCTCTTTATCAACCGCTTCTTTGTCAAAACCAATTATAATTTTTCCATCAATGTCGATTACCGGCACTCCATTTTGACCAGATTTTTTTACCATTTCTTCTGCTTTTGCAGAATCAGCTGAAACATCAATATGTTCGTATTTAATACCTTTTTCGTCTAGATAATTTTGTGCCAAAACACAATACGGACAAGTTGGTGTTGAGTAAATTATTACATTTTTCATTTTTCTCCTTTACCCCGAGCGAAGTCGAGGAATTGATTCCTTTAACTTCACATTAAGATTTAATTTTATTAATTCTATCTTACCATTATAGTTACAAAACAAAAACCAATCAAGCAATTAAAATCAAAAAATCAGCCCAAAAGGCTGATAAAAATATCAAAGCAGTTTAACCTCGGGTAATATCAATTCCTTCTTGAATAATTTCTTGATCTTGTAAATCAAGGTCGTTTGACTCTTCTAACAAATATTGTAAGTTATCACAGGTTTGAAACAATTCTTCGTCAGTTATTGCGCCAGATAAAAAATTTATTGCACCTCCAAATTCACCACTCGGTCTTGAATTTGGCTTTTGAGTTCGTCTTTCTTTTAGAGATTTCATTACTCCATCGATTATTTCATCTTTAATTTCCGGTTGCATTAAATAAGCATGCATTTCTTTCTGATCTTCTTCGCTAACGGGTTGCCCAAAATTAAAATTATGGAAATTTCTTATATTTAAAACAAAAAATATAACAATTGATTTTAATACTTGACCAGGAAATGAAGCTTCTGAATCTTCGATTTTTATAGTTTCCATCGCTTTTCTTAACTGTTCAATTAATATCACAAAATCTTTCCCGGTTTGAGCTTTTTCTCTTATTAAATCAGGAAGAACTTCTAAATCACTTGCGATTTCATCTCCATAATTAAACGCCCCTATCCCATATTCAAACCAAGAATAAATATCTTCTATTCCTTGTTTATTCTCTGAAGTTTGTGGAGATAAATCGACAACTGTGATTTTATCATTTCTCATAATAGTTTCTAGTTATTTTTTACTTGCTTGGTTTTTGCGACTGAATGTATTATACCAAAAGAGGTTTCAAATTACAAGTCTATCTAGCTTCAAAAAACATTATAACCACAGGCTTATTTGCACGAATGTGTCCTAGATTCTATCAAAAAATCAGCCGAAAGACTGATTGAAAATATATTTGGGTGGATGGATTCTCGCCATCACGTTTAAAGAACAGTTGATAGCCAACCGGCCCAAAAATTGTGAATATAATGGCGAGCACGACCGGATTTGAACCGGCGATCTCCTCCGTGACAGGGAGGTGCGTTAAACCGCTACGCTACGTGCCCATGTAATAATTTAAATCTCAAAATTAATATCTCAAAACTTAAAAAAATAAAATGAGATTCGATAATCATATTATACAAAAAAATACCTAAAAATTCAATTTATTTGTAAGATTAGTATTAATAAGTAAATTAGTAGACCTATTCAACAAATTTCCAAACTTTTGTTTTGGTGCGAAGATCATCAAGCCATTTATTATAAGTATTATCAATCCATCCTTCTTTCCCATTGATTTTAACGATATGAAATCCACACTTTGTTTTTATTGGTCCTGAAATATCACCATTCCCCAACTTCATAACCGCATCTTCAAATTCCGTGCTTTTCGCATTGCAAACAACCACATCTCCCCTGTAAACCCATCCCAAATCTCCGTTTTTATCTTTGGTGCTAGTGTCTTGTGAATATTTTTTGGCTAAACTACCAAATTTAGAAGAATCTTTTTCGACTTCTTTTAAAACTGTTTTTGCCTTATTTTCGTCTGATAATAATATATGCTGAACTTTAACTCTAAGTGGTAATTGATCCATTGATTTAGTGATTAAAATTTGATCTGCTAGTAGTTCTTTAAAATCAGCTTTATTCATTCCGTACAGTTTTTTAATTGTTGATAAAAGATCAGTCTCTGAGTTAGCCGCAGCTATTAATTTTTTGTATTCATCATCAATGTCGTTTTTTGTTACTTTAATACCATATTTTGGCGCTTCTCTTTTTAAAACCTGCCGCTTGATTAATTGCTCTAAAACCTGATCCTTTGTTGTTTTTTTATCTGTGATTGTGGATCCTGTAACTTTAGCATATTGCTCTAAATAGCCGTATTCTTTCCTAAATTGATTTACTGTAATCCAGCTTGAAGAAGAAATTGCTGCAGGATAAGGAATAATTTTTATTAGTTTAGTTGTTGATCTATCTTCCCAACCAAATTTATAAAGCCCAACGCCAAAAATTAAAACGATAATAATCACCAAACCAACAATAATTGAAATTGACCAAACAACCAACTTTCTTCTAAGCGGTTTTGTTTTGTTTTGTGATCTCACAAAATCAACTATTTTGTCAGTTACCCATAGAACGCGACTAAAAACATATTTTTGTAAAAAATTCCAAAAAGGTGTCAAGAGCCTAATCACTTTATAATATAATCTTTTTTTAAACTCCCAGATTTTTTTCCACAAGAGCGTTTTGTTTGTTGAGGGTTTTTTCGGCTCAGGCGATATTTCTTGTGTCTCTATATAACCCTCGCTTTGTTCATCTTGATTATTATTTTCCATGTCAAATTCCTCCGATTTATATAGTTCAGCCACGAAATGGCTACCATAATTTTGATTTTTTATTTTTAAATTTTAAATTATCTCTATTATATCACAGGTTGCCAGCTAATAGTTAATATCAGCAAAATAAATAATATTCCAAATACTATTAGATATTCAATTACCTTACTTCTATTAAGCTCATTTCTCGTTCTGGCTAAAATTAAATTAAGTAAAGGATAAAAAACTATAATCATAAGCAAGCTTCTTGTTGTAGGATCTATCGCCCAAAATGCCAGAATTAAGAATACTTCTAAAATCACTAGGCCCATCAGCGCTGAAAACGGAAATATAATATTTTCAAAAATTGAAAGCGACCAAAAAAAATAATAGAAAAGAATTAAACTTATAATAAGAACAATTACCATAGATAACCAAAGAGGTAGGGTGTATGCAAAATAAAAATTATAAATCAACCAGAAACATAAAAATGCAGTTAAAGAAAGAATAAATGTCAACCAATTTTGAATTGGTAATTTTTTAGATTCAGCATTTTCCTCAATTGGGATTTTTCTATAAATTGCAAAAAAAATAAAAACCGAGAAAACACTCAAAACAATAATCACCTGCCTAAAAAAAGATGATGGCTCAATAAACAAAAATAATATTGTAGAGGCAATTAGCAAAAATGGCACGATAGCTTTCTTAAATTTTAACTGTTGCCTATAGAAAAAATCAGGTCCCAAAATCCATAGAAATGCTAAAATAAAAATAATTGCTATTGGCAAACTTATTGCCCAGAAAAATTGAGTACGAAAAAATATAGCTTCATAAAATGCTAATAGCGCAAGAGAAGTTGTAATTGCTTTAATTTTAGTAATAAAAGACATTTTATTTTAATGAAACAATTTTCAATTTATAAATTTTTAATGTTTGATTAAAAATCAAATCATTACAAATTAAATCATTATTTCAGATAGTCTTTCCCAATAATCAATATAATATCGGCTTTTGAGGTCGAAGTCAAGCTAGATACTGTTGAAATATTAAACTTTGCCATTAGTTTTTTCACTGTCTGACTTGTTTTGTCTTTAGCATAAATTTTTGAGGTACTATAAACCGTATCAGTTGTATCAATACTATAAATATTATAACCTTCGGCTTTTAGTATTTTAGAAACATCAACTGCCAAACCAGACTTATGAGCACCATTTTGAATTTCGATTTTTGGATCATCTTCAGACGGCTGATTAAAAATACCAGCAAAAAATTCTTGAATATCGCTATATTTTTCTAGACCTAACTTCGGAACCAAATGATAGGCGCTAGTAGATGAATCTTCTTTTAATAAACCATCGGCTGAATTATCCAAAACATTAGAGATAACACTATCTGAAGAAATGTTTTTTGCAAGTTCCAACATGCGCTTCATATTTTCAATGCTCATATTGGTGCGAACATTATCACCAATTATTTTAGAAAATTGAATTATTTTATTAATATCAAAATATGATACCGAAGTTGCTTTTTCTTTGATAGCCACTATAATTTGCTGCTGTCTTTTTGCCCTATCAAAATCAGAAGTGGTTTTACGACTCCTTGCATATCTTAACGCTGTAGCTCCGTCTAAATGATGTTGGCCTTTAGAAATTTTAAATACGCTTGTTTTATAGTCGTCAGTTGGAAAATATGGATCATAAAGATCTCTTTCAACATATACATCAATGCCACCAAAAAGATCAATGAGTTTAGTAAATCCATCAAAATTGATTTTCATATAATATGGAATTTTCAGGTCTGTAATTTTTTCTACCGTGTCATCTAAAAGATCCATACCATCGACACCGTCAATATTTTTTTGGATTACCGCATTAATTCTTTCATAACCATTGTTGGGAATTTTTATATATAAATCACGTGGAATAGAAATCATAGCCACCTTATTGTCCTTGATATTTAAGCTTGCGACCATTAGAGTATCTGTATGCGCTGCACCAGAATAGGTTTCTTCTCCAGCCAACAAAAAATTAACTCGGCCATCATTTTCGCCAATTAATTTTTCAGTACTTTTCTTAAATAGCGAAGTAACTGATCCTTTATTATCTGAAAAAACTTTATTTAGATTAAAATAAATAATTAAAACATAGCAAATAGCTACAGCTAAAATAACTCCAATTATAGACCAAATAATAATTTTCTTTTTCTTTTTAGGATTTGTTTTCCTAAATTTTGTCAGATCTTTTTTCAATTTACTCTCCTTGACTTCGATAGCTAAATCCCGATTTTCTTGCCTATGAAAATAGCAAAATATCGGAACTATATGATTATTAAAAAAATAATTCCGCATGCTTGTGCGGTAACCACTATTTCTATAATATCATAACGATTTTCATTAGCAAATAGCTGTTTTTTGGTCCCAACGAGACCCCCTTGTGGTTATATTGGGTTTATTAGAATAGTTCGGTAGCAATATTTTTGGAAAATCCTTGTCTTGGATTTTTTTCGAAATTATATCTAAAATATCAATTATTGTCGTCTTGCCTTTAATTTCAAGACCCATCAATTTTACTCGGTTTGCCATAAACATTGTATTACCAATAACTGAAGAAACCCTTAGGCCAGTAAAAGATGCATTTTCACCATCTAGATTTTTGGGACCAATATTTGTAGCAAAATATTTAATTTTGTTTAAATCGATATTTTTCAGCTCTTTAAATATGTCATCCAACCTATTTTTTGCTTTATATTTCTTATTAAAAACAATCTTGTCTTTTTCAATAATAACAATTTGGAAATTTTGCTGGCTTGAAGTATCTAAAAATAATATCATAAGGTTCAATTTTAATTTTTAAGTTTTAAGTTTTAAATGAATTTTAATTGATAATTGACTAAATTATGATTTGATATTGAATTAAAATTTAAAATTTATCCGCCTAGTATTTTCATTAATATGTTTGAACTCTATTTCTTGATAATTAGAGAAGTAGGTTTTGATGGTTTCCGGCCATTCTATAAAAACTAGATTTGATTTATCATCTACATATTCTAATATTTGATTTTTTGTAAAATCATCAATTTTTTTTAATCTATATAAATCTGCATGAATGAGTTTTTTAATATTTGTATTTTGTTTTGTTTGGGATTTGAAACCTGCCTGCCGGTAGGCAAGGTTTGGTATTTGATTGGCTATTGGGATTTGAAATTTGGTATTTTTGTTTTGATACTCACGTATCAAAACAAATGTTGGACTTGTAATATTTTCTTTAATTTCCAGCGCCTTAGCAACACCTTTTACAAACTGAGTTTTTCCAGATCCTAAATTGCCAATTAAAAAAACAAGATTTGTCTTTAAATCTTTTTTTAAAAAATCTTCAGCGATTTTTTGAGTTTGTTCAGTTGATTTTGATATCATAAATCTAAAATTTGACGAATTTTGTTAATTGGTTCTTTTTGATTTTTATATGTTAAAGATTTTTTTAGCTGATCAATTTCATGCCATTTGACTGGTTCCAGACCATTTAAGTATTCAACATCTTGATTAGAAATTTCTGCTAGGTATCCATGCTCATCACTAAGTTGCTGGGTTGATTCAAGAGCGACTAGATTTTGGTATTTTAGATCCCAAATTTTTAGCGTTTCGACATCAAGCTCTTCTTTTATTTCTCTTTTAACTGCATGTCTGTCTTTTTCTCCAGGAATAAAATCGCCGACGTGACCAGTTATAACGACTGAATCACCTTTTTTTCTATGAACACAAAGAAACTCAATTATTCCGTTGCGTCTTCTAAAAACATACATTATAACTTTTCGCACTTTTTTCATTTTTTATTTGATGTTTTTTCCAAATAAACCAAGGTTAATTATGCCAAAAAATGAAGCAAAAATCAACACAATTGCTAAAATATGTAAATTAGAATCAAAATCTGAATTTGACGATTTTATAAAGATATCTGGCGGAGAATTTCCCCGATAATCCTTTCCTAAAACAATATTTATTTTTTCTTGAGCATAAACGGTTTGAACTCCCAAAACCTTTTGAACCAAAGTTTTCGAAGATTTTTTTGCTGGTTTTAGAATTTTTAAAACATAAATATCTTCTACATTTCTAACCATTAATCTAAATTGATCTTTGTAAAAATCCAGAATTCCAGTTATTTCACAAATAGAATATTTAAAATCTTTGGGTTTTTTAATTTTTACTTTTAATGTAAAAAACACACGAATTTTACCAAATTCGTCATTAATATAATATTTTGATCCTTCTTTTGAAATCGCACCTTTAATTTTTACTAAATTATTCTGATTCGGAATTGTTTTTGAAGTATCTGACAATTTTACATAATGATCTTTTCGTCCAATTTTTATTAAATCTGATTTATTAAATTTTAAAATGATTTGGTTATAGGTTTTCCAAACCCAACCAAAAATCAAAACCACATCATTTGTTTCCACCTTAACCTTATCTTTTGAATATACTTTTATCCCACCAGTTTCGTCTTGAATATAAAAATAATAATCAGAAAAATTTCCAGTTTTTGCAATAACAATTCCTTCAACAACAACTTTTGTTTCTAAAGGAAGTTTTCTAATTTGATTAATCTGATATCTTTTATGATCTTTTAATAATTTATCTGGATCAAATTTTGGCAAAACCCATTTCCATTTGCCATTTTCATATACATAAATTTCATCTTCTGCTATTTTATGATTGTACGAAACTTTGGAAATTTCATTTTGATTTTGATCAATAATTCTTAAACTTTCAACTTCATTGTTAATACATGATAATTCGGAAACTTTAATTATTTCGCCAGGCTTTATATTTGTTGACAAAGTTTTACAATTTGTATTTGATGCATCTTTAATTTTCCAATCAGTTAAATCAATGGTTCCTGTTGATATATTTTTGATTTTTACATATTCGTTTTTTGAATCTAACCCAGCCGGATTTGCTAAAACTTCAACAAATATAATTTGACCTTTATAATCTTTTACAGGTGGTAAATTCCATTTCCAAATTCCATCAGTGTCTAAATAATATTCAATACCTTCTGGCGGATTAATATATGACATTTGATTAATTATTTTTTGATTTTTATCCAATAAATATAATTCTTCTGGACTTGATTTATTAAGAAATGTTGCCGCTAAAATTTTTAATGCTGTACTTTGGTTTAATGTTTCCGATAGAATTCTTGAACTTCCTGCTTTATCTTTAATTTTCCACCCCGATAGATCAATACTTTTATCAGAAATATTTTTAATTTCAACCCATTTATCATTGTCATTTCCACTAATTGGATTTGGCATGATTCTTGTAAATATTATTTTCCCAGTAAAATCCTCTTCCGGAAGTGGCAAGGGAGAATTTTCTGCGCCAGGAGTTCCATAATTTCCATTTTCAATATCCCAAAATAAAGTGCTATTTGATGTTATATCAGTATACCAACTTTCTGGATTAGTTCCATCACCAAGCGTTGCCTTTCGAGACATTGATTTTTTCAATCCTGTAGCACTTAAACCAGCGAATGGATTTCCAATACCATCGCCTGCTACATCAATTAAATTTGTTGAATCATTCCAATTTCCTTTATAAATTTTTATTTGTAAATTACTGTTTCTTAAAACTACATCTACCCCAGATAAATTGCTGCTAATATTCAAGGCTGAATTAGAATTATCTTTATCATATTTTGAAATCAAATAATATCCATTTGCAGAAATGAATTGACCGATTGGTATTGTAAGCATTAGAGTTTCGACATTGCTTGTACCAACTAAATTTGTGATCTGCCAACTAGAAATATCTATTGGATTGGGTGTTTCGTTTTTTAATTCAATCCACTCATCATAACTATTTGATTTCCCGTCTGACGATAAAGACCCCATCCACATCAACTCATTTATCACCACATCATGATCATGGAAGCTTGCTTCATTTATATTAATATTTTGATTTTGTTGATTTGATTCAATTGATTGTGCGAGCGTTTTTTGAGAACAAAAAAATAATAAAAATAAAATTAAAAATATCAATATAAAATACTTCCCCTTCATGTTTATATATTAAGATTTCTATTGCTATAATTCTATAGAATAATAGCAATAGTCTTTTTTAAAATTGTTACAATGTCAATTTATCCCAAAAACATCTAAGCTAATATCAACAGCTTTTTTTAGGTTTTTATTAAAATCGTCACTACGATAAATAGATTTATATTCACCATCAATAAAATAATCAGAAATAATTTGAACCGACGAAAGCTCAACACCTTTTACTTTTGCAATTGTAAAGAGTGCCGAGGTTTCCATTTCAAAACCAGCAATTTTCTTTTCAATCCCTGATTCTATTTCTAATAAGGTTTGTCGAAACATTGTATCAATTGTCCAAATTGTAATTGTCTTACAGCCTTTTTCAATAAACTTTTGATTTAATTCTTCGCTTGGATAAGAAAAATCATCTTTATCATTAGAATAATGATAAGAGGTGCCCTCGTCTTTTAGAGCTTTTTCAACAACATAGATATCATTATTGTCTAATTCTTTTAAGATCTTTCCAAAAAAACCAATAAAAACAAATTTTTTAACTCCCCAAAAAATTAGTTGCTCAAAAACCCAAGACCACATCGGTGCACCAAAACCAACAAAATCCGAAAATACTGCCAACTTATCTTCATACATCATAATCGGCCTTATAATATTCGGGCCAGTTTTTAGCTCTAATTTTTCTGATAATATTTCTTTGATTTTTGTTGACGGCGACATTATACAAACTTCAGGTGCCTTGGGAAGTTCGGATAAATCTACCGCATTATTAGATTTTAAAAACAAATGCTTTGGAGTAAGCGAAATAACTGATTCAAATTTGTCTTTATGTTTTGGAATCGGCATAATGTTGAATTTGTTTAATATGGGACTTTATTGCCTTTTTGATCGGTTACGGTTTTTGGCAAAGTCGGAAATAATCCTAGCCGCTCAGCAGTATATGCCGCTAATAAAAATGATGCGGCACTACCAGCAAAGTTTGGCTCAGATCTATAAACAGTTGCGCCAATAAACTTCCCTTTCATAGGTTGGCCAATTTTTTGACCAGTGCCAAAATAGACTTCATAGGATTTTCCACTTATTTCAAATAATTCTGCCATGCCTACTAAATCATCTATTACTTCCTGTTTCAATTGATTTCTTGTTTCTTGTTCGTCTTCATCTCTCATGTGTGCCAATAATCTTCCTTTGGCAACAATGTTATATCCCCAAACCCATGGCCACAATCCTGTATTATGATAATCTAATATTCCTCCATATTTATGACCTAACGCCATCATTGAGTGTGGATAAGGTCTATCAAAGTTTCTCAGTCCATATGGAGTTTCAACTTTTCGATGAATTGCGTCCTGAATTCTAACCATTTTATCACGATCTTCTCTTTTTGCTGGATTTAATAGATAAAGCGATGCAAAAATATTTGCTGTTGTATCGAACCTGTCATCTTCTGGCCTTGCAATAAAATGTCCTTTTTCTTCATCCCAAAGTTCTGACATAATAGACTGTTTTATTTTCTCAGACAAATCTCCAAGTTTTTTTGCTTCTTCTCTGTAATGCCCTGTCCGATGGACATATGTTTTTTCCTCTTCTTTTTTTCTTAACTTTTTTGATAATTTTGCAAATCTAAAGACTGCCGCGTACATTAATATGTTTACATTAGCTAATTTTCCATCTCTTAAAATACTATCTTCCCAATCTTCTAAACCTTTTTTTCCAACAATCATGCTGTCTTGCGGATCTGAAAATAAGCGAAATTCTCGATCAAGTACTTTATAAACTTGCTGATAATATTTTTTAGTAAATTCATTATCTTGGGAATTTTCTGCATATTCACAAAAAGCCAGGGTAAAAATTGGTGCAGTATCTCTTGAATCAGTTTGACTAATTCGTTTTCCACTCCCATAAACTGGTGCAAATTCTTCTCTAGTAAGAAGATCCAACCCTAAGGTTTTTAAAGTTCTAAATCCCGGAGCCATTCTTCTCGTGTGATGCATTTTTTCATGCCTTATAGGTAACTCACCGTCTGGTTTCTGAGCATCAAGTTTTTTAGCTAAAAATGCTTTAACAGCCTGAAAATTTCCTAATTTTGTCTCTACTTGAGCAGTAAAAGATCCATCTCTAGTCCATTGCTCTTTGCCAAAATTACTAAAACTTTTATCAGAAGCACTTATATAAATTCCAGGCTCGCCTGCTACTTGTTCCCCGCTAACCTTTAAAATAACACTTGTGCAAACTTCAAAACACTCTTGAATCTGAGCAGCTTGCTGAGTTGTTGCAACTGGAGGTTCTTGTCTTTTTTGTCGTTTTTGAGAATCTTCTAAATCTCTTCTAATCCAGTTTTCTAAAATTGCATCTTCTTCATGAGGAATTAAGGATTCCTCAATTTCTGCTATTTCTTGTGCCTGAGGTTGTCCAGGTGTTTCATTCGGTTTTATTGGTTCTGGCTTTGTTAAATCAGCCTCTAAATTACTTGGCTGACCGGTTGTTAAATTTTCTCCATCTTCAATTGTCATGTTTCCTCCTAATTATTATATAGATTCCGTGTCAAGCACGGAATGACAATCGGAAATTTTACTCCCACCTCAAAGCATCAATTGGATTTTTACGAGCGGCACGAATTGCTGGTAAAATTCCGAAAACTAATCCAATTCCAATTGAAATTCCTCCAGCCAAACCAACTGCATACCAAGTAATAACCGGATGTAAAACTGATTTTGCTGAAACTATTTGAGTTCCTATATAAGCAAGCAATAATCCGATCAATGCCCCAACAATCGAAATAATAATTGCCTCAATTATAAATTGTAACAAAATGTCTGACCGATTAGCACCAACCGCTTTTCTAAGTCCAATTTCATGAGTTCTCTCAGAAACTGAAACAAGCATAATATTCATAATTCCAATTCCACCGACCACCAAAGAAATTGATGCAATTGCAGTTATAAGCGCTGTCATTATCTGTAAAATATTATTCAAAAAATCTAACATATCTTCTTGGGTTAAAACTGAAAAATCCTCGGTTTGGTTATGATTTATTAAAATCTTCTTTATTAAACTTTCTTGCACTGACCTAATTTGATCTGCATCTTCAACTTGAACTAGAATTCTAGAAATCGATAAGGTGCCAACTAGATTTTCAGCGGTTTTCAAAGGAATTGAGCAAACTCCTTCCATTTCATTGCCACCCAAAATAGATCCAGACGTTTTTGTTTTAGAGACTCCAATAACTTTAAATGTATTTTTTCCAATTAAGACTTCTTTATTCAAGGCCTTGTCAGCACTGCCAAACAAGTCATTGGCTATTGGAGAACCTATAACAATTACATTTTTTTCCGAATCAGCATCTTGTATATATCTACCATTTACAAGCTCAAAACCAGTCATTATGTTTTGTGCAACTGGTAAAACTCCTGTGATGATTCCCTTTTCCGAGATTTGATCTTGGTATTTAATAACTCCTGGAATTATCATCAGCGGGGTATACTCCTGAACTCCTTTTGTTTTTGCAATTACATCTATGTCTTTTTGTGTCAATATATTTCCACCCGACATTGCTACAGCATTACTTCCGCCAAAACCTGAACTTCCACCGCTCGTATCAATCTTGCCGGGAACAACAAAAAGCAAATTGGAACCTAGCCCACTAATTTGCCTTGAAACATCTTCTTTAACTCCTTGACCAACAGCTATTAAAGATACAACAGAAGAAATTCCAATGATCATCCCGAGCATTGTTAAAAAAGCCCGACCCTTGTTGGCCCAAATAGCGATTAGCGCAACTTTTAAAGCTTCATATATTTTTATCATTTGGCTATTTTCCCATCTCTTATTTTAATAATTCTCCTGGCCTTGTTTGCTATTTCCATTTCATGAGTAACAATTATTATTGTTTTTCCTTCTTTATTCAATGTTTTAAAAATATCAATAATTTCATGCCCAGATTTTGTATCTAAGTTTCCAGTTGGCTCATCTGCCAAAATGATCTCAGGATTAGTAATAAGCGCTCGAGCAATAGCTACTCTCTGCTGTTCACCACCAGAAAGCTCATTAGGCTTATGATTCATTCGATCTTTCAATCCAACGATTTTTAATTTTTCAATCGCTTGTTTTTTACGATCTTTTGATTTCCGATAAACCAAAGGCAAAATCACATTATTTAACGCAGTAGTTTTAGGCAATAGGTTAAAACTTTGAAAAACAAAACCAATATTTTGATTTCTGATTTTAGACAGCTGTTTTTCTTTTAAAGTACTAACTTTTTTATCATCTAACACATAATCACCAGAATCTGGTTTATCTAAAAGCCCAATAATATGCATTAAGGTTGACTTTCCACTTCCAGAAGGACCAATTATTGCGGCAAACTCGCCTTTTTCAATCTCTAGATCTATACCACAAATAGCCCGAACTTCATTTTTTTTGTTCGGGTTATATGTTTTACAAATATCTTTTAATTCAATAATATTTTTCATAGTTATATTATATCAATTATTCTATTTGATATCTAATCTAGATATGTCTTGACTTAATTTATTTACAAGCGTATAATGAACTCATATGAATTGGTCTTTATTTTACTTAGTTACATCTAGCATTTCTTCAATA
>CAYPSR010000015.1:0-18252 GCA_964413595.1 uncultured Candidatus Saccharibacteria bacterium
TTGTATAAGTTTTCCAATCTGCAGTTTCGTCAGTTGTTGTGTCAGCTGTTGATTCTGACTGAGATTTTTGTAATTCTGTAATTTGACTCTGCAAATTAGCGATTTCATCTTGATGATTTTTGTTTAAAAAATAATAACCAATTCCCGCTAGAATAATTATTATTAAAACCGTCAATAAAACCGAAAGTGTTTTAGACATTCCGGGCTTTACTTCTACTTGATCTTGTTCCATAAAACTCCTTTAAAAATAAATTGTATATACTTCTATAATAGAACAATCACAGATAAAGTCAATAAAAAAAGAGACAAAATCGTCTCTTTGGTGCCGGTAAGAGAACTTGTCAGCCAAAAACTTCGCATTTGGGCTGATCCGCCAAAATGCTTAAGTTTTTGGCGGAAACCTCCACAACCTTGCAAATATTAATCTCAAACTTTGATTATTAAAAACAATGATGCTTATGCCGGGAAGAGGACTTGAACCTCCACGGGCTTTCGCCCACTAGATCCTAAATCTAGCGTGTCTACCATTCCACCACCCCGGCAAATTAATTGGTGGACCGCCCGGGGCTCGAACCCGGAACCATTACCTTAAGAGGGTACTGCTCTACCATTGAGCTAGCGGTCCAAGCGCCCCCCGCAGGACTCGAACCCGCAACCTTCACGTCCGAAGCGTGACGCTCTATCCGATTGAGCTAGAGGGGCAAAACTATGTCTAATTATAGCACAAAAAGTACCGATTTTCTATTACATTAAATTACTTTAGAACAATTGAAATATATTTACTTAATTAATCTTTCTGTCTCTTGAACACGAATATCATTATAAACAATTTCAGCTGCTGTTTTTGAAAGATATTTTTTAATTAGCTCTTTCGATTTTTCAAGATTTAATTCAGCAAGTTTCAATTCCCCAATTTTTGCATATGAATAAGCCATTAATCCATAATACTGAGCATATCTTCTGGTATGGATTTTTTGTTGTTTTTTAGAATCCAAAATAGCTTTCGCTTTTCGTAAAGTTTTAATAGCATTTGAATATTTTCCTATTTCAATTTGTAAATCTGCCAAATGACCCAAAGACGTAGCTGTAAAAAACCAACTATTAGTTTTATTAAGAATTTTTAATGCATTGATAATGTATTTTTTAGCATCTTTATAATCTTTTTTTCGGGTTTTAACCATACCAATTTTTGCAAGAGTGATTGCATAATTTGCTTTATCTTTGGTATCTTTTAAAATTTTTTCACTCTGCAAAAGATATTTTTCTGCCAAGTCATATTTCTTAATGTATTCGTAAGTTATGCCAATATCTCTTAAAGATCCACCCGCAATTTCTTGTATATGGTTAGTAGCGGAATACTTATTAGCTTTTTTTAGATATTTAATTGCATTTTTGGTATCATTATCAATTTTGTAAGATACTCCTGTCTGTTGCAAAGCCTCGGCTGCAATTCTACAATTTCTTTTTTTGTTTTCTTCTTTAAATACAATATTATAAAGTTTAATTGCTTTTTTAGTTTGCCCACTATTTCTATAAATATCTGCTTGTTTAAAATTTTTTGGATAAATCATAATATTTAAAAAGGCTCCCGAGCACATTACATATTGAAATTCTTAGAAAGATAAGAAAGTGGTTCTAAACCCACGAACTAATTATACCAGAATTGAGTATTGTTTGAAATACCAGACTTACTCAATATTGCTCTATCTTAATATTTGTGTTATAATAATTTAGTAAACATTGTTCTATAGATTTTCGAAAATACTTTCAAAAACTCAACGCTCTATAAAACAACACTATATTTTATATGTAATCGAATATTGATTACCATTAACATTTTTATTTTCAAGATGGATAAAGAAATAAAAAAAATTAGAAATACTGCAATTATTGCTCATGTCGACCATGGCAAGACCACCTTGGTTGACGGTCTTTTGAAACAATCAAAAACTTTTCGTGAAAATGAAGCTGAAATGTCTCAAACCTTAATTATGGATTCCAATGATCAGGAAAAAGAACGCGGAATTACTATTTTAGCTAAAAATACAGCTATAACTTATAAAAATACAAAGATAAATATTATTGATACACCAGGACACGCTGATTTTGGTGGCGAGGTTGAAAGAACTTTAAATATGGCAGAAGGCGTAATTTTGTTGATTGATGCTCAAGAAGGACCAATGCCTCAGACAAGTTTTGTGCTCAAAAAAGCATTTGAACTTAGTTTAAAAATCATTGTTGTAATTAATAAAATTGATAAACAAAACGCTGATGTTGAAAGCACAGTAAACAAAACCTATGACTTGTTTTTAGAGCTTGCAACAAAAGATTCTCAACTTGATTTTCCTATTTATTATGCAATAACTCGCGAAGGAAAATCTTGGAAAGAAATGCCAAATGATATGTCAGAAGAAGCGGATTTTACTCCAATTCTTGATGCAATAATTGAACATATTCCAGCACCACTTAGCAATGATAAAGGTTTGCTGCAAATGCAGGTTTCAGCACTGGACTGGGATAATTTTATGGGAAAATACGCAATTGGAAAAATAACCAGCGGTGTTTTAAAAACTGGCCAACAGGTTGCAGTTGTAAACAATATGGGCTTGGTTGAAAATTCAAAAGTTGAAAAGATTTTTATAGCCCAAGGGCTTAAAAAGTTTGAGGTTTTAACAGCTCACTCAGGAGATATTGTTTCAGTTGCTGGATCAAAAAAAGCTTCAATTGGCGATACACTATCAAGTATTGAAAATCCCGTTGCAATGCCCCCTATTAAGATTGAAGAACCAACACTTAGCATTTCGATTTTTGCAAATACTTCTCCTTTTGCTGGACGCGAAGGAAAGTTTGTTACTGCCAGACACCTATTAGAAAGAATTAAAAAAGAAGTGGAAACCAATATTTCCATGAAATTAAATATTGATCCAAATGGCGCTTATGTTTTATCCGGTCGTGGCGAATTGCATCTTTCAGTATTTATTGAAACCTTGCGAAGAGAAGGCTGTGAATTACAAGTTGGAAAACCAAAAGTTATAACCAAAGAAATTGATGGCAAAGTTTGCGAACCAATTGAAGAACTAACAATCGATGTTGACTCAAGCTATGTAGGCGCAGTAATTAGCGAGGTTAATAAGCGTCGCGGGATCCTATTAAATCAAACAGAAAATAGCGACGGTTCTGCAAGACTTATTTTTGAAATATCAACCAGGGGAACCTTAGGACTTAGAAATGTAATAATGACTTCTTCAAAAGGAACCGCAACAACAAATTCGATATTTGTAAGATTTGCCCAAAGCACAGGAAAAATTCCAAAACTTAGAAATGGCGTTTTAATTTGTTTTAAAAATGGTAAAGCAGTAACTTATGGCCTTGATATTGCTCAAAAGCGAGGCATTGTTTTTATTCCGCCTGGAACTGAGATTTACGAAGGAATGATTGCTGGATTAAATTCTCGTGAAAATGACTTGGAAATAAATGTTGCCAAAGAAAAACATCTAACAAATGTTCGTGCTTCGACTTCGGATTTTGCACCTTATCTTACCCCACCAACAATAATGTCTCTAGAGCAATGTATTGATTTTTTGGAAGACGACGAACTTTTAGAAGTTACGCCAAAGAATTTAAGACTAAGAAAAAAAATATTAAATTCAGCAGCCCGCTCAAAATCTAAAAAAGCAACTTTAGTTTAATTTAATATACAAACTATAAAAACAAAAATTCAGCTCAAAATGGCTGAATTTTAAATTTGTTTTTGTGATTTGTTCCTTGGAATATTGGATTTTTAATAATGGGGTCCCGAACGCATCGCATACTGAAATGATACGGAAGTTAAGGAAATGGTTCCAAACCCACGAGCTAATTATACCAGAGTTGAGCATGGTTTGAAAATAAAAGAAAGGGAGGATTTAAAGTCTCATTTTTAAATATCTGAATTAACTTGAATTTTATGGTTTTCTTCTTAGCGCAAAAACTCTTTCATTATACAAAAAAGCTTTTTTAAAGTTTTTTAAGCTGATCTTAACGGCTTTATGAGGTGGTAAACCAGAATCATGCAAAATAATATTGTCTTTTTGAATTTCTAAAATAATAACAATATGATTTGTTATTATTTTTTGGTTATAAAGCATTTTTGCATTAACTCCAACCATAACTACATCATAATGCTTGAATGATTCTTTTATGTCATTAAAAGTAGCTATTTTTTTGATGATTTTAATTGATGAGTTTTTAACCAGTTCTTTAACTGATTTTTCGGCCTGTAGAAATATTTTTTTGTCAGCATTAAAATCTTTGGTAAATTCTTTCTCACCCAAAATCTTTTTAAGAAAATTAAGACCATCATTGGCAAATTTTTGATAGGAAAAAGGATCAATCACTTTAACTTCTATACCATGTTTGGCGAAATAAACTAATCCTGCCATTGACCAGGGTGTAAATCCTGGTCTTTTTTGCGTGATTTCATTAATTTCTTTCCAAGTATGGTTTTTTTTAGGAAAAAAATATTTTAGAGCACTTTTTACACAAGCTCCATAACAATTTAAATTGTCTTTTGTATTGGCATAAAAAGGAATCTGTCTCATAGTTTTTGTATTTAATAATAATATTATACCATTACTATTGATAAAAATAAAGGTTTGTGCTATAGTAATATAAGAAGTGGCAAGCAACAATTCTTACGAAACAGGTGAATCAAGATGGGCGACAAGAGTGGGAGTCGTTCAACACCAAATCCCGGTTCGGGAAATGGTACCAGCCGTGGCGGCAAGCCAGCATCCTCACCACCCCCGCCACCCCCGCCACCGAAGAAGTAGCAGCCAGCCCAACCAGTCCTAAACCCGAAAAAGCCTCACCAGATTCACCCCAGCCAGCCACGCACTCTTGGAGCAATCCAGGAAACAAGCAACACTCCACCCGACCCACAACCCCAGTCAAATAACCATCAATCACATCCAAGCAACAAGGTTGCTGAAGCAACCAATGTGATTTATCGTTTATTTAGCTGGGGCTTTTTTTTAATTTTTCTTAAATTTTCATCAATTTTAAAAACCTCCCCGCAGTCTTTGCATTTGTAGATGGGTTTTTGAGTACTTTGTTTATTAGCAGAATAAGTCAATCCTTCGTCAGCTATATTATCACTTTTACATTTTGGACACTTTAACATTATATTTACTCCGTTGATTATTATTATATAATATCATTATTATCAAATAATAACATCTTGGAAAGGAGAAAAATGGTGCCCTGAGCGTTGTTTAGCCTCTTACTGGTAGTGTTTTGATCGGAACTTAGTAATTAATCCAATGTCAATCACGATCTCCCAAATCGCAACAATAAAACAATCATCTATTGTTAATAGAAACTTTGCAAACAATAAAGTTGGCTATTAAATAGTGTAACAAAAAGCTTTTTATATGCTTTTTCTGATATCATCGTATTTTGAAAAGTGTGATTAACATTATTTCTAATAAATCTTGATATTAAAAAGGATGATTTCTGAGAAGAGACATGTTCTATTCTGATGAGTCGATTAATTTTTTTATAATCGAATGTCTTTAAGCTGCTTTCTAAAATAGAGTCCACTTCTATATTTAAGTCATAATAAATTTTGTCCAATGTTAATTTAGGATGATTATATACAGAGTAGGTATTTCCGTTAAGAGTTTTATGGCTATTAGTCCTTTTGCTTATTGGAGATTTCTTCAATAGCGTCTCTAATATTAAGCTCATTTTAACTAAACTAAGGTGTGCTAAGGTCTGATTTTCTTTAGATAAGGGCGCAATTCTTAAAATTCGTGCATTTCCTTCAAATGATAATATTTGACTTAATAAACTTGCCCATGCCGATCTTCTGGCTCTTTCGCGACAAAGCAATACTTTTTTAGATATAATCTTCATTAATTTTATAATGTCAAGTTGAATTCTATATGTTTTATTAATAAAATTACCAAAGTTATTTATCGCATTGAATAAATATTCTCCTTGGGTAGAATCATTTCCGCATTGTGGATGTGCAATTAACAAATATAATCCGGAGGGAGTAGTTAACGCTTTTCTTCGATGAATTTTAAAATCTTGGGAAAGCGCAAAGTCAATAAATTCGAGCCCTTCTTCATATTTTTTTTCCAGAAGACAAAAAATACCGGCCATGTAATAAGGAGTACCCTTGTGAATTATTTTGTATTTATTTGGATTAATTTTTTTAACAATATCTAATAAAGACAGCCATGCCTCAATCCCTAACCAATATTGACCGGAGTTGCTGTAATTTTGGATAAAAGATGCATGATGACCAAAAAAATAATCTCCGTCTGAAGCATCATTAATTTTGAGCAAATCTTCCTCTGCATAATGTTTAAATTGCTCAGTCTCTAATGCTTCGAAATATTTTATCACGGGAAAGTTGTTGCCTAATTTAGAAATTAAGTAATCTTTTGATTTTAGTCCCATAGATTAAATGTTTATATATTTTTTTCCCAACCGATAGACCACTCTTTAATAGGAATACTTATCATAGCTATAGGCTTGCTATCGGGTATTATTGATTTTTTCTCTTTATTAAATTGGTCTAATTTAACTTTCCCAATATCAAAATTAAATTTTGCCGTTTCTGTTGGCCCCTTATCAATTTTATTAACCTCAGACCATAATTTAATTGTTCCTTGATATAATCCTTTTTTGATAATCAAATCTTTATCAGTAAAAAATTCTATTTCTTCATCATGGCTTGAACGAGGAGAAACCGTAAATGGTCCCGGTCTCTTTTTGGGAGCAGACACTAAGCCGAATTGTTTATCAAAAACTGGCTTGATTATTAAATTCCAGTTTAAATTGTATTCAGAATTATCTTTCTTGATCTCACAAATAATCTTTCTTACTGTAATTGGATAAAACCTTTGGTTAGAGATAGTTAAACTTAAATGTATTTTATGAACTTTCTTGTCGCTTGATATAACTATTTCAACCCTGTCGCCTGTAGAGATTTTTTGTTTTGGTTTATACATTCTTCTAAATATATCAAAAGATGATAATAACGCTATTATGGTCGCACCAAGCGTACCAATTGCTGTCAGCATAACCCAAATATTTGGTCGGGATATATTTAAATTAATATTTGATAATTGATTTATTATTTCGTGTATTAATTTTGTCATATTGTTTTTATTATCTTGTTCATATTATTCTTTGGCTAAATTCTTCATTAACCATCATATAAATTTATTCAAATTTCCTTGTAAATGCTTTGGCGGAATTGATTGTTTTTCGTTCTTCTAAACCATTAAGCCAGTCTTGTGCTTTTTTATCGTCAAGATATTTTTCTGCCATCATTACAGTTCCTTCACCCTCAAAAACTGTTCAATATTTAATTATTTGCGAATTTCCGTCAATTGTCTTTTTAAATGTGAGAGTAATACCTTTTTCTGTTTTACTAACTTTAATAAGTTCTGTCGAAAAACCCTTGGCTCTATCAATAATTTTCTGTACCCTTGCACTATATTTTTTCATTTTCCCTCCAAGACTATTATTATCTTTTATGCAGTCGAATTTAAGCAGCTATAATAAATCCCACCTGTCAAGATATTTTTCTTCATGATCATCAAACTTCCTCATGGAAGAATCATTATGCTTTTGTCCTTTTTTGCCAGGAGAAGCAAGCTAGTCTGAATGATTTTTTTTACAATATTCAGAGACTATTTTGCTTGGAACAATAAAAAAATCAGGATGTTTTTCATTATTATTAAGATTTACAAATATATAAAATAAATTATTAGGACAACATTCTTCTGATTTTTGATTTAGAATCCAACTTCTTTTTATCCCTTTATTTGTTTTAACTTGTATTGTTATGGCTTTAGAAGTTGAAGGATCCGAGCACAAAATATCAACGCCTTTTGTATTTCTTAAAGTTATAGACGCAATATAACCTCTTTTTGATAATTCTGCAGCAACAAAATATTCTCCTGATACTCCCGATAAAACAGTACTTAATTTGTTTTTCTTATTATTTTTCATATTTTTACTCCCTTATAATTTTCCTTTATTTTGCGTTCACCTTATTTTTTAATTATCTCGTTAAGCATTGACTTTCGTCAACGGTTTTGATATCATAAAAATGATCGTAAGATCATGAATTTTAAAGCTTAGGGGCTCCTTTGGAGTCCTTTTTGCTTTTTATCTATCCATTTCTCTCTTCCAACAAATAAAATTCTTAATTTTTTGTATATCAAAAATTAATAAACCATTATCAGTAAGCGCGCCCAATTCAGCTGACACTCTCCTTGTAGTCGCAAAAATAATAACTTTCTTTTTATCATCTATAAGTTGCTTTACTGGATCAGCAAAGTCGCTATCTCCACTCCATAAAATAAATGTTTCAATGTCGTTTTTATCATAATCAATTAACATATCTCTACCGATCTCTACATCAAAATTACATTTACGATCTTCCAAGTAATAGATTTTTTGCTTATTTAACTCGGCCAATTCATTATTGAGATATTCTATGGTTTCAATTTTCAATTTAGATAACAATGGTTTTCTTATAAAATTTTTCAAAATATCGGGTGAATTTTTGGAAATACTTGAAACATCAATTGATAATTTTAAAATCTTGACCGGCTTTGTTTTAATATTATACCCATATTTTTTAGTATCACTAACAAATTGAAGAGAAATTTCATCTTTTAATAATGTTCCTGAATAAATATTAACATCCTTAATATTATCAAACGAATCAAAGAATTGTTTTAATCTTTTTATATCAACATGCCAACTTAATTTATTAGCCCAGGGTCTAACATTCGCATAATCAATATAAATATTAGTTTTGGCAGAAAATAATTTTTCAAGCTCTGTTATTCTTTTTGGATATTTCTCGGCTAACTCTTTTATTCTGTCAGTTTTTGGTTTGAACATATTTTCTCCTGTTATAAATTTAATAATTTTTTCATTTTTCTTTTTTCCTTCGTCTTTATCGACAAGTAGTTTTAAATCAATCTAAAAATCTTTTTTCGGTGTTTTATTGTCCAGATTTAGTTCGGTTATCTTGCTTACACAGCATTTGACAATTATCTGAAACAGTTTTTCCACCCTCATGCCAAGGTTTTATATGATCAGCTTCCATTTCCTCGATATCAAAATGTTTATTACACTTTGCACATATTCCTTTTTGCCGTTCATAAGCTTCTCGCTTCATCTTATCTGTAAAAGCACGAATGTTCAAATATTTTTCGTTTCTGGTCAAAACAAATTCATAAATACCAGACTTTTTAGTCACATCTTCATCTTGCATTAATTTTGTAATCTCAGCTTCCAACTTATTATCATCTAACTTATCATTCTTGAATTCGTTATATAATTTACCCCAATCAACGCTATTCATTTCATGACGATAATTAGTAAAAGTCTTTCGCGACCATGCAATCACATTTTGAAAATAGTCCCATAATTCATCAGCGCTCGGATCATGCTGATGTTTAGCCATGTAATCTTCTATTCTTTCATTATTAATCCACGAAAGTGCAGTTTCCAAATATTCTTGCCTAATTGGCGAACCATTTACTAATTGCCCGCCATCGTTTGCCAACAAGTAAGCTACACAACCCGACTTACTGAATTTCAATTTAGCATCGCTTAACCACGGACCGGTATAAACCGCATTGCGTATTTCTTGATCTGTCAATTTTTCACCAGCGATATTAATAATTCTAAACCAGTCTAATCGCTCTTTGTCTGTGCCCTCACAAAAATATATCATCAGCTCATAATTTAATATTTGGTTTTGTTCTTCATCGGTTAAATTATGGAAAAAACGATCATTTAGCGAAAAGTCTCCGTTTACATATTGTCCTATGCTAATAGTGCGTTGCTGTCCATCAAGAACTTCATAACCACCATCTTCTCTAATCATCCAATACATCACATTCAACGGAAAGTTGTTTTTAATAGTTTCGATAACAGCATCGCGTTGTTTTTCTTTGTAAACAAACTCACGCTGATATTTTGGGCGGATATCAAGCTTTCCACCATAAGCCACCACGCCTTCTTCGGCGCTGTCTTTATAACCAGCGGCAATATTACGGACTGAAATACGTTGAAGTTCAATTTTCATTTATATCCTTTCTTTTTATTAAAATTCTGAGATATAGCTCTTTACCATTAACCAACGGCCTCCCGTGTTTAGTACTTGCATATCTAATACCTTCATTTTTTTCACCGGAGTTCATTATTCCTAAAATGTCAAACTGCTTTGGATTATACTTATCCAAAAAAGTAATTGGTACCCCCATCACGCCAAAATAATCCATTGGGATATCGACAGTTTTATCAACATTAATTGCGTCGTAATTATCATATTTTGGATATTCTTTAAGAGAGTATTTTTTATAAAACGGCAATTCCTCATGGCGCTTTGTAGTATCGAGGTTGGTAAACCACATGACACTGCCCATACTGAAAAATTTCACGCCATTCTCAATCTTAATTCTCGACTCCGTTTGAATATTATAATCATCTGGAACTTGAAACCATTTCGTTCCACCATTATCATAACCAAGCCACAATTTGTTTTCTTTAATAAGCTTGAAAATTTCTTTATATGTTATGGCATTCTGACTACCAAGTATCAAAAACTTCTTATCATATTTAACCAGCCGTGTAAGATAATCACGAAATAATGAAAATGGTGGGTTGGTCACAACAATGTCCGCTTCTTTCAGTAATTTGATACACTCGTCACTTCGAAAGTCACCCGTTCCTATCATTTCGGTCATAAACTCATTTGGATCTGGCATACGATTACCGTCTTTGTCGCCATTATATTCCAACTTATAAGGCGACTCCTGTGTAAATAGGTTTGCTTCTTTGTAATGCGTGGCGATTAATTTCTTCAGCCCCAGATGTTCAAAATTCATGCTGAAATATTTGACGAAGTTACTTTCTTTCGGATCGTCACAATTGCAAAAAACCACTTTGCCACGAAATTGATCTTTATAGTGCTTTAATTCTTTTTCAATATCAATGAGTTGGGTATAAAACTCGTCTTTCTTCTGCTGTTTAGCAACACGTAAACTCTTTCGCGTCATTTATTTATCCTTTCCAGCAAGCATTTTCATTATTAATATAATATAGTGCGTAAATTATACCTATAATTATACCACTTTGGCAACCAATCGTAAACAGCAAAAAAAGCTCACAAACTGGCACACAAGCATACACAACGGCAAACAGATCGTGATCTGAGCATTAGAAAGCTTATTTTGAGTTCATTTGTTATATTATTTTGGAAACGGCTTATGATGTGCCTTTTCCCATCGTTTCCGCCATGCAATTTTATTTTCTTTAGTATGAACTGGACAATTATCATCTTTGCAATTAACACTCAAACATTTAGCACAAGTTGGCTCATTGCACAGGCATACAAATTTTGTTTTATTTTTTTTCATGTTATATCTTAATTCGAACAATTGATGTTGGATAATGATGATTGAAGCCAATAGCCAATGTTATTAATGTTATGATTATGGGTTGCCGTTGCTTGATCAACAGTGGCTTGACATAATCCACTATTCTGACACCACATCCCTCTTCTTGAAAAATCCGCTTTTATAGCCGCCACTTCTTGTGTATATCGATCATTTTCAGCAGATATTTTTTCATCATACCATGCAAGCAGGTTTTCTTTCTCTGAAGCATTGCAGGTCTTAACTTCCGGTTCTGGGACAGGAGTTGTGATAATTGGTACTACCGGAGACGAGAAAACAGGTTCTGTGGCAGAAGTAGGTGTTGGTTGCGGCACGATTGCATTTTCTTCTTTAGCTGGTGTTTCCTGTGCCGGTTCGCTCTTTACTTCTTCTTCGGTTGGTTTTTTGTCGGTTGTTGGCTTTACCTTGTCTTTTTTTGTTTCTACGCCTTGAACTTGGGTGTTGGGCTGGCTTTTTTCTGCTTTGTTATTGAAATATGATTTACTCGCAAAAACTGTTCCAGAAGATAGCAATATGATTATACCAAGTGTTATTACAAAAACATTTATGCCAAATCTTGGGGCATTAGGCAATTGATCATCACAGCGAACACAATGAGTGCGTTTTTTGTGATTTCTTTTTTTGCATTTTGAGCAGAATTTATAAAAAAACATTCTGTTACCTTTTTTAATTTCTATAGAGTTTGTTCATAAGATTGTTTTATTAAATCAAACACATCATCTACATCGTCAATCAGTTTAATTTTTATCATGCCTTTATAACCAAATTCATAAGAGGTAATATCTCTAACCAATGTTTTTGGATCGCGATATTTGGCTTCTTTGAGAAGAATATCAATATAGCTTTTCCCAAATTGAAATCTTGTAAAACTCTTTGTTGTTCTATAAGTAATTCCTGTTTTTTGATCGGCGACTTCATTAACACCTGGCAATAACATTATTTTTTCTTGGAGTTTAGCAAAAATTTCTTTAATATCAGAGTTTGTTCTGTTCAGATGATAATTAATATCGTATATTTCTTCATTCTGCTTCCCTCCGCGTTCTCTTAGCGGTTGCATCTTGTTAGGGCTAAAAACGGTTTCCAGATACAAAATATCTCGCTCATATGGAGTATATTTTATAAGCTCGACACAGTCTAATTCTTGAACAGCATCAACGGTTCTATTATCAAATCCCTGCGAAACAAGAATAACTCTGGGACTAATCCAGTTAACCTTTAAGTTTTTACCCAATTTGTCTGCTACTAAAAGTTCAAAATGTGGTTTATTCTGTCGGAGCCATGCCAAATAAGCTAATGCTTGAGGAAGTATGGCGTCATTTTGACCCCATTTGTATTCAATGATAACTGGGGAATTTGTTTCATCAATTGCTAATGTATCAATTTTGTACCTGTCGTCTGTGGTACGATACTCTTTATCTAAAAAGTGTATGCCGAGTAATTCCTCAAGATTTTCCTTACAAAAATCACGCAACGCTGCTTCATTCTTAAAATGATCCGTATTAGATAGAATCTGGTTTACTCTATTATTTTTTATTTGAAAAATAGGCATAGTTTATTTTATTTATCCAAAACAAAAAAGGTCTCCCGAACTGTGGCAACTTCTTTCGAAGTCGCCCTACACTCTTTCGAGCATAGACCTATACAACTAAGTGCAGTCGGAAGACCGTCTTTGCGTTGTATAGATTTTTATGCCATGCCTCTTGCGAGGTTTAGGCAACTCAAACAAATTGTATTTCTGCCCTAATGATACACCAACAAGACCAAAATCTCAATATTTGTGGTATAATTTAGTTAAGAATATGAAAATAAAATTAAAATGAAAAAACAAAACAAATTTGACAATAAATTTATAGCCAGGATAGAAAGAAAATTTACAAGTGTGATTATCAGAAATTCAAATCAACACATAATCGAAAAGATTAGAAATTTATTATTGCCTAATAAAAAATATTTTAATACAAATACAGAAAAAGGAAGCCGAGGGCTTGATAATTTTTTATACAATATTCGAAGCAAAAGAAATTATAAGTTTTACTTTTCTTTTTTAAAAAAGATACTTAATAAAATAGGCTTAGAAAAATTTTATGTTAATACGTTGTTATCTTATATTTGTACAAATAAGGTAAAATTCATGTCAGATTTCGATATAGGCGAAATAAGTTCCCGTAAAATGCGAGAGCTTTTTGTAAGAGAAGCTGAAAAAGAAGGCATAAAAATTATTAAAAATAAAAAGCTGAGGCAAGCCCTGAAGTATAATTACCGATCTAACAAAGGTAAAAACCTCTATCCCGTCGAGATATACCTATCGCCCATGGTGTCTCAAGACGAAGCTTGTGCTTTTATTAGAAACAATTGGGACGATATTGAATCACATCAAAAACTATACGGTAAAAAATATTATAAACCAATCAAAAATCTTGAATTATATTATCTTATTGATAAATATAGGAGCAAAGGAAAAACGCATAAAGAAATAGCTGAAATATTAAATAATAGCCCTGCTTATAAAGGTGGGGATTTTATTGATAATGATATTGCAAAACTTTATAGTAAATGGAACAAACTAACTAAATGATTATTAAGACAAAAAGCTGATAAAATACCCCCTCCCGTTAAATACTTAGTGTTTTACTGGGTACAGAGGATTCAGAGATTATAGTAGCATTATTTTAATGCTACTTTTTTATAACTTTAAAAAGTTGACAAAAAAATAATAAAACAATGAAAACAGAATTTAATGAAAACAAATTATTTCAAACATCAGATCTAATTCTTGCAACAACTTTATATGCATTGGGTTTTTCAATTGATCATTTAAACAAAGAAAATCCAACAAGAGTTGTTTTTAATTTCGTAAAAAGTGATGAGTTAGATTCTACTGTCCATGATTTTTGGGCTGATTTAATTAAAATAAATCCTAAGACATTTGCGTCTTGTCAAAAGGATTTAAAGTCACGTATTTATTCAAAGGAATAAAATGATATCATCTAAAGCCATAAAAGAATTCAAGAAAATATATTATAAAGAGTTTGGAATAAAAATTTCAAATAAATTGGCTTTAACTTTGGGTCAAAACTTATTGAATTTATACAAAGCAATTTATAAACCAACAATTAAGGATGAAAATGAAAAACAAAATTAAAAGAATTAATAATCGAAAAATCAGGCTACCAATTAGTATAAAATTTTTCAAAAATGGTCAAATGGTATTTAGTTCGACTTTTACAAAAAAAACATCAGTTGCCCGTCGCACCCAAGCCATTCCCTGGGATAAAGCCTATATTAAAGTCATTTACAGCAACAATTCTTATAACGATGGTATTTATTATAATTTATACAATTTAAAAAATGTTTTAGCTGCTTTTACGGAAAAAGATCTTTTGGATTATTTAGAGGAATGAATATGGATATAATAACAATTCAAAAATGTAAGGTGACACAGATTGGCATGACTTTTGATCCAGGTCTTTCATATGAAGAATGGAGCAATATTGGTCAGCAACTACAAATTATGCACAAGTCTATTGGTTTTTGGATTGGCGACTGGTTAAATTTTGGGGAACGGAAATATGGCGAAAAATACACCCAAGCTATTGAAGAAAATGGTTTAGACTATGGGACTTTACGCAATTATAATTGGGTAACATCTCAAATTGAATTGTCACGGCGCCGTGACAATGTCAGCTTCAGTTCTCATTCGGAAGTTGCATCTTTAGAACCAAAACAACAAAACAAACTATTAGATAAAGCTGAAAAGGAAAATTTAACTTCAAGGGAAGTTCGGGAATTAGTAAAAGAACTAAAAAAACTGCCAACACCACCACTACCAGAAGGCAGATATCAAGTTATTTATGCTGATCCTTGTTGGCCTTATAACGAAAGAAAAGACGAAAAAAATCTATACGGCAATGCAAATTATCACTATCCGACAATGTCTATAGAAGAACTTAAAAAACTTCCTATTAAAGAGTTAAAGACGGGGAATTCTGTTCTGTTTATGTGGGTTGCGACCAATTTTTTGGAAGAAAGCTTTGAACTCTTAAAAGAATGGAATATGGAATACAAAAGTCAAATGATATGGCATAAATACGGCGGACAAGGTGGAATTGGTTGGTATTGCTGGGGAGATCATGAAATATTATTGATAGCTACTTCGGGATCATTTTTGCCAGATAAATTATTTAGTTCTGTTTATCAATCTCCGAGAGAAAGACATTCAAAAAAACCAGACTATTATTATGAAATGATTGAAACAATTTATCCAAAATGTAAATATCTTGAAATGTTTGCCAGAAACGAAAATAAAAGAACCAGTTGGACATATTGGGGAAACGAGGCAAAAACATAAACAATTTAAAATATGAGACACAATTATAAAAATATATAACTTGAGACTTTTTAAAGTATGTCTGACTAAAAACTGCTTTACTTGTTAGTTTATAACAGTGCCAGCAATGTCGCCGACTGACAACTGGCGACCTTACAAGCTAACAAAACCAGTGCCCCGCGTGTTATATCACTTAAAAAACAAAATCCTAATAAATAAGGGATATAAAGTCGTATTAATGGAAGAACATTATGAAAAAGGAAACTACAAAGCAAGTTACTCCACCTCAATTAAGAAACCCATTGGGTATCGGGGGATTCGGCTTCCACCCGGAAAATCGTAACCCGGGAAGATGGTCGAAAGATACATCTGTTTCTTACTGGTTGAATTTTTTCTTACGCTTAAGCGTTGCAGATTTTCGAGATTGGGAAGTAAAAGTACCAGAAAAGGATCGCTCTGTGGCTCAGTCCGTAGCTTATGCGCGGATCTTTGCTGCTCGTGCGTCACTGAAAGAAACCGAATATGTTACCAATAGAACCGAAGGTTATCCAACACAACCAATAGAAACAAGTGATGCGGATAATTTAGATAACCTATCAGAAAAGGAACTACTTGATCGAATTCAAGAAATTGACAAAAAGCTCAAGGAGCCTATTAAAAGAAAAAGCCTTGACAATTCTAATCAAGCAAGCGATATATAGACACAACGTTTGAAAATAATATATTTATGTATAAAAAGGCGATTATGGAAAATAAATTCTTTCTTTATACCAGAAAGTCTACAGATCGAGAAGATAAACAGGTGGAATCTATCTCTGATCAGATTAGGGAATGCTTGACGATAGCAAAGCGTGACGGTTTTAATGTTATTAAAACCTTTAAAGAGTCTCGTTCTGCAAAAACCACGGGTCGTCCTCTGTTTAACGAAATGACGCAAAGAATTGAAAATGGTGAGGCTCAAGGGATTATTTGTTGGGATGTTAATAGATTAAGCAGAAATGCAAAAGATGGCGGAAATGTTCAATATTTAATGGATGAAAGTGGTATTAAAATTGTAACTCCATATGAATCTTTTGATAAAAATAACAGCTCAATGCTTTTTAAAATTAAAATTGGTATTGCTGAACAATTTAGCAAAGACCTGAGCAGGGTCGTGCACAGAAGCAACAAAGCGCGTTTTGACAAGGGTCAATGGTGCGGGATAGCTCCTCCGGGCTATATTAATGAAAAAGATATTCACGACTGTGGATATATTGATATTGATCCTGATAGATTTCATATTGTGCGTAAAATGTGGGATATACTTTTAACCGGCAATTATACTCCACAAGAGATCAAAAATATCGTTAATAACGAATGGCATTTTAGGACATTGCCACATAAAACTTTTGGCAATACACCAATATCTAATTCTGCATTTTACCGAATGTTTAGAAATCCTTTCTATTACGGCCTAATGGTTCGACAAGTTGCTGGAGAATTGAGAAAAAAGATTGGAAACCATAAACCAATGGTAACAGAAGAAGAATTTTATAAAGCGCAAGAAATCTTAGGCGAGCATTTTAGGCGTAAACAACCAATTGAATTGAGTTTAGGCTTAACCGGCTCATTAATTAAATGTGCTTGCTGTGGATGCTCGATCACGACCGAATCACATGTTAAAAAATATAAAAATGGCACAAAACAGATATTTACTTATGCTCGATGCACCAAACACAGCAAAAAGATTGGCAAAAACTGCAATCAAAAATACGTTAGGATCGAACAATTAAGCAGTGAGGTTGAAAAAGTGCTTGAAAAGGTTCGAATATCACCTAAATTTGAAAAATGGGCATTAAAACAGCTAAGACTGGAAAATAAATGCGACGAAAAAGACAGGGAAAAAATAAAAAAATCCTTATTAGGTTCTTTAAGGATTATTGAAAATAAGCTAAATAGGTTGTTAGAAGTTTATTTGGAAAGCGAAAGGTTAATTGACAAGGAATCTTATCTTGCTAAAAAGGCTGAATACACACGAGAAAAAAAGGATATAAAGTCAGAAATCAGTAAAATTGATCAAAGAACTGACACTTGGTTCGAACTTGCTGAAAAGACCTTTGATTTTGCTAAAAGCTGTTTATATAGGTACAAAACTGGAAACGCTAAGGATAAACACACAATTTTACGTACTATTGGCGGATCGAACCTATTGCTAAATGAGGGAAAATTGGAATTTCAGGTTCAAAAACCATTCTATTTCTTCTATGAACTGAGCGAGTTATCGTCAACATGTTCAAATGGGGTGGCTAGTGGGAATCGAACCCGCGACATCAGCACCACAAGCTGAAGTTTTACCATTAAACTATAGCCACCATATTTTAATAAAATCCTAAGCCCTAAATCCTAAATTCTAAAACAATATTATGATTTAATTATAGCATTTTTTGACTCAAAAATAAATATTTT
>CAYPSR010000016.1:0-14929 GCA_964413595.1 uncultured Candidatus Saccharibacteria bacterium
TTAGAGTTTTAAATAAAGTAGACTTGCCAACATTTGGCAACCCCACAATTCCTATCGCTAGTTTTGAACTCGGCATTTTGTTCGTAAACCGGTACGCTACCAGCCACTTTGAGCTCGGTCTTCGTACCGATAATCTTATTAATTATATCCATTATTACTGCTTTTTTCTCCGCGAAATTATATGTCTTTATAACATTTTTTGCGTCTTCTGTATATGCTTCTATGTCGCTTTCTTCCGGCATTGAAGTAATCACATTTTCCCTCTCTAGTTTGTATTTTGCAATTTGATTCTCAAGAGAGCTTATTTTATTTGTAATCGGTAAGGTATATTCCTTTAGTTTTTCCACTGTGAATACTCCCGCACCGTAGGCCTTATTATATCTGTCTTCCTGCGCTTCCAACCTATTTATTTCTTTAAGCATAACACTTAAATCGCCTTGCCCTAATTTTGTTTTATCTTTTCTCCTTCTTAACCAGCGATTAGCTTGTTCTGTCATCAACTTTTTAGAAGTAAGAAATTTTGTAAGTTTGTTCCAAACCTTTCTATCTGCCAATCTCGCATTAATCCCCTTCTCTTTACATACTTTTGGTAAAGGATGTTGCAATATTCTATCTGTGCAACGATAATATAAATGTTTTCCTTTCAAGGCACTCTCCCCTGTTCTTCGCCTCCCACAGATACAATAAATTTTTTGGGTTAATAAGTATTCGTTTCTTGTATTTCTTTTATTTAATTCGGAATTAATATCCAATCGCTTACCTACCTTGAAAAATAATTCTTTATCAATAATTGCCGGCACAGGAATTTTTGAAGCTATCCACTCGGATTCTGGTTTATTTTTTCGGCTACTCTTCTTTAATTTCCTATATTTTTCTTTATTGATCGGATTCACCGGCACCACCGCATAACTACTTCCCCACCTTGCTTCACCAATATATGCCTTATTTCTTAGCATATGGCTCAATGTACTAGTATTCCATACTCCCCTTTTACTTTTGCGCGGTTTAATGCCTTGCTCCTGCAACCTATTAACCACCCCACGAATTGTTAATCTCTCCTCTCCAATCCAAGTAAATATCATTTTAGCAACCCTTGCTTCTTCTGGATTGATTACATAATATCCATGCGTATTTTCTATCTTTGGAACATAGTCAAAGCCATATAATGGTTCGCTTACAAGCAAGTGCCCTTCTTTTACCTTACGCAGTTTACCGAGTCTAAATCGCTCGGAAATTTTAGCTCTTTCATATTCTGCAAACAATCCCTTTACACCATACAAAATTTTCTCACCATAATCTTTTGGCGCTGGTGTTGTCAAAAAAATCACTTCTGTGCCAGCCTCTCTTAATTCATCCATAATCAACTCCTGATAAGAATATCTGCGAGCCAACCTATCGGGATCAAAAATTAGCACTGCTTCCCAGATTTTCTTTTTAGCATCAACTCTTAACTCATCAAGACTCGGCCTGATTAATGTATCACCAGACCAGCCGTTATCTAAATACTCCCGAACTATAATATAGCCGTTCTCTTTAGCGAATTGTCTTATAGCAGATAATTGTGTTTCTATTGTCCCCTCGTTCTCTTGGTTTGAGGTTGAAACTCTGCCATAAATCGCCACCAGTTTATTTATTTTTTGTATTTCTTCAATCATTTATTTTTTACTCTTCCCTAAAAACTTTTTGATTTCCGACTTCTCAATACGAACCGAAGAATTCCGGCTCTTACCAAACTTGTGAGCTCTTAGAATCCCGCCTTCAATCCATCTATCTAGAGTTCGCTCTGAAACCTTAAAGATTTTTGACGCTTCTTTTCTTGTTATAAATTCCATAATAGATATCTTATTACTATAATTGTATTATATAATGTCTATACTTGTCAATAACCCCTTCTCCCCTCCCTCCTTCTTAGTACCTCATCAAAGATCCTATCAAACACTCGGTCTAATATTTCTTGATTTTCTTCGGCTGTGCCAACACATTCATAAGTTACTTTGGGTTCTTTTATCTTCTTTTTACGAAACCTTGTTTTAGCCACCTCCGAAAAAGCCGGGGTATATTGTATCCCCTGTTCTATGACGGTTAATGATTTTGATTGCTTTTCTTCCATGGTTAAATAAATTTTGCCTCAAAAAATAGGTCGCGCTTCCGAACTGGCTTATACTCTTATATTCTCAATTACAATCCTTGGGTGGGGGGTGGGCGTGGTATACCAATGTGCTTTGTTATACTAGTTTTGTATATGTTTTTACCTAATCAAGTTGTATATGTTTTTACCTAATTCTATATAGATTATTCTATTGTTTGATTAGTTTATGTCTTACAACAAATACTAGAAATACCAGAAATACCAAAGATTAAAATAGCTATATATATGAGCTATGAACTTAAAGCTCGGTATTTTTGGTATTTTCGGTATTTATTCCTTTCAATTTTAGGTTTAAAACAGATGCCGATGTGGTGCCGGGTTCATTTTTAAACTCCCTTTTTCCGATATCGTATCCATTGTTTCTTAATAACCGGCCGGCCGTTATTATGGTCATTTGTTTTAACTGTTTAGATTTCAACCAGGCATTAAATTTATTTCCGAATTCCTGCAGTTTTATTTTAGCGCCCGGCTCGTCTTCGCAGTTTTCTTCAATAAATGTTGGTAATGGGTTTGACCTTTCCTCATACTTTTGCTCCCTATCTTCATAATCACCTTCGTTTGTGAATTTTCCGGTTTCATACAGCCCCCTTAATATGTTTACACATTTTAGACAAAGGTTTTCATATTCTTGCTCAGTAATAACAGAAAGAACATCTGTCTTGATCTTAAAGGTATTCGGAAAATCAGTGATTGCCCATCTTCTATAAAATCCAAGTGATTTGTCCGGCGTAGTAGGTAGGCTATTCGTAGCTATAAATAAAGTGGTGATACTAACATCGGTAAATGAGGTTTTGCCCTTAAACTCGTACTCAATTAAATCTTCCCCCGTTAATTTCTTAAAAACATTCGTATTAGTTAAATCGTTATATCCAACCTCCCCTGCGAAGGCTACCAGTTTTTTGAAAATAGAACTCATTGCAAAATTATTTGTTGCTAGTTTTTTCATATCTACAGCAACATAGTTATTGCGCCCTACCAGTTGTTCTACAACTTTCAAAAATGTTCCTTTCCCATTACTCCCGCCACCAGTCAAAGCGATTATCCTTTGCATGAAGAGATCATCTGTCAAAGCGTATGCTATGTATTCATATAAACTCTTAACATGACTCTCGTCTTGAACCCCCTCTTTAATTACCCATTCCCGCAAAAGCCTGTCTATTTCCGGCGTTTCTTCCGACTCTCCCAGTTTGTGTGGAATCGGATTAGTCAAAAAGTATTTATGATCTGCTTTTGTTCTCTCTAATGTTTTAGGATTTATCAGAACATCCTTAAATTGTATCCAACCTTTCGGCTTTATTTCCGGCGCCTGGTCTCGCCCTACTTGCTTCAAAGCACCCAAAATTTCTGCCTTATTCCTACTGCCAACTGTATCAATTTTCATTTCTTTGCGAATTCCATTCAACAGATCTGTTTCATCTTTCAACTCATAACAGCACCTATCAAAATTCCAAAACCATAATAATCCTTCAGGCGAATAATAGATGGGCTGTTTATCTATGAATATTTTTGCCTGTCCGATTCTTGTAAAAACCTCTCCAGTTTCCTTGGGGTTATCTTTTCGCCTTTTCAATTCTTTATCACCCACCGATTGAAATACGCTCCTGAGCTCGCGTAACGGCAATGGTGGCGTGTTGCTCTTATTCCAACCCTCTACTGCAGGCCAACCAACACTCTCCCAATCCTCAAGCTTCAAGCTAAGTAGAATCTTTCCGGCCACGCTTGCTGCTGTTTCATTCCTTCTACCAATAGGAACTCCTTGCATGACCTCTGCCCAATCAACTTTTTCTTTCGGCGCAGTAAGTGCCTTATCAATCAACCACTTTGGAGCGTCTGCCACGCCCTTAAAACCCCACAGAGGATTACTATTATCCCATTTGTATTCCTTGCCAGTATCTGGGTGAATGCTAGGCGGACAAACGGCTATGCCAGCACCTGCTCTCAAGTCCATTGGTTTGCCGTCAATCCTAGTCATATTCTTAAGCTCTAGACCCTTAGGATGCTTAAACCAAAAATGTTTTCCACCCCGCCCAGTAGAAACTATCACTGTCGGCGGAAGTTCCAATTGAGAATAATCAAAATTTGGGTCATCAATATCTAAAACAATTAAATTGGAGAGTTCACAACAAACTACAGCTATGTTGCTATTTGTATCTTCAAACCAATCCCGAAGCTCCTGTTCTGTCGGGAATCTGGTCGTAAATTCCTTCCAGTCTATCATGGGGACTTTTCCATTAGTCGGTATTACGCTTATTTTGTGTCCGTCCGACGAGAAAACTAACTCTCTCGCCGCTTTTAATGTTTCTTTTGACATTTTCGGTGCTTCCTCTCAGCTACCCCCGCCAGCACCGAGCTTAGACGGGGATAGCTAAAAGGATAAGCCAAATTAACTTTTATTTTTTGCAATAAAAAAACAGAAAACAACAAGGTGTTTCCTGTTAATTGTTCCTCCCAATATTTCTATTCTGTTAAAAAATTTCAGGTATCCATGCCTCCATTATTTAAGTATTTTTTAAATTCAGATATAACTTTTTTCACTATTGGCAATTCCTTTTCATTGATAACCCAACGAAAGCCACGCCCCACCCTAAATATAGGAAAAACTAATGGTGACCTTCCTTTAGCTGTTTTTTGGAAACTAGCCATTATCCCACCTACCTGTTTGTCTTTGAATTTAAGCGCATCTTTAATTTCTGTAGAATCTAAAAACAACTTATTCCTTTTAATAAAAAGTGCTAGAACTTTAATTAAATTAAACGGGAGCGCCTTAATACCAGCCGCATCCCAATCATTTATTTTTTGTATATTTTTTTTCATATATATGTATCTACTACAAGAACTACAAATACTACGTCTACCTACATCTTAATCCAAGCCAACGCTGATGTCAATAGGTACTTCAAAAATTCAACAAAAAAGGGGCAACCGGCCCCACCCACATCTCTTTATTTTAATAAAGCTATTATTTCCCTTTATCTTCTTCGTAATCTAAAACCTCTTGGATGAATTCTGGGAAATCAACTATTTCTTCGCTGGGTTCAATTATAACTTTTATCTCTTTCTTGTTCCCCATAGATTTATTTCAATTGATATTTAATTATAGAAAAATCAATACAATTACCTGTGGCATAAAAAACCTTTGCTGAATCAATTTCTGTCTCTGAAAAGCTGTCCTCTAAAAAACTATCAATTTTTAACTCGGCTATCTTCACATCATCTATTTTAGCTACAACAGCATAATTTCCGAGAAGTCTAGACAGAATATCATCAACATCTTCATTCTCGGACTTTTCGGTGATTTCAGATACTTGCTCAGGCGAGGCTTTAAGAATGAAACGGATTTCTGGATCCCCATAATAATCTGGGTCAAAAATAATAAAATATATATTGTCCTCTATAAAAATATCATCTACGCTACCAGTAAATGCTATTGGCTTTCCGGAGTCAGTTAGATTTTTTTCAAATTGATAGGTATATTTCGCGTTTTCGCTCCATTTGGTTGAGGCGTCATACTTAGCAGCAAGTTTATCTATTGCTATTTGCCGCTGGTCTACAGATTTTTGCAATGGCTCATTATTTTTTTCCATCTTTAAATAATAATACCCTCCACCAATAATAACCGCCAACACCACCAAAGCAATCATAATATTCATCAAAGCAATCACAATATTTTTAAATTTTTCGTTCATAGATTTATCCGATTAATTGTAAAACACTTTTAAAATTTACTTATTCTTTTGTCTTTCTGCCCAGTCTTCTACAAGTTCCCGAGTATTTTTTATTTGTGTCTGATACATTTTATCTTTATCTATTCCAATACGAATTATTTCCGTATACACATCACAGATAATTTTCAGTGTTACTGAAATAATTGGTATAAAAAGAAGACGCACATTAAAAAAGCCGCTTATAAAAATAATCGGAACAACCCAAATAAGATGAATTTTATTTGTGTCACTAAAAGAAAAAATCAATAAGGTAATCAGAAAATATATACTGGTTAATATAGTGGGATAAATAATAGGTTTTACACGGACACCATAGATCCAACCGACGGTTATAAACAACAATATTCCATATAAAATGTAGCCAATTATTTGGATTATTTCCATAAATTTATGCTATTTTTCAATTATTTCTAAGTGTTTTTCTGTTATTAGCTTGGAAACCATTTCCATAAAATCGGCAAGGTATGAAATAATATTATAGGTTAATAAATACGGTACATATTTTATTATATTTTTCGTCGTTCTAGAATCTAATAAGTTGTGCCACATAGCAAAGGCTAAATCGCTTAATTTTTTACTATTAAAGTATTTGTAATATTCTTCATATCTTTTAAGCAATTTATTTTTAATTTCACCATCTTTCAAAAACATAGCGTGCAATTCATCTAATGTTTTTTTATATCCCCCCAAGGGTTGAGAGGTTGCCCATAAATGAATTATCGTGGCTTCTTGTAGAAAAATATCTTTTTGATCTTTATTAAGTTTGATGCCGGCCTTTTCAATTATAGGCTTTAAACTGTTAGAAAATAGGCCTACCTGTTCTTCTATCATCTTCATAAGAACAGAAGCCATGTCGGTAGAGGTTATTTTGTTTCTATTAAATATTCCCATAAATTTATTTCCCACCGTGGCAACAAAAAATCCACCACATGGGCGAGAGCTTGCGCCCTCCATATTCGTTTCCGAATACGACCGGTAAAGGAAGTCCCATATGATGGAATCTCTGTCCTTTACCGGTTTTATTACCATACCCTATATTTCTATAAGGGTTAGGCAATTACTTAATTGTTAATTTATATTATCACTTTCTTATTTAATTTTCTACAATCTTTATTTCTGTTTTATAATTAATCGCCAATTAACCAACTCTGGGCGCTATCTGTATCCCCTATCTCATCAATTAAACCGTTTTCTTTTGCTTGAAGTCCAAGCATTGAAGAACCATCTGCTAGTTCTACGACTTTTTTTACATCTAAATTTCTATTTGTCGCCACATTGTTTATAAACATTGCGTGCATCAATTTAGTATCTCGCATTAGTAATTCCCACTCCTCCTCATTTAAAGATTTATCAGGATCGCCGGTATCCTTAAACTTACCGGAAGATATTTGTTGATAAATTAAACCGTCTTCTTCATTTTTTTGAGAATAATCCAAATATGACATAGTTACCCCTATCCCTCCAATATCTGAAAATGCACTAGCAAATATCCTGTCTGTTGCCGATGCTATAAGATAACCACCAGAAGTAGCTCTTTCTCTAATAACGGCCGCAGTTGGCTTATTTAACCCCTTCAATGCCTTCATAATCTCCTCTGAGGCAAACGGACTACCTCCGCTAGAGTCTATTTCTACAATTACACCCCTCATGTCGTCGTCGTTTTGTATGTTATCTATACAAGCTACAACTTCTTCTGACGATACTGCGTCATAAGCATCGGGGTCATCTATTTTTTCCGATTCCGGAGTGTATAGAAAATAAGGAGTAATCTCTCCCCTTATTTCTATGGTTGCAATACTATCGCCCTTATAACACGGCAGACCAGCAAGGTCGTCTTCTTGCTGAAAATAATAAAATGCCTTCTCGCCCCAAAAATACAATGCAGTCAAAACTACAAAACCGGCTAAAACAATTATTAAAATTTTCTTTATCTTTTTTTTATTCATAAAATTATTATTTACTCTTCACTTTCGCTATCTTCGTCTTCAAGTTCAACCTCTGACACTTCGTCCTCAAGTTCAAATCCAATAGTATTGGATAGCCATTCTACTGAAGCCTCACCTTGCTTCTTGGTGACGCTATTCATTGGTCTGACATGCATTAAAGAATTCCTATATTCCTTTAAGTTTAGAAAATGTTTTTGTGTTTCATTTTTAGAACCGAAATCATTGCTGAATACATCCCAATTGGATAAAATTATCTGGTTGTAATCCATGACATCACAAAAGTTAAACTTTTCCGAATTATCAATCTCCTTACCCTGCTCATATGGATGTCTTTTATGAAGTTCAGAAATCTTTTCCTTCACTCTCTCTTGGATATCTCCAGGTATTTTCTTCCAATAATCATCCCCAAATGCCAAAGAAAGTTTACCGCCCAAATAGGTCCTCATTTCTTTTTCTAAGTTTTCTAGAAACCCAAGAGGGGTCGTTTCTATTTGATTTTCAACTTCTGAAATTCCACCCGTTAGAACACTGATCTCATTAAAAAGCAGTTCACTTCTTTCTTTTATAAATTGCTCATAGTCATTCTTCCATATAGACGCATCACGATCAAATTTTATAAAATGAGACTTCATTGTTTCAGAAAATTTCCTATTCGTCTCTTTATATTCCATAAAATAATCTGAAGGGCTTTTCTTTTTGATTTCTCTATTTAGCTCACCAGGTATAAAAGAAAAATTTACCAATAGATGTTTGCGCCCAATATGATTTTTTGATAAAAATGCTTTAGGGAAAATATGATGTTTTTCGTGATGATTAAACTCAGAACAGAGTGTACGATCCAAAGTAATAGCGGAGTTGTCCTTAAAGTGTTTCGGCAGTGCTGATGCCAACAAACAAAATACAGCATTTTTAACAGCGGACCTAGTATAAATACGAATTTTTCCTACATCCTCCTTTTTTAGATTAACTGGCATGTTTAATTCTACGGAAACACCAGCTAATATCTTATCAAAATACTCGTGAATATCGGTGCCTATCACAGTCAATGTTGACGCGCTATATCGTTGCGAAAAAGCTGACCGCCAGAACCATTTTTTAACGAACTCTGCCTGATTAGGGGAAAGTGAACGACCGGAACATTTAGCAAATAGATAACTAACCATTGCAATCATAGACGGATATGGAATAAATTCATAAATTTTCACTCCAAAATTATTTCTCAAATAATCAACTGCGCTCTCTATCGCTTCTTCAGTTTTTGACCAATTATTCTTAATTTCTTTATTGGTTAATTGAAACTGAAATGCTCTTGTGGCTTGGCCTTTTATTAAAAGTGATAAAAGTTGAGCAACAATTTCTTCCGCAATTTTTCCAAACCCCTTATCTTCTAATTTTTCGTTTAACTCCTTAACCTTTTCTTTTAAATCAAAATCATTGCTCCAAGTATTAGCAACCACTAAATCAAATAACCCTAATCTTTTTCCGCCCTGATTTATTCTTTCAAAGATTCTAATAGCCTCCTCTAAATGGACATCTTTGACCTCTACAACCGACATTGGATAATTTGTAAGTATCCTCTGACACTTTTTAAATATTTTTCTTCTCTCAGGAGATAATTTATCATATACCTCTTCTTTATCATCGGTGTCAAAAAAGCGCCAAACAGCTATTATCCGCTCTTTATCTTCATTGCGTTTTACCACTAGAAATTCTTCCTTATCTAAATCAAAACAAATCTTTTTATAGTCTTTTGTTTTACCTCTCTCAAAACTTAATTCAAGACCCCGAGCAGTAACAAATAATGATGTTATCCTTTGTTGACCATCAAGAATCATTTTTATTGTTTGATATTCATCCGGCTCCGGCTGATTCAAATCCTTTATGTCCTTATATAATTTTCTAAATTCTTGCGGAGTAATCCATAGGAAAAAACTACCAATAGGAAATTCTTTATAAATACTATCAAAAAGTTTAGCTACTCTTGTGCGCTCCCAAACATAATCGCGCTGAAAACGAGGAATTCGCAAAATTCCTTTACTCATCTCATAAATTATATCATTTAGATTACTATGCTTAACCTCAATTTTTGATGCCTCTGGCATAATTTTTATTTCTTAATTAATTTTTTGTCCTTTTGCTTTTTAGTTGGACCTATAGCTAGGATTATATATTTCATAGTTACAAAATTCCTCCTGTTATTATTAGTTCTTTAGAATATAATCTTGAATTATATCCATAAATTTATTCTATTTTATTCTTTTTAAAATTTATTATATTCTGATGTTGATGATTTATCTTAAAATCGTAAGGATAACCAAATGGATATAGCGGTTTGTTATTTTGAAGTAAAGCAATGGTGCCGATGAAATCAAACCCAGCTTCTTCCATAGCTTTGACTATATCGCTTTGCACATTCCGCTCTTTTTTGTTCACCGTAAAATCACTAATTATAATACTTGTATATCCTTTATTTTTTAACTTTGAATAAGCCTCTCGCATTATTTTTTTAAATAACATGATAAAATCATCATAGCTTTTTTGATTGCCTAAATCATTTTTATTTTTGGAATAAAAATCAACACCTTCTCTTGATCCGTTCCTATATCCTTTTTTAATAGCTCTCAACCCTTGTCCATTATTTTGTAAAATATTGTGGTATGGGGGCGATGTTATACAATAATCAACAGTACCTTTCATTTTTGGTATTTCTTTTAATGAATCACCACATATAATTTCCTGCTTGTTTTTTTTGCTTAACTGCAACAATCTTTTTTTTGCTAATTTACAATATTTTTTACTTAAATCTATGCCGACACCCTCCCGGCCCAAATTATAAGAAGCTACCAATGTAGTTCCAACTCCCACAAACGGGTCAAGCACAACCATATTTTTTTTTGTAAATACAGATATTAGTTTTTCTATGTCTTTTATTAAAAATGGGGCCGGATGTTGGAAGGCGAACTTGTCTTCCTTACATTTTTCACTTAACCAAAAACTTTTAGTTAATTTCAACCAATCCTTCCCCGTTAGGTCATTTATTTTGTTTCTTGGATCGTATTTACCTTCGCTCATATTATTCTTCTGTTATCTTAACCAAATACTTGTTTAAAGCTTCATTGTTTATCAAACCCATAGATTGCAGTTTTTCAACTTCATCGTAAAACAAATAGCTCCAATTATGAAAAATAAAACCCTTAACAAAGAGCGGATCTTTAATAGACAAAAATTCCTTTTTTCTTTCATTCGGGACGATCATTATTTTTGGAATTTCATTGCTCATATTTGAAGCTCGCTGTATCCCAGAGGTGAAGTTTGTAGAATTTTCTATTTCTATTGCCTTTTCAATTTTTTCATTTTTCAGCCAAATCATATCAACCATTTCTATCCTACTAATCTGTTCCTGCTCATATCCTTGTTTTTTCAAAAAATTCAGGCTTGTAATGTCACATACAACCGACAATCTTTTTCCGTTGTATAACTCCGATTGCTCTCTTTTGCCGATAAAAGTTTTAAACCCCATTTTTTTACCGATAGAATCCATTAATGCCAATACCCTACTATGCTCTGTAAAATCTTTTTCTACAACATCGCCCTTATAGAGCCACTTTCCACCCGATCTAACCGCATATTTTTTTAGTATTTGGGTTATGGATTTGATATCGGGAGTCAATCCATTTGGATATTTTACAAATATTTCGCCAATAACATCGTCAAGCGAAACTTTTAATCTTCTTCTAAGTAGGGATATAACCGACTCCTCAACTCTTTCAGATAATTTTTTATCTGGATATTTGATATAATCTTCTGGCTTCATAAACCACCAAAAATTTCCAGCCTTATTTTCGTTATTAGTTGTCAGTTCAAATATTGATCCAATATATTTTGAAAGTATTTTTTCTATACTTCTATCAAAATTTTCTAAATTAAAACCCGCGTTAGAAATTTCCGCAAGTAGACCATTGAAGAGTATTTGATAAGGAGTTGGTTCTGCCCTTTCTGCAATAAGCTTGATCGCTTTTGTTTTTACAAAATGCTCAAATTGATCCTCATCAGTATTTATTATTTTTGCGGGTGACTTAATACATCTTATATAAAAATCTGTTGCAGAGGTTCCGTATGGATTTGCGACATTTGACTCCCCTGTTCTTTTGTTTTGCTGATGAATCACCTTTTCTATCTTAAAACCAGCCAACGATAAATTATTCAAAAATATATTCCAAATTTTTATTTCTTTGTTATGAAAAGTAAAAACAATTTTTCCATCGTCCTTCAGCACCTTGTAAAGATTTTTCATTCCATTTAAAAATCTTTGCTTGTAGACTTCTTCATCAAAAACCCCCTTCTTTATGGTTATTTCGGCTTCGTAATCGGGAGTGTACCTTAAATCATATTTTTTAAGCCAAACCAGCCATATTGAGCTTAGATCCAAATACTGGACTAATCCGCCATAGGGAGGATCTGTCATTATAAAATCTATGGATTTTTCATCAATATAATCAGTAATATTATTTATATCAACTACTCCATATTTAATATCAAAACTTTTAGAACGATTACTCTTATTGCTTCTGTCTACATAGATTAGTTTTACTTTTTTATTTATATATTTTGAATAATCCGACAAAGAACTTTTAACCGATTGCTTTGCTAGACAACTACTTCTAAAAACTAATAAAGGATTCATCTCCATTTGCCGTGCAGAACATAGATAAGCAGATCTTCCCCAACTTGTGGAATATGCCCTTTTAGCATTGGATCTTCTCGGCACAGACATTTTCGTGCAAAGATGTAATGTTTGTATAAACCCATATAACAGTTGCTTTTTCAAGGTCTCATCCTTTAGTCCTAAAATCTGGTTGAATATTTTTGATAAAACATATAAATTCCTTCTCGTCCAAATTAATGAAAAATTATTCCCCCCTATATTCCTTATAAAAGTTGCGTAAAATGATGGCGAATTGGGAAATTTCTCATCTGGAAACCAAAAAGATATTTTAATGTTGTCTATATCCTTTACCTTTTGCTTATCTGAATCGTCTGGCGATTTTAAACTTCTGCCCAACCTGTTCTTTTTCTCGGCACAATGCGGACATTCAACCCCTATTTCATAAATTAAATTATTATTCCATTTAAAATTTTGAGCGACGGCATTATTTCCGCATTTTTCGCATTTTGTTGAATAATATTTTTTATAAATAAGATCCGATTCTACACTGTCGGTTATATCCGATACAACCTTATCAAATTCGCCTTCATTAAAATCAGAAACCATCACCTCTATAAGAAAGGCTGTTAATGGATTAATATCAAACGCAATAGCTTTTTTCCCAACTTTTACGGCTTCAAAAGCACTAATTGCACTCCCAGCGAAAGGATCCAGATACAGTCCGTCTTCGGCTGTATATTTTCTAATATATTCACGCCAGATATTATGTGGCTTTTTACCCCAATATTTCATAGCCCTGTAAAAAGCTGGGCGCTTTTCTTCAACCAATGCGTAGTTAATTTGTTCTTGATTTTTTACTTCCTCGGGCATATTTTTTTATTAGTTTTAGTTTAGATTATTATATTAACTTTATGCCTAAATTGAAACTTTTTCAAGTTCAAATTAAAAACTGATGGATAATTAATCTACGGTCTTGAATTCGCATTTTTCGCCGTTAGAAAGACCTAAGGCGGTGAAATGAACAAAAAACATCTTCCACTCTGCTCCTATCGCCGATCCCACAAGTGCATCATTCACGAATTTTTTGCCTAAATAACTTTTTTTAATCAGATCATACTCAATTGAAAGCCGACTTTTGCCCAGATAGGCATTGTGATAACACATAGACCATTTATCTTTTTCCTGTTTGAGTGATGCCAAATCCGGCTCATACACCGCACTTCCCATAATTGTTTTTCCGGCTTCAGTCTTATATTTTGCGAACATAACATTAAAAGGAAAAACGCTAAGCTCCGGACGCTCCGTTATCTCTAATTGATGCGGAATAAAACCGAACAATACTCCGTTTTTTACATTGTCTTCAAAGTTCATGTTTTTGTTTGTTTAATAATAAAACTCCTTCCATTTGGGAAAGAGTTTTTTGAAACAAAAAACCGACCTTTATCTTTCCCTTACAGGTTGGATTTAGCACCTTTATTGAGGAGTCGCCCCAAAAGGTTGCTGGACGGGTCTACGAGCCAATTCTCTCGCCGTCTCTCTTGATAACTAACTTATTCAGTTGTACGCCTTTACTATAACATATTAAAGTTTTTCTATCCAAATACTTTCAGGATATTTGAAACAAACCCCCAAATGATTAAAAAAACCTACTGTTCCAAATATGGCAGTTTGTTGAGGATTACTAATAGGGAAATGTTTATCTGTAAATCCGGCGTAATCTTCATACATTATTGGCTCCTCTTTTTCCATTAGATCTGATATTTTGAATCCTACTTTATGAAAATAAACTTTAATACGACCTCCGCCCAAACCACTTATTTCTCCCTCCTTCCCACTTTCTATATCAAACCCTAATTCCTCTCCAATTTCGCGATGTATAATCGTCGTATCGGATCCAGAATCAATTAATCCTAACGGATATATTAGTCCTTCGCTTGTTTCTAAATTGTATTTTTCTGGATTATATATCCCAACACGAATCCAAGGCAATGCTCTTTGCCTTTTTTGATGTTTAGGAAAATCTACTACTTTATAATAAGCAAATTCCATTATCCTGCAAAGAGTTTTTTTACTGGGGCTGACTTAAAAACAATGGGGTTATTCACTCCTTTCTCTTTAGTCTCCCTCAACAATGCTTTAAGAGTTCTTTTTTTGGCGATGAGTTTGTTATCTTTTGGAGAAAGCGCTAACCATCCACTCTTATTCTGAGATAAAATTTTGCTCAAATCTATTGTAAGCATATATTTGTATAATTTATTATATGTTTTATTATACACTATTTATAGTATTTTGGGTAAATCGGGGTTTTTATGTATTTATAATAAGACTTTGGGCTTGTTTCCGAACAATTCTGTGTTGGGTAGTTTTATCGTAAATTCAAAAGGAATTAGCTTACAATTGCCACTTTTGTTCGGGAAATGTCGGGTTGCGTTCCTCCCATACC
>CAYPSR010000017.1:0-10222 GCA_964413595.1 uncultured Candidatus Saccharibacteria bacterium
AAGTTCGAACATCAATCAAAAAACACCGCCAAGTGCAGTTTGGAACTTTGTTGTAGGCGTGAAACGAGGCTAAAGAAGAGGTAAAGGACAAAAGAACCGTTTAAGGTTCTTTTTGTTGTCTCAAGGCTGATTCTGGTTCATATCCCATTCCTGTCATTTCGGATTTGAACTTTTTAAATTAAACTCAAAAATCCTCTAGTTTGGAACTTTTTGTCTTAATTCTCGTTATTCCAAATAAAGGAGTCTGTTTTTAATGTAAATTGTTGAACTTAAACAGCTAATTAAGTCTTTTTTTGATATCTTGCACCGTCTTGGAATATGTACTTAATAAAGCAAGAAATGTCAATTTTAACTTCAATTTTTCAATTTAGTGTTTACTATTATATAGAATATAATTATAATAAAAATATAGCCCTTTATTAATATCTTAAAAGATAAACGGAGGGGTTCTTGATATTAGATAATAAAAACAGTTCTAATAAAATTAGAGCTGAACATCACAAAAAGCTTACAGTGGTTGTTTGTTGGGCCAGGAATTAGGTTGATAATATCAATTGTTATTAACATTTGATATAAAAAGAAGAAATAAAGATAAAACAAATAGTATTCATTTACATTTAAAGGAGAAGACATGAGTCCTAGAAAAAAAATCATTCTCGGAATTGCATTGATATTTATTATTATTGCAATTGGGGTTATTTACTTTTTAAACAAAACAGGCAGAATAAATATTTTTGCCGGACAACTGTCTCCCAATGGGATAACTGTCAAATTAAGAATTGCTGATCAGGTCGTTGCGGTTCCGGGGGTAAATATTACTCTGACAAACACTGCTGACAATAGCCAGATTTCTCGACTTACTGGTACAGACGGTGAAGCGAATTTTCCCACATCATCTAGTGGAACATATACAGCGATGGTAGATAAGGGAGATTGTTCTCAAAAAACATTTTCACATCTTTCAAGCTCAGAACAGACATTTGTTGATTTATACTGTCAAACTGGAATTAATGAAGAATGTAACTCTAATGCAGATTGTCCAGCAGATAAGCGGTGCAACTTGCCAAGCAATAAATGTGAGTCGATCCCAAGTCAACAAATTAATGTTTATTATAAGGTAGCCACTCAATGTACTGATTCTGTTTCTTGTCCGAATAGGAATGAAAAAAACATGATTGAAAATATTCCAGTAATTTTAGAAACCAGATCGCAACAATTATCATCAAATCATTTTCGTTATCCAGAGTTAAGCGGAGTATTTGAGAACATGCTTTCCGGTCAAACAAAGAAAATGTATATAAATCCAGCTAATAATCCTAATTATCTATCTGCTTATACATCAAAAACCATTGATGTAAAAGTTGAAGAACAAGGGTTTAATAACTCGATGGCTGTGAATATTGAACTAGAAAAAAATTCTAGCGCGCAGGTTCATACATCTTCTTTTAACTTATTGGGCGTAGTTAAAGACGAACAAGGAAATTATCTTGAAGCAGGTATGTCTTTAAAATGTAGCGGTTTTTCAAGTTGTAACTTGTTTGGGCCATCAAAAAGTTTTAATTCAATAAATCATCAAGAGACTTATGAAGGGGTTACTAATAATTATAAATCATTAAATAATTATAATATTGCTCAAAGTGGCTCTGCTATTAATTATTTAATATTAAAAGTGAGTAAAACTGGCTATTACTATGATGCAAATAAAAACGGTTCTTATGATACTGGCGAAGATGGTGAAATAAAAATTAATAAAAGCGATATTAAAAATCCAACTTCATATGGGAAAAGCTCTTATGCTATAAAAGATATTATTTTGAAAAAAAACAATACAGGTTTAATAAAAGTTTACGGAAAAGTAAAATCTAGTGTTGATAATCAGCCGATTAGCTCAAGCGTTAAATTAATGAAGATTTTAAAAAACGGAAATTTAGATGAAAAACATTATGTATTTGACGATACAGATGAAAGTGGAAATTATGAAATTAATAATATAGGTTCTTGGATTGATACGAAATTTCAGTATATGCTTATTGCTGAACCAAAAGTTGCTGGTCTTTATTCAAAAGAATATATTTCTGTTGTATTTAAAAAAGATACATCTTTGCACATTAATTTTAGTTTGCAATATAATTCTAAGGGATATATCACCATAACAGGTCTGGTTCAAGATGCTAGCCAAAATGGTATATATCCAGTATCTAGTGCTCAAGTGCTTGTGCATAAAGATGGATTTTTATTTGATTATCCGCTGGTAAATACTTCGGCAGATGCAAATGGTAAATATACAATAAAATTTGATACTTCATATATTTTTGAATCAATACAAAATCCCAACGCAACGGCAACAATTATCTTAACAGCATTTAATGGAACTGCGGAAAAAGCAACAAAAAATAAAAAAGTTAAGATACAATTTTCTGTAAACAATGGGGCATTAATTAGGCAAGACTTTTTGTTTAATAACTCTGATACGTCTTTATCTGAGGTTGCAACTAAAGATGTTACAATTACAGTTACCAAACAATTAAAAAAGTATGAAGGCTATTCTGAGGATAATCCCATGATTGTTTCTGCACAAGCACCAAAACCTTATTCTGGAATAGTGGTTCAGATAAAGAGCTTAAGATCAGAAAACGAGCCAGGCTCTTCTGGAATTGGAATTTTGTCTGAGGAAAAAGTTACCGATAGAGACGGTAGGGTTACTTTTACGGGGTACCCAAAACAAGCGTCAGAAATTATCGTTAAATATGATTCAAAAGTTTATCAGCCAGAAGTAAGCGAAGATTTCAGGCTAGCAAATACTCAAACTCAAAAAACAATTAATGTTTGGAAAATTAACTGGGATCCAAATCGTTTAAAATTATCCAGAAGTGATATTGCACAGACCCAAGGAAATAATAGATGGGCTGGCCAAAAGGTTAGGGATTTTACTACTGGGACAGTTGGAGCAGCAGGATGTTGTTTGACCTCATTATCTATGGCTATCAGAAATTATTATTGGGGAAAAAGTTATGGTGGCCAAGAAATGAACCCAGGATTACTGGCGAGAATCTCTAATCAGCTTCCATATCCATCAGCATTGTTTGTTTCAAGCGGTTGGCCAAGACTTTTGCGCAGTCTTAATTCTCAATACAGCATGAATGTTACAACAAAAAGTATCCCAATATCTGAAATTAATGCATATTTAAAATTAGGGATTCCAGTTATTATTCATTCTACAAAAAATACGATGCATCGTCATGGTGAGCATTGTATTTTGCTTACAAGCGTAAGCAATGGAATGTATGGAATTATTGATCCAAATCCAAAAGACGGGAATCCTCCCGGTCAATATTGGCCAGAGTCTTATTTAGGTAATAGAAGCTCGGTTTTTGCAGTTTTAACTCCCGATGCAATAAATGTATTTAAATCTAGCAAATCTGCTTTAATTAATAAAAACCTTGTTTTTGCTTCTACGGGAGCTATTACCGCAAGAACTGATAGCGATTTAAAAATTAATGCTGAAGTTCAGACCACTGTTGCCTCAAGTATTATGGAAACATTTATTCGGTTAAAGAGAAATAATTCTAAAGATATATTAATAAAAATGAATGCAACAAGTGATTTAAATAAATTTAATGTTGTTGTTCCAAAACATCTTATTTCTGGTGATTTTAAATATTCAATTGTTGCAATCAACAGCAATAACAATTTATTAGAAAGTGATGAAACAAATGTTGCTGTTCAAAGAATAGCTAATTCACCGGCACGGGCAATCTCGAGAACATTTTCGAAGATAAGTTATTCTGTCCGGCGAGTTGTTAGAAATACGGCTGTTATTGTCGTGGAGGCTAGGGCTACGGTGTCAAGAGTCCTTAATTCTGTTTCTATTTCAGCGGGTAAAATCTTTACGTCTAACAAAAAAATTAAATAGCACGATTAAATACTAAATTTTATGCAAAATATAAAAAGACAAGAAGGGTAAAACCTTTTCTGGGAGACAAAGATATTGATTCCTGCATAACCAGGGCTAACAACAAAAAAATATTCTTTTTGATAGAAAGAAATTACACCGGTCTCGTCCACAGCATGTTTTGCATACAAAAGAAAAATTAATTATCAGGGGAATAGGTGGTGGTAAAACATTATATGTAGCTTTGCACGTGGGGATGGAAGAAAATTATCTGAATGTAAAAATCCATATAGCAGAGAACGTGGTGGTAAGTATGTCGGTGATAAGTTTCTAAGGGCTAGTCAAATGTGGAAAAACTTTATTTAATAAAAGCTGATTGTTAATTATTTAAAAAAGTTGCTATAATAAAAATAAGAATATAACATTAATAGGAATTAAATATAATTTCTTAATTTATAATACATAAATAGAAAGCCCCCAGTTAATTACTCGCTTTTCCCGAGGTTTACATCCTCGCATCAAAGTGTCGTATTAACGGGATGAAAGGGGAATATGAATTCACTAAATCAAAATCAACCGAGTCAAAATTACTCTGCTCCACAAAAAAATAATTCCACAAAATGGTTGTGGATTTTTATATCTGTGATAATAGTTGTGATTGCAATAATAATTACCTATTCTTATATTAAATCTTAATCTTATAAAGCGATAAATATGGTAAATCCAAAAGATCAAAAAACTGATGATGATAAACAAACGGAAAAAAAGGTTAATCAAACACCTTTATCTTTTGCGTCATCAATTAAAAAACAAAAGAAAAAAACTGATGACTCGTCAGATGCTTTTAAGGATGAGTCAACCGGCTTTGATAGAGCTTATGGCGAATATTATCGGGGGGAGAAAGAAAAATCAGCACAATTAAAAGCCAGTAAGTTTTCTTTGTCCTATATTAATTTATTAGGTTATAATGTCGCATCATCTACTTTAACTTTAATTCCTCAAAATATTGCTCAAGAAAATGGAGCAGTAGCATATATTAAATCAGGCGAAGATGTTGGGGTTGCTATTGTTAATCCAGATGATACCAACCTAATGCAATATATAGAATCTATTTTGGCAACCCTTGGGTTTAAGGCTCATTTTTCAGTTTGCTCAGAGGCCTCAATTAATTATATTTTAAAAGGTTATGAGCATGCAGGTAAGGTTTCTGAAAATCTGAATATGGAAATGACAAAAGAGAAAAGTGAAGAATTTGCCAAAGAAATTAATACGCTTGAGGGTTTAAAAGTAGCAATATCAAAGGTATCAACCACCAAATTATTTGATATTATTATATCTGGTGCAATGCAAAATCGTTCGTCTGATATTCATATTGAAGCAACAAAAACCGGCTTAAGATTAAGATATAGGATTGACGGGGTACTGCAAGACATAAGCAATTTAAACTTAGCTGCTTATAAATCAATCATTAGCAGAATTAAATATATGGCTGGGATGAAACTTGATGTTGCGACAAAAGCTCAAGATGGCAGATTTACAATTACAATTGGTGATGTTCCAATCGACTTGCGTGTTTCAACTTTACCAACGATTTGGGGAGAAAGCGTAGTACTGAGAATTTTAAGTCATGATTATAATTTTTTAAACCTAGAAAAATTATATTTTTCTAAACATATTTCTGATGCTGTTGAAATGGCTATTAAAAAACCAACAGGCTTAATTTTAAACACTGGTCCGACTGGGTCTGGTAAAACTACAACTTTATACGCGATTTTAGAAGAACTTAATAAGCCTGGGATTAAAATAATCACCTTAGAAGATCCGGTAGAATATAGAATATCAGGAATTACTCAAACTCAAATTGATTCAGATACGGGTATGGATTTTGCAAATGCTTTAAAACATACTCTGCGTCAAGATCCAGACATAATTTTAGTTGGTGAAATTAGAGATGGGGAAACTGCTTCAACTGCTATTGATGCAGGTTTAACTGGACATTTAGTTTTATCAACACTTCATACTAATGATGCATCTTCTGCCATTACAAGGTTGCTAGACATGGGAGTTAGGCCCTTTTTACTTCCGGGTGTAATCAGATTAGTAATTGCCCAAAGGCTTGTTAGAAAGCTCTGTGATGATTGTAGGAAAGAGATAAAAGCTTCGCCGGAGTTGATTGGTGAAATTAAAAAGAAAGTTGAAAAGTTTGAACAATATAAAGAAAAGATCTCAGGAAATATGAAACTTTATCAACCCGGAACTTGTCAAAAATGTAATGGTACTGGATATTTGGGTAGAATTCCTATTGCTGAGTTTATAGTGCCTTCAAAAGAAGTGGAAGAACTTATTATGAAACAAAGTCCAACATCTGTTATTGAAACCCAGGTTTTAAAAGAAGGTATGATTCCTATGGAGGTTGATGGATTGGTCAAAGCAATAGATGGGCTTACTACAATTGAAGAGGTTTGGAGAGTAACGCGCGAAATCTAAGACCTCACAAAATTACAAATTCCAAGAAACAAATTCCAAACAAATACTCATTTCCAATTTTCAAAACAATTTAAAAATCAAATAATTAAAAATTGTTAAATTGAAAATTAAAAAAATATACAAAAACCCTCCCGCAATAGTGCAAGGAGGGTTTTTGAATTTAAGCTATTTGCTTATCTAACGTTTGATAAGAATTTGCTTACAACGAAGTTGACGATTGCAAATGCTGAGAAGATAATAACCAATCCAATCAATGCATTTAAAATGGTTGTTCTTGCAGCAGACGCAGAATCAGCATTGCCTCCAGCTGTAACATATTGGTAACCACCAATAATTAGGTAGATTACAGCAATCATAGCAGCAGCAATTAACATTATGTTAATTACACTTTTGATAGCACTTGGAAAATCTGTAATTCTAAACGGAGTAAAATCCCAAGTTCCCAGCGCGGTATTAGCATTAACCTGCTGAGCTCTAGCTAACAAAGGAGTTGCTAAAACTGGCACAAACGCTCCAGCAAAAGCCAGAACATAACCGTAAAATTTTTTCATTTTTTTCCTCCAATGAATTCAAATTATATTTATAATTATAGCATATATTATGCATAAAGTAAAGATGCCAGTCTAATCTATTGGCTTTTGTGCATTAAATATCGCGGAATTATCTAGAAAATACTTTATTATGGGATGAACTTTTTCAACACAAAGGCAACAATCGCATATGCAGAAAATATTATTACAAGACCTATTAAAGCATTTAAAATAGTGCTTCTGGCTGATGAGGATGTGTCAGCATTTCCTCCTGCAGTCATATATTGATAGCCTCCAATAATAAGATAAATAACTGCTACTGCACCAGCGACAAGAAGTAATATATTAATAATTCTTTTACTTGCTACATCAACACCGCTAACTTTTTTTGCTTCATTAGGAATATAATTTTCCCAGGTTGGGGCAGGTGCTAGCACGGGTGTAGTAGTTTTGCTGGGAGTTGGGGCAGGGGTTGGTGCGGGTGTTGTTTTAGCAGATTGAGCAAAGACTAAAGATCCTGGAATAACTAATACTACAAATAGTGTTAACGAAACTAATATTTTTTTCATAAAATCTCCTTGCCCTTTATGGCTTTATCGGCGACAAAGGGTTTGTTAATATAAAATTTAATATAATTAAAAAGGGTCAAACGCGGGCATTCCAGTTAATTTTTTCCATACAAATACTGCGATAGCGTAACTGCAAAGTACAATTACTAAGCCTAAAATTGCCCATAAAAGAGTTGATTTTCCAGATTCCATTGCCTGTGGATTTCCATAAGAAAATGCATATTTAATTCCACCAATAATTATAAAAATCACGGCTACAACTCCGGCAAAAATCAACATAATACCAATAACCTTTCCCATAATTTCCATTAAGGTTGTCAGGCTATAGTCTTTTGGTGATGTGTTCTTGGGCAATATTTGAATTTGGGCTTGAGCTAATTTATATGCAATATGGTTCATAGTTTTTTATATAAATAAATATTTATAAATATAAGCTATTATAGCATAGGCGGCAAAAGCGATTATAAGAGCTATGATTGAGGCGAAAATAGTAGCTCTGGCAGTTTTGGTTGCGTCTGGGTTTCCCATGCTTGTAACATATTGATAACCCCCAATAATCAACCCAACAACAGAGGCAACGCCAACAACAATTAACAATACATTAATTGTTGAATGGGTAACTTTTGACCAGCTATTGATTCCGTAATTTGGTATTTGAACTGCTGCTTTTGCAATTGGTATAAAATTCATATTTAATTAGTTATGTTTATGGGGCAGGAGTAACAAGGTCTGTGCCTCCGATTGTACTTAATATTAAATATCCTAGTGTCATTATAACAATTCCAGCGATTCCAGCAAATATTACATCCTTGGCATCTTTTAATGAATCTGGATTACCTTGGCTAGTGATATATTTATAGCCCCCGTAGGCGATCATAATTACTGCTGCGCCAAAAACTATAAATGTTAAAAAGCGATACCAGCAGGATATGTAGGTTGCCAAATCGACTGTCGCACCAGCTGTGCAAGCGGTACTAGGAATTTCTACGCCAATTTTTACATCGCCCGACGTTGCAAAAACTTTGCTAAATGGCACTAGCAAAAAGACAATTAAAAAATATGCTATTTTATCTATATATTTTCTCATTTGGCTACTGGTGTTTGGTTGCTAGTTTGTTGATTATCTGTACTAGTTGTTACTTGTTGAAAATATGGTCTTAAATCAGCCGCTGCAGTATCTATTGCCCGCTGTGCTTCTTCTTTCCCAGTTACTACTTTTTGAATCATGCTGTTAAATGTTGATATCACTTTGGTTGGATTAATGCCTTTGTACCAAGATTTAGCATTTTCTAATTGCTCAACATATAATGAATAACTTCCAACTTGCGGATATGATGGAGCAAATTTATCATTTATTTTAGCACTAAATCTTTTGGTTGAGTTAAGAAACTGACTTAAAATTCCTGAATTATCATCAGAGATAAATTTAATAAAATCCCAGGCCGCATAAGAGTTTTTTGAATTTCTAGATACTGTTTCGCCCCAATATGATGGATAAAATAAGCTTTCATCGGTTCCTTTAACTTGCGGGGTTTTAATTACTTTTATTTTCAAAGATGGATTTTTTTGTAAAATCGTATTTATTTCATAAGGATATGCAAATGTCATAATCAACTTTTCTTTTATAAAAGCGCTTAAATTATTATACATTCCACTGTTCCAAGAGTAGTCTTCTTTATTTGATTGGGCAAAGCTAGCATAAAAGTTTAAAGCTCGAGTGCCAACATATTGATCTTGTCCTGTTGAAGATTTTATTGGAAGATTAAACTCTGGTACAGTTTTATCATCTGAAACCATCTTGGTTTTGTTTTGAAGCATTAGCATTGATAAAATATCAGCTGAGTTTGTGATATTATTTGATGTTCCAAGTGCAATAGTTGCCGTATCAATCCAGTTTCCTCGCTTTTTAGTTAGATATTTGGCTTGAGCAACTACGTCGTCCCATGTTTGGGGTTCATTTGATAATTGATTGTTTAAGATATCAAAATTTTCTAAATTGCGAATACTTTCAAATATTTCTTGCATTCTTTTAGCCTTTAGATCAGTGTTTTCTAAAAGTGCCAAGGTTTCAATTGAATATGGAATGGCATAAACTTTTGCTTCATTAACAAAGTTCTCTGAAACATTTTTGTAAAAGTTTTCTTTTACACTTGTTTCACTAAAAATGCTATCTGGAGAAGGAGTTATTTTGTCCTTATGTTTTGTTAACCAGTCATTGTGTATCTCAAAAATGTCAGGACCTGCTCCTGAGGCGATTGCATTTACCAATTCGGTTTCGTATGTTGCCTGGTTCTTTTCAACAACATTAATAGTTGCATTTGGATGAACAGCTTTATAAGCTTCAACAATGGGTTTAAAATCATTTTCATCGTCAAATAGTTTCCAATAAGTTAGAGTAAAATTTCCTGATGGATAAGATCCTGGTTGAGCACTATTGCCATTGTCACTTTTATTTTTTAACCCCAAAACCAGCATAACAATTACGAGTATTAATAAAATTCCACCACCGATAATTATAATTGGTTTCTTCATAACCCCTCATTATATTAAATTTTTATAAAAAAGACAAGGTAAATAGTAATGGGTAAACAGTAATGAGTAATGTGGAAAAATAAATTCTATAGGTTTATCTTTTGCTGATCTTCTTTGTCTTCAAGAAACCTTCTAATTAAACCTTTTGTCTCTGGATTTTTCTCGGCAAAATGAACAACCGCTCTTAAATAGCCTTCAAGATTCCCAAAATC
>CAYPSR010000017.1:10322-13607 GCA_964413595.1 uncultured Candidatus Saccharibacteria bacterium
AAAAATTCCTATCTATATTCTTGATTAATTTAATATTATTTTAACAATTTGATTTAATCAATCTTTTATCCGCCTTTATCCTACTAATTTACGAATTAATACGAATATACAAATAGAGTTTATTAACCTTTTACTGATTTCCTATTTCTTTACCAATTTCTAATTTCTTGGTTTTATTCTGCTCTTAAAATATCTAATTTTTTTGTTTTTTTATCTGGTTTTTTTGGAATAGTAATTGTTAAAACCCCATTTTTTAAAACCGCTTTTGCTTTATCGCTGTGGCATCCTGCAGGTAGGTTTAAGGTACGAGAAAATGCGCCCCAATAGCATTCCTGAGAAATAAAATTTTCTTTTTTAACCTCTTCTTCAAATTTTCGCTGACCTTTTATAGTCAAGATATCATCAGTGATCGAGACATCAAGATCTTTTTCATCAACTCCAGCAATAGGCGCTTTAATAATAACTGCGTCTTCTGTTTGATATGCATCTAGGGCAAGCTGACCCTCATAATCTGAGAGAAGATCTTCTTCTGACGCATCAAACATCTTGTTAATTTTATCCTGAGCCATTATCCCTCCATCATCCGATACGATATTTCAAAGAATATACTTCATTTCATCTATCCTACTAATTTACGAATTAGTACAAATATACGAATGAAATCAAAATGTATTCGGACATTTATTATTAATTATATTATTTTTATGTTTCAATATACCTAATATTATTATATTTTATCGAAAATATTTTAGCAATAGGATAAACACGATATAAGTAAAGAGAAATATGAAATTAGAAATCCAAATTAAAAATTGCGAGTAGAGTTAAAATATTGATTTAAGAAAAATAGATACAAATATTTCATGAATTTATACGATCGACGACTTTTGCACTTCTAAAGTTCTCAGATGATATTTTTCATCTTTGAACAATAAATTTTAATCTACATGCCTTACCCTAAATACTATATACTTAAATTATGAATATTAAAAAGAAAATCTTAAACCTGGTTTTTCCAAAAATATGTGTTAATTGTCACAAAATTGGTTTTTGGCTTTGCCAAACATGTAAAAAAACTATAATTAAAATTAAATATAGCTTTTGCCCAAAATGCAAAAAAATCACTAATCTTGGCAGATTTTGTCCTAGATGCAAAAGACAATCTGTTATTAGGGGCGTTATTGCATATGGATATTACAAAGGAGCGTTAAAAGAATTGGTTCATTTTTATAAATATAGAAATGTTTTAGAAATTAAGAAGTTTCTGGCAAATTATATTATTGATAAAACTCAAGATGGTTTGCCCAGAGGGGATTTGATTTTAGTTCCTATTCCACTTCATCCAAGAAAGCAAAATGAGCGCGGATTTAATCAATGTTATGAAATTGGGCGTGAACTTGAAAAAAATCTAGATATTAAGCTTGTAGATTGTTTAAAGCGAGTAAAATATACAAAATCACAAATTGGTTTAAGCCATTTTGACCGATTAAAAAATCTTCAGGGTGCGTTCGCTTTTAAATCCAATATTGATATAACAGGCAAAACCGTTCTTTTACTTGATGATGTTTATACTTCTGGGGCAACTATGGCTACTGCTGCCAAGGTTTTGCGTCAAAACGGCGCTAAAGATGTTTGGGGAATTTGTGTGGCAATGGCATAACCATCATCCAATTTGGCATTTCAAAGAAAACACTTTGTACCGTCTATCCTACTAATTTACAAATCTTTACGAATATACGAATAAAGACAAAATAAAGAACTATAAGTTAAGAAAAAGTTCAAATATCAAACTGATATTTGTCATTTTGATTTTTGTTTGGAATAATTAAGATTTAGAAACTTTGGATTTACTGAATCACCGTCTGGATTTTTTCAATTTTCACATTTAGATCTTTGGTTTTTTCATTAATTTTAGAGACGATAGTTTGTCTTTTAAAACTAATTTTTTGCGCCAAAACAGGCGAGGGAACAGAAATCTTTAAGGTTTTATTTTTAAAACTAATAGATTTTAGAGCCTCATTTTCAAAAACGGCTGCTAAAACCGAATCAGCAATCCAACAAATATGAGATGAAGATTTGATTTTATGAGCCAGGAGATTTTTTTGTTTTAGAAGTTTTGATAAAGGTTCCATGATATATATGAATTAAGAATTAAGAAGCCCAAATTAAGAAAAAATGTTTAAATATCTAATTCCCAATTTTGTTACTATTCATTATGGTTTCGACATTGATTAGTCATTCTTTATTCTGGTTTTGTCATTTCTATAATTCAATTATATTTGCACCTTTTTCAATACCCTTAACTTCATTAATATTGGTTGTGGTTATAAAGTATTGTTTGCTTTTTTCAATCAATTTAATAAAACTTTTTGATCTTACATCATCAAGCTCAGAAAAAGGATCGTCTAAAAGCAAAACCGGAGGATTGTCTGGATCAAGATCTAAAAGATAATCAAACTCTGCTAATTTTAACGTTAAGATTGAAGTTCGAGCTTCGCCTCGCGAACCATAAACATCAAGTTTGAATCCATCAAGTTTAAAAACCAGATCATCTTTTTGCGGACCTACTAAAGATTTACCATACATAATTTCAAAATCAAGACGTTCTTTAATTTTTTCTGCCATTGCTAGCTGAATTTCTTTTAAACTTGTTTTAGCATGCGCATCGCTTTTATATAAAATTTCAAGTTTCTCGCCTTGCTTTGGCTCGTGAGTTGGAACAGTTTGATTTTTGCCAGATATTTCTTGATAAATATTTATAATATCTTTAGATAATGACTTTATAACATTGAATCTCTTATAAATAATTTTTGATCCTAGAATTGATAGCTGTTGGTTCCAAAAGTCTAATTCTTTTACATTTGCATTGTTTTTTTTTATCTCTTTAAGAAGCGCGTTTTTATTTTGTAAAATATGATTGTATTCTGTTAGGTTTTTGGCATAGATAGTATCAGATTGGCAAATTAAAATATCTAAGAATTTTCTTCTTTCCCCAGGAGAGCCATATATTAGATTTAAACTTTCCGGCGAGAAATATACAGTTCTTAATTTACCCAAAGCCTCAAAAAGCGGTTTTTTAACGCTATTTATTTTTAGAGTTTTAGGATGATTTATTTGTGTTAAATCAACAACCAGTTCAATCTTTATTTCCCCCTTGTCATTTAAAATATCAGCCTCAATTCTTGCAAAATCCTTTTGTTTTAAAATAAGATCAATATTGTTTGCTTTTCTAAATGTTTTAGTCGTTGATACTAAAAAAATAGATTCAAGTAAGTTGGTTTTTCC
>CAYPSR010000017.1:13707-14869 GCA_964413595.1 uncultured Candidatus Saccharibacteria bacterium
TATTTTACCGGATCATCTCCACCTTTTGCCCAAGGATTGCAACGCATTATCCGCCATAGGCCAAGAAAAGAACCTTTAAAAACTCCATATTTTTCAATTGCTTGAGCTGTATATTCAGAACAAGTTGGATGATAAATACAGACCTTTATACCAATTTTTTTCATTGGGCCGTGATCTAGAGACAAAGTTCTTTGATATAGCTTGATAAGCCAAATTGATATTTTTTGAAATATATTCATATAGGTAAATAATAAATGATAAATAATAAATCAGAAACATAAATAATAATTTAAAGATAAATATTTTGTCATTGCGAGGAGCAGAAAGCGACGTGGCAATCTCATTTTAATAAAATACCCATTTCCTTCTCAACGCTATCTTTAGAAATCTTTTCCAAAGGTTTTAATAGGGTGATGATAACATCTTGCGATTGATTAAATAGGGTTTTGTGGTTTGAGATATAAGTTTTAGCAAGTCGCTTAATCTTGTTTCTGTTCACTGCCTTTGCTTCTTTTTTAGCGCTGATTACAATGCCAAAGCGACTGTAATCTAAACCGTTTGGCAAACTACAAATGCCAAAACAACCAGTTCTTTTTCTTTTGCCAGTTTTATAGATCTTATTAAAAAGCCTCTTGCCTTTTAATGAATATTTACGAGTTAACATAAATGTTAAATTATCAATTTTCAAGCATCAATTATCAATCAATTTCCAATTTTCAGTTTGAAAACTATGATTTAGAATTTGAATGAGTTATTAAAATTTGGTCATTGAAATTTACCTATTTTAAACTGTCAGTTTTTTTCTGCCTTTAAGCTTCCTTCTTTTTAAAACTGCTCTTCCGTCTTTGGTAGAGTTTCTTTTTAAAAATCCGTGCTTTTTAGCCCTTTTATGTTTTTTCGGCTGATAGGTTCTTTTGACCATAATTTTTATTTAAATGTATCAATATGAATATTTTATCAGAAAAAAGTTTTTTATTCAACTTACCTCACCCAAATCATACTATAATCAGGGCTTTTGTTTACTATCTTTAGTTTGGTTAAATCACTAAAGGTTCCGGAATTAGTAACAGCTCTTACTTTGTTTTTAGAGTCTTTGATAGTTATTTTGTATTGATTCTCTTTAAGCCAATAACTGAATTTGCCTTGGCTGTTAAGGGTAATA
>CAYPSR010000018.1:0-12841 GCA_964413595.1 uncultured Candidatus Saccharibacteria bacterium
CAGCTTAACTGAAATTATCTGGAATAGCCGATAAAACACCACAAAGGTTCTAGACTAAGGTGGGGAGTGTTCATTTTCCAAATCATCATCAAGGTGCTTTTTTGATATAAATCATATTAGGTTTAAATATTTAGAATTTGTGCTATAATTAAAATATGCAAATTATTTCTATAGAAAAATCTCGTGATTTAAAATCATTTTTAAATCAATTTTCGTGCAATAAAATTCACTTGATGGGCGCATCAAGTCAAGAGCTTCGCGCGATTTTTGAGTATTTATATAAAAACCTAAAACTTAAAAATATAGTTTTACATGATTTTTATACAAAAGTTGAGTATGAAAAAGAATTTGCTCGTTTTGATGATACAATGAGTGATATGCAAATCCAGAAACAAATGAAGGACCTGGAAAATTCAGGCTTAAAATTTAATTTTAAAGATGATTATGGAACAGGGATTGAAAAAGACGACCTAGTGATTTTTACTCAAGCTTATTTTCGCCATCCGATAAATGATCCAATAATTAAAAAATCAAAAAAAGGCGAAATTACAACAATCCAGGCAATGGAAGTGATTTTTAAAGTTTCTAATTGTAAAACCCTTGGAATAACTGGAACGCTTGGTAAAACTACTGTTACGGAGATGATTTATAAAGTTTTTAAAACTGCTAAAATCAATTGTTATAGATCTGGAAACGATAGGGAAAGCAGGTGGAATTTAGAAAGGTTATCAAAACTCAAAAAAAATGATTGGGCGATTATTGAGGTTTCAAATAGGCATTTAAAAGATCTAAAAACTTCTCCACATATTGCTGTTTTAAATAACCTTTCCCCACATCACCTAGATGATCATAAAACTTACAAGCAATATGTTTATGATAAAACTAACATATTTCGTTATCAAACAAGTAAAGATTTCGCAGTAATTAATCAAAAAACCATTGACGAAAATCTAATTGATCTTCATGAATTCAAATCGCAAATGTATTCTTTTAAACTTCGTCCGTTTGAAAATGAGGAAGATTATAAAACACGCGAAATTTCTATCTATGAAGAATGTAAGGATAAGAATTGCGAAGAACATCATCATAAAATAAAAATCATTGATGTTAAAGATCTTTATTTGCCTTCGGAGTTTGTAGCTGAAAACGCGCTTGCTGCTGCAATTGCATGTCATTTAGCTGGAATAAAACCAAAGGTAATTGGAAAAGGATTGCGTGAATTTAAGGGTATAAAATTTCGAATGGAGTATATTGGAGTTATTAATGGCCACAAAATATATAATGATGGAAAATCAACAGATCCAGTTGGAACTCTTGCAGCAATAAAATCAGTTTACGGACCAAAAACTTTGATAATTGGAGGGGTTAGAGAAGGAATAAAATCTGGTGATTTTGATGATTTGGGAAAAGAACTTGAGAAAAGTAATATTGATCTAGTAATTTATGGATCATCAAGAGATGAAATCGCAAAGCAAATCAAGCCGTATATTAAATGTTTTTATATTGTTGAAGATTTAAAAGCTGCAGTTGATAAAGCATTTAAAATTTCTACGCCAAAAGCTATAATTGTCTATTCACCAGCGTGTCAATCAATGGATCAATTTAAAGATTATAGAGAAAGATCCCAGTTATTTAATGAGTTGATTAGAGAAAGTTAAGAAGCTATTTTCTGTAATCTTGCCACAAAATAGTCACAGATGTCATTCCTGCGAAGGCAGGAATCTATATAATAGTTTTTATCTATTTGTATAGATTCCGCATTAAGTGCGGAATGACAAATATTATTGGATCCATCCAAAGATAAAACAAATATAATCAAAATGGCTAAATTATTACAAATTGCACAATTAGGAAATAAGATATTAAGAAAAAAAGCATCAACGATTATTAATATTCAAAATCAAGAAATACAAAACTTGATAGACGATATGCTTTTGACATTAAAAGATTCTGGGGGGGTTGGAATCGCTGCACCTCAGGTTTATCAATCAAAAAAAATTATTATTATCAGTTGCTCACCGAGTCCAAGATATCCAAAAGCTCCAAAAATGAGACCTCTTGTGATGATAAATCCAAAAATAATTAGTTATTCTGAAAAAACAAAAAAAGGTTTTGAAGGATGTCTAAGTATCCCCGGTTTAAGAGCATTAGTGCCAAGGTTTATTGAAACAAAAATCTCGTTTTTAAATAGAGAAGGAAACAGTCAGACAAAAATATTTAAAGATATTGTATCAAGAATTTTCCAACATGAACTCGATCATTTAGAAGGAGTTTTGTATATAGATAAAGTAGAAAACACAAAAGAAATTTATACTGATAAAGAATATCAAAAGATGATTGCAAAGAAATGAAATAAATATTCTTCGAGCGAGGTCCCGCTGGGCGGGACGAAATTGAGAAGTTACATAATATTTAATCAAAATAAAAATAATAGATCTACATGTTCATTTTCGTGAAAAGCCAAATTCTTATGCCAAAGAACTTAAAAAATATGGTGTAGAATTCGCAGTTCCAATGTCAAATATAAAAGATTGTTTGGATACAAAACCTAAAATTTTAAAATATAATCAAAAAATCAGCGCTATAAAATCAATTCCAATTTCTGCAATTACAATTGGTCGGCAGGGTAAAAAACCAGTTGATATTAAATTAATTAAGCCCAATGTTTTTGGATTTTCTGATGATGGAAATTGTTTAAAAAATCTTAAAATATTAGAAGAGGCATTATCACACAATATTTTAATAATGGCGCATTTGGAGCCGGAAATTGAAATGGCAAAAAAATATATTGAAGTTTTTAAAAAAGTTGGAAAAGGAATTTTATATTTTCAACATGTTAGTAAGTTTGAAACCGTTGAGTTAGTGAGATATGCCAAAAAATGCAATTTAAATATATATACTGAAACCTGCCCGCAGTATTTTGCATTTAATAACAAGCTAGAAAATCTAAAAATTAATCCGCCGTATGGAGATGAACAAGATAATAGGGCAATACTTGGTGGTTTAAAGGATGGAACTATTGATGTAATTGCATCGGATTTTGCGCCGACTCCTCGGCCTAAAAAACTGGCTTTGCATCTTATATGACTTTTATTTTGCTGTGTAATTGGTTAGTTGATGCAAAAGTTTTAACAAAAAAACAACTGGAAGATAAACTTTATAATAATCCAAAAAAGATAATTAAACTCACAAATCCAAATTTTAAGATCTAAAAATTATATCTTGCTTGTTAGGCGGGTAAAGAATTTCCAGCTTCTTTTTGTTCTTCGGTTGATACTCTGGCTAAAATTATCACTTTCATTTCTTTAATTCCTTAATAATTGTGTTATTTTTTTTATTATTTTTTAATTTATGTTCCCAAATTCTTATTACTTTCCATTGTTTTTCTAAATAATATTTATTTACAATTTTGTCTCTTTTTTTTATTTCTTTTTATTTTCTCAATCCAATAATTTTTGTTTGTTGAAGGCAATCGTAAATGCTCTTTGCATCCGTGCCAAAAACAAGAATCTATAAATATAACTATCTTTTTGCCAATGAGCATTAAATCTGGTTTTCCAAAATGTTTAGAATTATTCTTTCGATAACGGATTCCTTCTTTATAAATCAGATTTCGAAAATCTTTTTCAATTCTTGTTTCCGAACTTCTAATTCTGCTCATTGTTTGACTCCGTTGCAAAGAAGAAATATTATCCATTGTTTAAATTATTAGCTATATCGCAAGGATTCATTTTGAATTGCAACGTTTTGGCTGAATCTCTGCCGCTGTCGCCGCCTTTTCTTTGCATTCCTATCTTGCCAATTTTTAAGCTACCCCGAGAAGATATATAAACTTTACCAGAACCATAATAATTGATTACAACTGAAATAGGTAATAAAGTCCATATATTTGTTCGTTTTTGGTAAATGAGCATCCAAGAAGCTGCCAACTTATCCCTGCCTTTTAGAATATCCATAAGAACCATTATTTTATTTTTTCTAAAAAATTCAATAATTTTATTTTGAGTTTTTTTATCCATCTCATCTAAAAACATTCTTCTTGAATCTTTTAGTCCTGATTGTGTTGGTGAGATTTCGCCCGTAAATAATCTGAGTGTATCAGCAATATCTTTAGGCATAGCCCACAATTCAACATATTTATCTATTTTCCTTTTATCAATTTGATTAAATCCTTGCGGATTGCTAACCAATTTAATTGAAATATTTTCAGCCAAGACTGCATTTTTTAAATATATTTTTATTTTTACTTGAATATCTGCTTTATGAGAACCAGTTATTTTTACAGCTTCAACTTTTTCTATATCATTTAAATGATATTTCATTATTTTTAACCAAGATTGAGCGTCTAAATCTTTTTTCCAATCATTAAATTTCTTTACAATATCATCTTCATTTTTAAAACCATTCTTTGCAGTGTTTGAGCCTCTTTTAATTAACATATCAATATTTTCGTTGGGCATTAAATCCTTCCTAAATTTAATTGTGTTTGTTTTATAATTTTTTTATTTGGCACTTCAATTTCATTTTCTATAAGTTTCGGATAGCTTTTTGTTACATTTTCAAATATTTCTCTTAATACCGGCACCGATACGCTGTTGCCAAATTGCTTGTATGCAATATTTTCTTTTTCGTGTATGATAAATTCTTCATTAAATCCTTGCATTCTCGCACATTCTCTTGGAGTTAATTTTCTAACTTTACCATTAATATAGTAAGCCCCTGTTTTAGCAGCCGCGCCACCACCATAAGCTGATAGTGTGATTCCTGAGGTGTTTATAGAGTAAATTCTTTCACCTTGTCCACCTTTGTTGATTTTTCCAATCTGCAAAGGGTTTCTTTTATTTTTTACATCATTATCATCTTTATATATTATAATATCATTTCTATTTATATAATATTTTTTATTAACTGGTTCTTTTTCTAAAATATCCTTAACTATTCTAATATTGTTTTTATTTTTTGGATATTTAAAATTTTTAATGTGTAAATCTTTTCTAAAAGCTATGATATATACTCTTTCTCTTGCTTGAGGTATTTCATAATCACTTGATTTTAAGACTTTATAGAATGGATTATATCCAATTTCCTTTAATGTTTTTATTATTATTTTAAATGTTATTCCGTTATTATGCTTAGTAAGATTTTTTACATTTTCGAGAAAAAGAATTTCGGGCTGATGATGCTTTGCTATTCTCGCAACATCAAAAAATAAAGTTCCTCTTGTATCTTCAAACCCCTTCATCTTGCCTGAAATACTAAATGCTTGGCAAGGAAAACCAGCACAAATTACATTATGAGCAGGAATATCCTTTTCTTTAATTTTTATAATATCACCGTTAGGAATTTCACCAAAATTCTTTAAATAAGTTTCCTGAGAGAATCTATCCCATTCTGAGCTAAACACACAATGACCGCCAAAAGATTCAAGAGCTAATCTAAAGCCCCCTATACCTGCAAACAAATCAATAAATGTAAATTTACTAGTTGCCATTGGTTTTTGCCCTTTCAATAAATTTGTTAAAATCTTTTTCTTTTATTCTAAAATCTTTACCGATTTTGTAGGCTACAAGCTTGCCCGCTTTGATATAGCGGTAAATAGTCATAATATTGACTTTAAGTATCTCGGAGGCTTCTTGTGCTGTTAAAAACCCATCTTTCATAATTCTATATTACTTTACTTTTATTTACATTGTCAAATTTAGCACCGACCAAAAAAGCGGGTGTTGTTGATAAATCTTGAGATCGCGAGAGATCGTGATTACCACCAAGACATCATCACCCGCTTTTCTTTTATAATCGAAATTCTATCTTGGATTCCCGATTAAATCGGGAATGACAAATATGGAATAGTTCTCGACTAAACTTCGTTTCGCTCGAACAATAAATAAGATCCTTCGCCACGACCCAAGGGGTCCCCTTTGGCGCTCAGGATGACACTTTGTGTTATTTTGCCTGTTCTGCTTTTATGCCTCGTCCCATTAAAATCAAGATTGCACCTAGCGCTAAAATCATTAAGACAAAACTTACTAGTCCACCCAAAACCGGAATAAATGCCAAAATTGCTAAAACAATTTCACCGATTACAATCTCTTTCCAAGTAACTTCGATTTTTTTGGTTTTATTTATTAATTTTGTAATTAGTGATCCTAAAACAACTGCACCATAAATTATTGCAAGCATAATTACCAGTGCATATAGAGTCAAGAGTATCATAGCCACCCAACCGCCTATAAATGTTACCAGTAAAATTCCAAAAACAACCGTTGGCAAAATCAACCCTAAAATTCCAATGCCAATTGATTTCCAAAAATTACCAACAGAAGTTTTAACTAGCTCTCTTGATTTTCTTGGTATTAAGTAAATTAATATAATTCCAGCAATAATTATTCCAATTGGACCTAAAACTCTTGATAGAGCAGAAGTGCGTTTTAGAGAATCTAAAAATGAACCGTTTTCTTTTATTTGATTGTAATTTGTTTCACCCAGGACCTGTCCACCGGGCTGAATGTTAATTGAAACAGGTGATTTATAGTCTAGATTTTCGTTAATAATTCCCGCAGGTCCTAATGTGAGAGTTTTTGTGGCTTTGATATCTGAGCTTTGCAAATCACCATTTATTGTAACACTCTCTCCAATAATTTTTGTAAAGCCATCTATTTTTCCATCGATTATAATGTTTTGGCCAACAACCACTAAATCCCCATTTATTATTGATTCTGATCCAATATTTACGCTTTGGCCTAAAATAATTAGATCTTGCCCAACCTTACTAGTTATATTGATTTGAGCACCAGCAATTTTAACATTTTGAGCCACATCAGCATCAAGATTAATCGTTGATCCAAGCATATAAACTGATTGTTCAACGTCTGATTTAATGTTAATCGTTTGCGCTAATACTGTTAGATCTCCAGATACTATTTTGTTAACATTTACATTAATGCCAGCAGTGTAAAGATTTTTTGTTTCTTTTTCAACATTAACATCTTGTCCAACCGGAGCTTGATATTGAGCTGCAAGCGCTAAAAATGGTGCAAATAGAATAACACTGAAAACTAAGAATAATAATTTTTTCATAATTTTTACCCGCCGAAGCTTTATGCGAAGGAGGGCCTCCTGTTTAATAAAAAATAAGTTAAAAGATTTTTATCTCTCATTTTCATTATAATAGCTTTATTATATATAAGTAAAGAGATATAATATTAGATATATGAAAATAACTGTTAAGGTTAAAACTGGTAAGCGTAAAAATGAGATTACTGAAGAAGGTGGTCAGCTTTTTGTTAATCTAAAATCAAAACCAATCAAGGGGCAAGCGAACAAAGAATTAATCGAAATACTATCCGAATATTTTAAAAAGCCGAAATCTGATATTAAAATAGTTTGTGGCGAAAAATCAAAAAGTAAAATAATTGAAATAATTCCCTAATAATGTACAAATATAAATACAAATTTACAAATCACTTGCATAATATTTGTATTGTTTGTATTAATTTGTATCATTTGTAGTAAATAATTTGTAAGATTATGAAGCATATACCAGTTTTAAAAAAAGAAGTTCTAAAATATCTAATTCCTGAAAAAGGTGAGATTTCTCGCCTTGATAAATTAATGGCCCGAGATGACTCAGGGAGTGATTTTGTATTTGTTGATTGTACTTTGGGTGCGGCTGGTCATGCCAAAGTCATTCTAAAAAAGCTCATTACTAATTACTCATTACCAATTACTTTTTTGGGAATTGACGCAGACGAAAAAGCTTTAAAAATAGCCAAAGAAAATCTAAAAAATATCATCTTTGAAAAACCGGGTGTCCAAAAGAATGTCATGCCTGCGAAGGCAGGAATCCAAGATAGAATCAATTTTACATTTATCCGAGACAATTTTAAAAACTATTCTGGTATTCTGCAGAAAACCAGAATACTATCTAAAAAATCTGTTGATGCGGTTTTAATAGATTTGGGGATTTCTTCTATGCAAATAGATAGTTTAGATCGTGGTTTTAGTTTTAAAAACCCAAAAGCATTGCTTGATATGCGGATGGACACATCCTTCGCTAAAGCTTCGGAGGGCAAGTTTAATTTTCCTATGACGGCAGCGGATATTTTGAACAAATATAGTGAGAGTGAACTAATTAATGTTTTTAAAAACAGCGGCGAAAGATTTTATAAAAAGATAGTAGGAAATATAATTGAGTTTAGGAAAGGGAATAGTTCTCGACTCGCCAAAAGCTCGCTCGAACAATATAATCAATCAAATTATTCTTCGAGTGAAGCGAAGCGGAATCGAGAAGTTGAGATCCTGAAACAAGTTCAGGATGACAAAAAACATAGATCTATTAATACGGTAGGTGATTTGATTTTAATCTTAGACAAATCAATTCCCGAAAGATTTAAACATGGCAAAACTCATTTTGCCACCAATATTTTTAGGGCACTTAGAATGGAAGTCAATTCAGAGTTGGAAAATATCAAGATTGCAATCCCAGAAATTATCAAATCATTAAAAATCGGCGGTAGACTGGCAGTTATAACATTTCACTCAACAGAAGATAAATTAGTTAAAGATATTTTTAATGGTTATATAAATCCTTGTCAGTGTCCTAAAAACATGCCATGTATTTGTGGCAAATTGCCAGAACTAAAAAAAGTTGCCAAGTTCAAGCCTGGCAACCAAGAAATTTTAATTAATCCACGATCTAGATCAGCAATTTTAAGAATAGTTGAAAAAGTTTAACCATTTTGTCATTCCCGTGAAAACGGGAATCCAAGATAGATATCTATTATATAGATTCCATATTAAATACGGAATGACAATGAATTTTAAAGCATCCAAAACATATTAAAGATTGAAAATAATATAATAATAGGATTTATTTTAATTTTATTATCAGTTTCTTTAGTTTGATTTTGACCTAAAACTTCTGTATTAGTTTCTTGATTGTTTTGATAGGCGATTTCTTTTTGTTTTTGAGATGTTAGGGCTTGTTTTTCAATATTAAACTGCGAGCCAAATTCTTGTACAACAATATAGGCATAATGTCCTTCAAAATTACCACTAACTACAGCAACACCAATTTCAGCGTAATTTTGATTTATAATGTTTGCTTTATGAGTAGGAGAGGCCATCCAGGCATCAACAGTATCGCGAGAATCAGTAAAGTTAATAGCTAAGTTTTCACCAGCGAAGTGGTAATTGTAATTTACTTTATCAAACCAATACCAAGAGTTAATTCCAGCAGGTGAGGTGTGAGCAAAATATTGATTGGAAAACATATCTTGAGCTTTTAAAAGGGCAGCTTGATTTAATAGGGCATTTTCTTGTAACTTATCTAATCCTAAATTTGAACGTTCATTATTGGTTAAAGAAATAATTTCAGATGAATTAAAAGACTTAGCATTAGATAATGCTGGAAAAGTTACAAAAATAGCAATAATAGTTGTAAGAGCAAATTTTTTGACTGATTTCATCCGATCTCTATTTCTAGGGATCGGCTTGTTTATCCCGAGTCTATCGAGGGACTATTCATGCCTTGGTAAGGACTAAGTCACATTGTTAAACCTATTATAGCACACTTGAATGAGAAAATCAATAGTGTATATTATACACGAGTGTTTGTATAATCTATTTTACGGAAATATTATATATTTTCTTTCTGAAGTTCACTTAAGAAATTAAATATTGAATGAAAATTTAAAATTGAAAATTAAAAATTCCGCATCTGCGGATTGTGTATAACATTGTGTATAAATATATAAAAATGTGGATAAGTAGGGCTTTGTATAAGGATTTGAATAAAGGTTTAATCTAAAAAAAATGGATAATCATATTCAATTTCTTGGTGGGCATAGATGGATTTGAACCATCGACCTGACGCTTATAAGACGTCCGCTCTAACCACTGAGCTATATGCCCGTATAATAATTCAAAACTTAAAATGCAAAAATCAAAATTATGATACTTAATTATAAAAAATCTTATTTCTTATTTCTTCAAACTTATATATATTTTAGCAAAAAAAATCTCTATTTGAAATAGGAACGGCTGGGCGAGATGCGGGTTTCGGCTACAAAATGTAATCGTTAGATTACAATCTGCAGGGAATTCCCGCATCTCGCTGGGGGTGAGAAGGTGTTTTGTCGGGGAGGGGTGGTGGCTAGCCGAGGTTGTAGCTTCTCGGATTCCATGCCGGTGAGCCAGGCGGGGGGGGGAGTTGGCCAAGCCATGATCCCGCAGGGGCTGGGTTGACAATGGCTTTGGCCTGGAGCAGCTCTTCGGTAGGAGTGATGTCTAGGCCAAGCTTGGCCTCAAGGTTCTGAATTTGTGGGACCAGAACCAAACGGCGCGTCTCGTCTTGTTTGCGCCTTAGGGCAGTTATCAGCCTTGACAGCTCTCGCCGTCGCCTCTTTTCAGCACTCCTTGAGAGTAGAAAGGACATCTGTGTTTCCTCCTCTAGATGACAGAAATGTGGTGCGAAAACCTTTAGCATTCGAGAAGTGTCTCGAAAGCAAGCAAATAGTAGATAGTATATAGTAGGGAGTATAAGGTAGAAAACTATCTGATATTTATCTGATTTCGAAAGTTCTCGACAAGCTCGAACAATAACTTTTTTGGATTCCCGATCAAGCAGGGAATGACAACCATTGAGATTCCGAAATAAATCAGGAATGACAATCAGGGGAATATAAACCATTTTAATAAAAGAAATCTCCGCTTTAAGCGGAGTTATTCAATTATATATTGTAATTATATTATTGTATTTTTGTCTCCGCTAACTTATAATAAAAGTAATGTTTCCAAAATGATTTGGAATTAGTTTTTTTAATTTGTTTTATACAAACTTTGATTATATTCATAATAAAAATAATATCATTTTGGTATCAAAAAGTCAAATCATAATATATAAATAATAAATTATAAAATGGCAGATAATAATCAAGAAAACAAAGTCGAGCAATCTGAACAAAATCAGCCAAAGTTCAAAAAGGCTTTAAAAGTAACAGGTTTCGTAATTTATGGTCTGCTTTTGCTGATTATGCTTACTTGGGGAATTTTTGCGCAAGTTTATAAAAATAGATATTTCCCAAATGTCTATGTTTTAGGAGTTAATGTTGGAGGACTAAATAAAAATCAAGCGCAAAAAGAAATTGGTAAAAAAATTCAGGAAATCAAAACTCAAGAAGTTGTTCTTAAAATTGACTCCAGCCAAACTACTGCAAAATTAGAAGATACTGGTGCTGAAATTTATGCTGATGATGTTTTAATTGAAATCTCAAAATATGGCAGAGACAGAAATGTTTTAAAGCAATTTTCCGAGCTTGTAAAACTAGTAAAAAAAGTAAATGTTGATCCGAAAATGGAAATTAATCAAACTCAGTTTGATGCTTTTTTTAATGATTTTGTTCAAAACAATACCCACGGAGTGGTTCAACCAAAATTATCAGTATCAAATGGTAGGGTAGCAATTATTCCTGGCTCGGAAGGTGTTGTTATTAATCAAGATAAATTAAAGAGTGATCTTGCTGATAGAATTTCCAATGATAGCAAAGTCGTAATATCTGTTGAAACAGAACATGTTCAGCCAGAAGATACAAATAGTTCAAAGTATCAAAATGCAAAATCTACTGCGGAAAGCATGATTGGTAAAAATATAACTTTAAACTATAACGGGCAATCATTTTTTATAACCCCAGCCATAGTTTCTTCTTGGATTTTATTTGACCAAAGCAAAAATCCAATAGCAGTTAATTATTCAGACGCATCTGTTTATTCTTGGGTATCAACATTGTCTATAAAAATTGATGTAGCTCCTGTACCAACGGTTTTAAATTATAAGGGCGAACTTGTTTCAGAAGGAAAAGAAGGAATAGCAATGGATAGAGATGGTGCTTATAATCAAATAAGATCAATTTTAAGATCATCTTCTAAAAATGGATCATTTGATATTGGCACTGGTCCCGTTGCTCCACCTGTTCAAAGACAGACCTCTGAAGAAGGGCCAAATGCTGGAATGGCAGAAGGGAAATATATAGAAATAGATATTTCACAGCAAAGAATGTACCTGTTTGATGGAACAAGCCTGGCAAATACCTTTGTTGTTTCTACTGGCAAAAGTACAATGCCAACTCCTTATGGGGAGTTTACAGTTTTAAATAAAAATCCTCGCGCTTATAGTGCAAAATATGGTTTATATATGCCTTGGTGGATGGCGTTTACAAACCAAGGGCACGGAATTCATGAACTTCCTGAATGGCCAAACGGAGCAAAAGAAGGTGAAAGTCATTTGGGAATTAGAGTTTCTCATGGATGTGTTAGATTGGGAGTTGGTCCGGCTGAATATGTTTATGGATGGACTCCTGTTGGAACTCAGGTTTTTATTCATGGATAGAAGATAGTAATTTGTAATGTATAATGGGTAATGGGTAGCGTGCAGGCAGGTCTTGCGTATGCGAGTCAATCCTGAAACAGGTTCAGAGATCCCTGCCTACCGGCAGGCAGGCCTCGTCATTTCATTCCTCGGGATGACCAGCTTTAACTCTTAAAAGTTCAATATATATGGGATGGATACAGAGGCTTGACATAATGAAATTCATATAATATGATTTGATTAGCCCTTGTGCAACTTAGATTGCGAGTGGGGAATATGTCTTAGGATAAGTATTTATTTTAGGGCAGACTCAGGTTTTATTTTATAAGGGGACTAGTAATAAAAATATAATTAATTAATTAATTTCTCGATTTATACTCGAGAGGAAGGAGCTTTAATGCTTAAATTAGCAAAAAGTCTGCTCACTATTTTAGCAGTGGCAGCAGTAGCAGTTGGCGCAACCGGCGCTTACTTTTC
>CAYPSR010000018.1:12941-14265 GCA_964413595.1 uncultured Candidatus Saccharibacteria bacterium
CGAAACAACAAACAAAATCTCAAAAAGTTGGAGCAATTATTTTGAATGTTGTTTTAGGGATTTTGATTTTAATTGGTCTTTTAGTTCTATTTTCTTTGCTTCCTTTTAAAGGAAATTACAAATTGTATTCGGTAATGAGTGGGTCTATGTCGCCAACGATTAAAACAGGAGCAATGGTTTTAGTAAAACCTGCGGATAATTATCAAAACGGCGATATTATTACATTTCATTCCGGAACCAGAAAATTAGATGTAACAACTCATAGGATTAATAGCATTGAAATTGTAAATGGTCAAACAGAAATTACAACCAAAGGCGATGCAAATGAAGATTCAGATTTTACAAAAATCACTCAAGATAAAGTTATTGGTAAAGTTATTGGTAATATTAGCTATATTGGGTATTTATTGGGATATATCAAAACTTTGCCAGGACTTTTAATAATAATCATTATCCCAGCTGTAATTATAATTTATGAAGAAGTAAAGAAAGTTAAGGAAGAAATGACAAAAATGATAAAAGAAAGAGTAAAGAGAAAAAAAGAAGAATCTGAAAAAGGAAATAGTTCTCGTCGCGTTCGCAACTCGAACAATAAAAAATCAAATAAAACAAATAATAAATCAAGGCGGAAGAAATGATAAAAATAGTTAAAAGTTTTTTTGTAGTTTTTGCAGTAATAACAATAGCGGTTCTAACAACTGGAGCATTTTTGTCTGATAGCGAAACATCTTCTGGAAATAGTTTTACTGCTGGAACATGGACGCCAGGACCAGCAAAAATAGTTGAGGTTTATTACGATCCGGTAGAGCCAGGATCGGATTCTGGCTTGGAATTTATTAAAATAAAGAATGTCGGAACTTATTATATTAACTTAAATAATTATCTTTTACATCATTCGGAGTCTGGATCTAATGATTATATTTTTGGAAATGTAAATTTGGCTCCGGGAGCTATAATAACAGTGGATTCCTTCGTTGATAATATGAATGATATTCATGGTTCAGTTAGCTTATTTAAAAATGCTACGAAAAATGTTGCTAATATTTTAGATTTTGTTCGATATGGGTATTTAGCTGGCGCTGAAAATATGGAGAGTAACGCTGTAATTGCTGGTATTTGGACGCTAGGCGACTTTGTCCCTGATGTTGCAACTGGACATTCAATAAAATTATCTGGCAATGATAATAATGTATCTAGTGATTGGATTGAAAATATAACCCCTGGATTATAAATAAAAAAAATTCTCAAATTCTTAAGAATTTGAGAATAGTAGCTTCATATTTGGTAAAAATTAACGAAAGGTAAAAAATATGAAACAAATAAA
>CAYPSR010000019.1:0-14251 GCA_964413595.1 uncultured Candidatus Saccharibacteria bacterium
CCTGACTTTCTATTAACTTCTGCCACTAATTTTCTTTTAACTTCCCCAAAAACTCCAATTGATTCTATATAGGTCTTGCCAGAATCAATCAGCCCCGATGAAGATTTTAGTTCAATATTTAATCTTAGGTCATTAAACTGCATATCAGAAAATACTTGATTTGCGCTTCTGGGCATTACAAAACGAATTTGGAGTAATCCATCAATCCCCGGAATTATCTTGTTGCCATTGTTTGAATATGCTTGATCGGAATCAGAAATTCGCGAAGGATTAGTTTGTTTAATCATTTCATTATTAACGCCCAAAGTTGTATATTCAACATAACCTATCGCACCAGGGGCTGGATCACCATTACTATATTCAATATTCCATTTCATAGTAATTGCTATTGATCTATTGATGGCAAACTCTCGAATCTCATCTTTTACAAATTTAGAATTGAAAACATCTTTTTTATAATATATTTTTAATTGATAATATGCCTTGTCTGAAGCTGGCTTATTTGTAGCTGAACTAATGATGCCACCTGAAGTAATATCATCTAAAACAACAGTTCTATATTTAGTCGAGGGTGCAGAGGGTTCATCGTCTCCCGCAGATTGATTATATGGAATTTGGATATTTTTGTCTGCTCTATATGCCAAAAGACCCTCTTCAATCCCAGCCTCTGCGGCATAATAAGCAACATGAGCTTGATTTAAATCTGTAGTAATTCTAAGTTTAATAATTGAAGTTCTTGAAACTGTTAAAATTATTGCTCCGATTGTAGCAACTAACAAAAGTGCAACTAATAATGCTGATCCTGAATGTCTTTTAAATTTTAATTTATTTTGTAATTTCTGTTTTATCATGTTTTTAATTTATTTTTTCTGCCATATACCAAATTCTACATACCAAATACCAACTCCTAATTTGCATGGAATTTCCAATTTATATCTCTTAAGGTTACTGATGTTTGAATATTTAACTCTACAAAATCATTGCTTCTTTCTCTTTGCAGAGTTTTTACCTTTGCTTTTATAACAACATTTGGTTGATAAACCTGACTGTTTTGAATATTTTGGCCTAAAAATTTTAATTCTTCAAATTCTACTTTAGATGATGACAAGTTTTGGGCTGCTGACCAATTTGAAGTTTGGTATTTTTTAACTGCAATTGCTTTTTGATTTAAGAAATAGCAAAGTTTTTCATCTGATCCATTTTGAAGTGTCCGATTAACTATAATCCCTGCCGGGCACTGACTTAAGTTACCAATCTCAAAATCATTTGCTTCTCTTAAATCCCTAGAAATTAATTCTAAAGGATAATAGGCGGATTCCTGAACATCTTCATACAGCTGAGATCTATTTTTAAGTCCTACTGAATCAGAAAAAATTATCATTGACATAAAGATAACAATAGTAAAAATAAAAGTCGCAACTAAAACTTCAATAAGCGAAAAGCCATTTTTGCTTGTATTAGATATATTACTTGATTTTATTCCTGCCCGCCGGTAGGCACGGCTTAATTCATTATTCATAATTCTTGATTTTTGTTTATAAACCCTTCCAGTCACTTATTAAGGTTTGAGATTTAACTGATTGAAGTTTTCCAAAATCTTCCCATAAAACCTCAGCTGTTATTTTTTTAATAATATCTCCAGACCTAAATCCACTGTCATCAACCATCTCTTGGCTAGTTTTAACATTTTCTATAGTTATCTTACGATGAAAATCTACATTATTTAATGTTAGCTTTTTATTTTCATCATATGATTTTAATTCCCAAACATTGGCCAATTTATTATCCGGCAACGTATATGTGCCCGCGTTTAAACCATCATCCCAATTTACACCTGGATCTTGCTTAACCCAATTTGTTCTTTGAATTTGCTTTATAGCTTCTATCGCCTCTTGATTCAAATACATAGCTTGTGTTTTGTGCTGATTAATTTGGGTATTTCTAAAAACTACCGATCCTAAAACAACAGCTCCACCTATTAAAATAGTGATAAGACCAGTTGCTAATAATACTTCTAATAATCCAAAACCATTTTTTTTCATCTATACCTCAGTAATTTCAACCTGTGATGTAATTAAGTTTATTAAAACTTTTGCTACAATGTTTGAATTTTTATATTTAATAACGATATCTAATTTGCTCTTGTTTCCATTTAAGCCTTGGATTGCTCGACCAGTCGGAGTTTCAAACCCCAATACTACAGAACCTGTTGATATTTCATCATTATTATTATAAAATAATCCCTCGATTTCTGTTCGAGAATCTATTGCTCCTTTTTCAATCTCGATACTTTGGTTGGCTATCTTTGTCCCTTGAATAGTCCATTTGCCATTTTTATTAATTTCAATAGAGTAATATAAGATATTTGTATCTTGTTCTCTTGGAGCCATCGCGTAGGTTCTGGTTTTTTCTATCAAAGATTTTAGTTCATTCGCCGTACCCTGTGTTTGTGCTTTTTTCCCAAAATGCTGAAATTGTGGAATTGATACCAATAATAGTATCACCATTATAAAAATGGCAACTAACAGTTCAATTAGCGTAAATCCCCCAGTTAAATTTTTATGTTTATTTAACGGGGCCAATGATTTATATTTCATATATTAATTTAATTTGCGATTTTTAAAGTCTTCTTGATTTTAATAATGTCTGTCTCGTGGCGCGATACTGCTCTCCCAAGTGAAAATTGTTCGATCTTAACATCTTTACTATCTTTTGCGAATGCATCTATTGCAGACAAAATTTCGTTTTTCATATCTTTCATCTCTTGGCGGATTTGTATAAAAATATCGTCATGTTCAAAAAGCTTTTTGATTATTTTATCAAATCTTACATCATGCTCATCAAATCTTTTGTCATGTATTAAAAGTTGTTTTGATATTTTATCAAATTTTTTGTCGTGATCGTTGAATCTTTTATCATGATCCTCAAGTTTTTTTAAAACTAAATCTTGTGTCATTTAAATTTATTATTGTTCGAGCGAAGTCGAGAACTGATATTGTCATCCTGAACTTGATTCAGGATCTAAACTTCTCTCTCCGTTCGAAGAATATTTATTTAGTGAATTGAAAAGTGGAAAGAATTGTATCAAGCCGATCTGAATTTTCAGCACAAAGAATTTCAAAATATCTGTCATCTTTCGGCACAAACGCTAATGTTACTTTTGTCCCAATCTCGGGAGTTGTAATAAATTGCTTACTGGAAATATTGTCTATAATAATATCTTTTTTCGAAGAAATTTCCCCGCCTTCTTGTATGACATAATTTTCTAAATTATTTATGTCTTTAACATTTTTAACATATACAACAATTTTTGTTTCAGTAGAATTAAGTTCCCTGCCCTCTGTTGACGGGTTTACTGGACTATAAAGTTGCACTAATCCTTCGCCAGAATCAGTTTTGATCCAATCTTCCGGATATTTAAAACTAAATCCATAAGTCGTATTTGTATAAGTTTTCCAATCAGCAGTTTCATCAACAGCTTCTGACGCTGAAATTGATGTTGATGTTTTTTGTAATTCTGTAATCTGATTTTCTAAATCAATTTGCTTAGACTCATATCTTCCAAGCAAATATGTCATTCCAAGTGCCGCAACGACCACACAGACCAATAAAGTCATTAGCACAGCTGTCCAAGCATTTATTTTTTTTATCATCAAACCTCCTTTTAAAATTTAAGTTGTTTTTAAAACCTTTTTGATTTTAATAATATCTGCCTCGTGACGAATAACTATTTTACCAAGCGATAATTGTTCTGTTTCGAAATCAATGGTTTTCTTGGCAAAGGCATCAATGGCAGAGAGAATTCATCTCTAAAATTTCGAATTGCTTCATGCAATTCATTCCGGCCATTGATAAGTTCCTGATCGTTCTCTAAAAGCTTCTTCATCATCCTATCAAATTTCTCGTCATGATCATCAAACCGCTTATCATGTGCTAAAAGCTTCTTTGATATATTATCAAATCTTTTGTCATGATTTGAAACTTTGCTTGATAGCATATCAATCTTTTTATCAATCTTATCAATTTTAACTAATAATTTTGCGCTCATTTTTTATATTTATTTTATTTAATTGTCAATAACTCCTTTGGTCAAAGAGTCAAGTACCAACAACATATCATGATGATTTTGACTTATTTATTTTTTGCAATATTGTTGTATCAACCATAGTTTTTAACCATATTATTTTTCTATAAAATAATTATAACCAGCTGGCGTATCGCAGGCAGATATTAAAGCGTCTCCAATTAGAACATCTTTGTCCTTATCATTTTCAAGTTTAGCATAAAGACAATATTTACCTGTGTCTGTTTTTTTGTATTTATAATCCCAATCGCAAGCTCCTTGATTCTTGCACAACGGATCATAGGGCGGACGTGGCAAATAATCCGAAATAAAATCAGCTGGAAGATTTTTTAATAAGTAATTATCGCCAGATTCGGGGAATGTATGTTTTTGACTATAATACATTTCTACTGCGCTAGCGACATCATAGAGATCTGCCTTTCTTCGTGCATCTCTCGCTTTCATTCTAGCTTTGGCCATATTAACAATTACAAGTCCTGCCAGCATTGAAATTATAAAAATTACAACTAATAGTTCAATTAATGTAAACCCTGTTAAATTTTTTCTTTTATTTACTATAATAGATGCTTTTTGAGATTTTACTTTCATTTTCTCCTTTTTTATATATAATTAGATGGTTTTTCTATGGTTGTTAAATATTCTTTTATTCGTATATTTGTACTTATTCATAATTAGTAGGATAGATGGCACGCTATTGCTTTAATGATTTGCAGTTTAGGATGATGGTTATATTTTAGTTAAATAAAATGTAAGTAATTGCTGTCCCAAAAACAGAGTTATAAAAAATGCTAAAATCATTATTGGACCAAGAGCGATTTTGTCTTTAAGGTGTTTTTTACCAAGTGCCATTAAAATAATCGCAACAATCCCCCCAATAATTGCTGTTACAAATAAAAATATTACCGCATTTGGTAATCCCAAAACAAAACCTAACAAAAAGCCTAATTGAAAGTCTCCAAAACCAATCCATTTTCCTTTTGATACAAGATTTAATATCAACCATATTATTCCGCCGATTATTCCAGCCCAGATTCTATCATCTAGCATGGCAATATTTGGCTGATATAAAACAACCTCCCAAACCGTCCATATAATAATCAAAAACAATAATATTATAAGGGCACGACCTGGGATTTCCATGGTTTTTGCATCATGAACAAAAATAATAATCAAAATCCATGCAAAAATCATTAAGAATATTGAATATACAGAAAAACCAAAACTCAGCCAAACGAGCAAAAATATCACTGCAGTGACAATTTCTACTGCAGGATATTGCCAAGAAATTTTTTCTTGACAGTGTCTACACCTACCTCTTAAAAAAACATAACTCAAAACCGGTATTAGATCCCAGAACCTAATCTTAGTTTTACATTTTGGGCATTCAGAACGTGAAAAATAAATACTTTCCAAGTCTGGCAATCTATATATAATAGAATTTGCAAAACTACCCAAAATCAAGCCGATTACAATAATTATCGCATAAATCATTATTTGCCTTATTAATTAAATTATATGTTTTCTATTTTTGTATCACGCAATAACCACCTTCGGGGTTGTTAATTTCTAAGTCTGCGCATATTCTATAGCCAGTTGTCGAAGGGTCATAAGTATATGTATATTTTTTACTACCTGGGATTGGATCGTCAATTGTTTTATTAAGAAACGCCTTTAATGCTCCTGTTGATGAAAAAATACCGAATGGGCTATTGTAATTTCCTATTGGATACCTATTATTATCATCATTGAAGTTTTCTAAAGCAATTTGCATTTGTGATAAATCAGATTTTCTTTGAGCATCACGAGCCTTTTTTCTTGCAGTATTTAAATTTAAAATAATTAATACTGCCAAAATACCAATAATGGCGATAACTACTAAAAGTTCAATTAAAGTGAACCCTTTAGCATTCTGTAATTTTTTAAACATTTTTCTCCTTTCGTCAATAAGCTTCAATACTTATTAGACATATTATTTTTTTTATTAATAAAGTTGAGCTAGATTATAAATTGGCATTATTATTGAAAATACAATGATGGCTATTGCAATACCAATTATTACAATCAAGATTGGTTCAATTAATGAAACCAGGTTCTTAATTTGACTATCTGATTCATTAGTATAAAACTTAGCCAAAGATTCTAAAACCTCATCTAGGTTTCCGGTTTTTTCACCAACTCCAATCATTTGGGAAACCATTGGCAGAAAGTATGCGCTTTTTGACATTGCAGCAGATATAGAAACACCTCTTTCAACGTCTGCACGAACAGTTTTAAGTTCATCTTCATAAACGGAATGATTCATTGCATCTCCGCTAATTCTAATTGCTTCTAAAATTGGAATACCTGAGCGAACTAATAATCCCAGTGTGCTAGTAAACCGAGTCATGTATATTGTTTTGATTAATTTGTTAAAAAGCGGAACTCGAAGCTTAAATAAGTCCCATTGTCTTTTTCCTGCTTCTGTGCGAAAGTAAAAATAACAAAAAGCAATTATAGCTAAAATTATTATTATTAAAACATACCAATAGTTTATTATAAAGTGACTTACACCAACAACTGCCCGAGTTGTCCAAGGCAAAGTTGCGCCAGATTCATTAAATACTGATTCCAGCGAAGGAATAACCTTCATCATCATAATAATTCCAATAACAACCATTGCAATCACTAAAAATACCGGATAAATTAAAGCACCTCTGACTTTATTTGAAAAATCATAATCTTTTTCAGTAGTATCAGCAAGTTTTAATAATACCTCAGCAAGTTTTCCCGAGGTTTCTCCAGCTCTTACTACATTTGTAAAGACTTGAGAAAATACTTCTGGGTGTTTAGATAGCACTGAGGAAAAAGAGTGTCCTTCTTCTAGATCAGAAATCATTTGGCCAATAACTCCCTTTAAAGTATTATTCTCAGTTTGCAAAATAATAACTGAAAGTGATTGTAATATTGGAAACCCTGAATTAAGCATTGTTGAAAGCTGTCTGGAAAAAATTGCCTTATCCTTAACATTAACTTTGTTAAAAATATCAAAACCCAGATCTTTTTGCTTAGAAACTAGGTTTACTTTTTCTAAATCATTTTGATTTAAAATTTTCTCAGCCGCTTTTGGATCGGCGGCAACCAATGTTCCAGTTACCATTTTACCATCAGAATTTTTTGCTTCAAAATTGTATGTTATCATCACAATCATTCCATTAGGCGTATCAAAGAAAAATCTTTGTGCCGTCTGGTCCTACTAATTTAACCCAAAGGGTTCCCTTTGGGACGAATTTATACAAATACTACTAATATAATCTATTTTTATTTTTTCTGACTTGCTTACTAATTTCTAATTCCTCGCTTATAATATTTCGTTATTTAAATATTTTATTTTTGTACTCAATACTAAATACAATATACTCATCCCTATTTTCTATTATATTATTAATAAACAGACATTTTCAAGTTTTTTGGATCTGTTGCCCACATTAAAGCATTTTCAATTGAAATTTCACCCTTTGAAACCATATCTGCCAAAACTTTATCCATAGAAATCATACCCTCACTCATCGAGGTATTAATAACATTTGATAATTGATATGTTTTACCTTCTCGAATAATGTTTCTGATACCATGGTTAGAAATCAAAATCTCAGCCGCTACTATTCTTCCTCCTGAAACTTTTGGTATCAAGCGCTGTGAAATAACGCCTGTTAAAACATTAGCTAATTGATATTGAATTTGGTGTTGTTGGTGTGGAGGAAAAACTGAAACTATTCTATCAGCAGTTTCAGCAGCATTATTGGCATGCAAAGTCGTAATAATTAAATGCCCTGTTTCCGCTAAAATTAATGCTGTTTCAATACTTTCCAAATCTCTCATCTCACCAATTAAAACTACATTTGGATCTTCTCTAAGCGCTGATCTAAGACCTCCTGCAAAACTTCTCGTGTCTGTTCCTACTTCTCGTTGATTGATTAAACTTTTGTTATTTTGAAAAACATATTCGATTGGATCTTCTATCGTAATAATATGAGAAGCTCGAGTTTTATTTATATAATCAACCATTGCTGCTAAAGTAGTTGACTTTCCATGACCAGTTGGGCCGGTTACAACTACTAAACCCTGACTTTGAGAAGAAAATCTTTCTAATATTGGAGGCAAACCCAATTCTTCTATGGTTTTAATTTTATACGGAATAAGTCTAAAAGCAGCTGCTAAGTTTCCTTTTTCATAATATACATTAATTCTTAATCTAACTTTTTCTCCGAAGGTCAAGGAAAAATCTAATTCTTTTCTATCAATTAATTTTTTCTTTTTTTCTTCAGACAACATTGAACCAATTAAGCTTTCTGTATCTTGAGGACTTAAAGTCTTTGTTCCTTCAATTGGCAAAAGCTTACCATCTATTCTAAGCGTTGGTAGAGCATTACAAGAAATATGAAGATCGGAAGCATTTGTGCTAACTCCTTGTTCTAAATATTTTGATAATTCTGGACTTAAAGTTAATTGATTTTCTTTAGTAAGACTTAAGTCTACCATGGGCCTCCTTTGCCCCGTTAGAAATTAACGGGATCTATTTTGCTTAATTATTTATTTATTCTTTTAATGATACTCTTAATACTTCATCAACAGTTGTTACTCCGGTTAACACCTTAAACCAACCATCCTGACGAAGCGGGATCATTCCATTTTTAATTGCAATTGATTCTATTTCTTCGGCCGATGCTTTTCTCACTACTGCTTCTTGAATTTTTTCATCTACCTCTAAAACTTCAAATAGTCCGATACGTCCCTTGTATCCTTCCGAGCAATCTGGACAACCCTTGCCTTTATAAAACTTGATGGGAGTTGGTATCTTAGCCTTTAATTCTTCTGGAAGGATTTTTATTTCAGCCTCTATCTTTGCTAATAACTCGGATGGAATTTTAGCCTCCACCTTACACTTTGGACAAATTGTTCTTACAAGCCGTTGGGCTAAAACTAAATTCAAAGTTGAGCTAATTAAAAATGGTTCAATATCCATATCAATTAATCTTGGAAGAGCGCCAGAGGCATTATTTGTATGCAATGATGAAAGCAAGAGGTGCCCAGTAAGCGCTGCATGAATTGACATTTCCGCTGTTTCTCTATCTCTAATTTCTCCAACCATAATAATGTTTGGATCTTGTCTCAAAATACTTCGCAGCCCGTTTGCGAAAGAAAACCCAATATCTGATCTCACCTGACAATGGTTTACCCCTTCAAGCTGATATTCTATGGGATCTTCTAACGTTACGATATTAACCTGTGGGCTATTAATTTTTTGTAAAATTGCATAAAGTGTTGTTGTTTTTCCTGATCCTGTTGGACCAGTAGCCAATATCATTCCGTATGGTTTAATTATATTTCTTTGCAGTATTTTTAATCCCCTATCAACAAGCCCTAACTCTTCAATGCTGATCATGCCCTGAGATTTGTCTAATAGTCTTAAAACAGCTTTTTCACCCTGGCTAGTTGGAAGAGTTGATACACGAATATCGATTTTTTTATTTTCAAAGTTAGCATCAAACCTTCCGTCCTGAGGAACGCGCTGTTCATCAATTTTTAAATGCGATGATATTTTTATTCTAGCTAATATGGAAGGGTGCAAATTAATATTCATATCAACAACATTACGCAATATCCCGTCAATCCTAAACCTAACTTTTAGTTTATCCGCTTCAGGCTCTATATGAATATCGGATGCTTTTAAATTTGCTGCATATTTAATCAATGCGGCAATAATATTTGGCGCTAACCCTGTATCAACAATTTTTTGCAAATCAGCGACTGAATTAATAGGTTCTTTTACAACCTGGCCAATATCAATTTCACCTTGATCAAGTTCTTTTTGTTGTTGATCTTTATGTCCAGATGAGTTAGAAACAGCTGAATTTTGATCACTTATAACAATTTGGCCCTCAGTATGAGCATCTGCTTTTACAAAAGGATTTTTTATAAAACCACCTGAAACTGCTGGTTGCTTAGCCTGATAAACCTTAAGTGCTTCTGTTAAATCAGCTTCACTGGCAACATATAATTCTGTATCTATGTTGTTTTTTTGTTTTAAAAAGCTGACTATTTCGGCGACAGCTGGATCTTCGGGACGAGATGTAGCAACTTTATAAAGATTATCTCCAGTTACATCAAAAACTATCAAGTGATATTTTTTGCTTACTTCTGCAGGAAGACGAGTAACTATTTCTATTTTTAAATCAAGGTTGTGTAATTTAACAAATGGTAAATTATAAAACTCTGATAACCCTAAGGCCAAATCATCTGGAAGACAAAAACCAGATTCTCTAAGCACTTGTATAACATTTTTATTTTCTTTTTTCGCTTTATCGAGAACCTGATTGGCCTCCGTGTCTCTGATAAGATTTTTGCCTATAAAAATATTCAGCAATTTTGTCTGAAGTAGGTCATTTCCCTGTCTTTTATTGCTTTTATCGCTTAACAAGTCTTTTTTATTTGAATCTTTAAATTTTGCAACCATTTTCTTCCCTCTAATTTGGACTAAATGGATTATCTTTTGTTATATTATTGGGCTGCAAAGGAACTGGTTGATTTGCAGAATAGCCTTTTATTATTGATTCTGGTTGATTTTGAGTCAAGATATCTTGAGGAACAACCAGCACCGGCGTCTGATAACTCTGGACTTGTTCAGCGGTAGGTCTAATACTAAAAAATACATATACTCCAAGAAGAACTAAAATTATAATAACTACAGTAATAATAATGTTTGATGATTTCGGATTCATATCATGTCCTTTATTTAATAGATAATTAACAAATTGATATTTATTATTTAATTTTTTGTTTTATCTGTATATCTGTAGAATAAGTGCAATTTAAAAATTTTCTTTGAACCAAAAGATTTAGGTAATGGTATTACATAGCATAGTAAGTCTCGGCAGCTATTGTAATAGTTAAAGTTGGGTCATCTCCATCCTCTGATGATGCAATTGAAATATTTTTAACCGTAATTGGCCTTAGGTTGTTTTCCATTTGTTTGAATAGGTTCTTTATACCTGAATATTTGCCCACAACGTCCACAGTAAAGGCGTATGTACTAATATTAAGCTCTTGGGCTGGCTCTTCATAATTTGCTGAACTTTCATTTGCAGTTGGAGTCAAAGATTTAATAGAAACTCCTGTGGCCTTTGCCATATTATTAAGCTCTAACACTAATCCTGAGGCGCCAGGGCTTGAATATGGCAACACAATATCTAATTTATTAACCAAATTAGCTTTAGTTTTAATTTCTGTTGCCAAGCTATTCATATTAGAAAGCATTTCCTGCTTTTGACTTAATTCCACTGTTTTAGCTTTTACCCGAGCGTTAGCTTCCTTGAGCTTATTCATTTGAGGTTTTATCACCCAAAAAATTATAACAACAATAACAATAATGCCAAGAATTAATAATCCAGTTGTTTGCTCTAATGCTGTTGTTCGTGTTGGTTGTTCCATTGTATTTTATTCTCCTGGATTTGCTACAGGTGTTTCAGCAGCAGACCCCTGATTTGTATTTGTTGTAGCTTCACCGCTATTTGTAGAAGTAGACGAGCTTTCAGAAGTAGTATTTTTTAATTTTGGGCTTTGTGAAACAACTGATTCTAAAATAGTAGCATTAATTGTAAATTGAATTTTCACACTGTCTTGATCCTGTGTTTCGCCAGACGACACCAAGCTAATATTTGACATTTTTGTACTGTTTTCTAGCCTTTTTAAATAATATGCCAGTGCCGTATAATTATTAGCTTTACCGCTTATTTGAACACTCGATAAGTCAGAGGTTGTAATTCCGTTTAACTGTATATTTTTATCAGACGTTGAAGAAATTTGAGTTAAAAGATTTGACCAAAAATTTCTTTTATTAATAACTGAGTCTAAATTAGTAACTTGGCCGTAGATCGCTACTACAGCTCTTTCTAGTTGATCCTTAGATTTGATTTGTTGATTAACATCCGAGATTTGACTTTCAAGATTTACAAATTTTGATTGCTTTGCGCGAGATGTAATATAAAGAACAACTGATACCAAAATAAATACAATTATCAAAGTTAAAATAAGTACTGAAAAAATATTCCTTTTTATAGGACTTTGTTGACCAGACGAATCTGTCTGGTTTATTGTATTTGTTTCATTACCAAAGTCTGATGGAGCACTTTCCATTCCCCTCCACTTCTTAATATCTATTACTATCATATTTCATTTTATAATAAGCTGTCAAGTATTTAAATTAAAATAACTAAGGTGCTATTTCTTCCACTCTTGGAATCTTTAAATATCTAAATCCAGCTGGTGGATTTAACACGAATTTATCATTATAATTAACTGAAATTTGACCGCCAAAAGAAGATCTAAAACTTATGTTTTGAGCTACCAGAAAACCATTAATTGTAAGTCCACCTGATCCGTTTTGCACTTCAACAGAAATATTTCCGTTTGGAACATAATATGAGGAATTAACAACAGAAGATGATTTTAAAGACACTGAACCCCCAAGTACAATTACACCAATTTGAGAATTAGCTGCTCCGAGAGCATAAACATTAACATTTGCCGCATTTATAATTATCATACCTTTTCCGACCAAATCACCTCTATCAATATCAATCGTCTGCCCTGGCCTATCAATTAAATATACCCCACCCTCTGGCAGATTTTTGGTATTTAGATTTGTGGGCAAACCTGCAGAATCATTGGATTTTATTGCGATAAGTGATAATCTAGCAATATTTTTGTTCATTTCAGACAGATTTACATTCCATGATGTATTTGAATCAGGATTAATAGTATAAGGAAAAGTTTTTCTATTTATCTCTGATATAAAGCCAACAGTATCAGAATTTGAAGAAACAACTCCGGTAGTGCTTCCTCCGATTGTGATTGCATTATTTGCATGAACATCACCAATTACATTTATTCCACCAGTAACATCTATATAAGCTTGAGCAATTGGGGTTATAGTTTCTCCCGCATTAAACTTTTTGTGATATATGATTTTCGCATAATTTGTCGAACCCGGTGACTGTTGTTCTAAATCAACCGGCTGAGGAGTATCACCAGCTCTCGTAGGCTTAAATTTAAATGTTATACGCAATTGATCATCTACATAAAGCGGTGTACTTAGCGTTAAATTAAAACCATTAATTCCTTCTGAAGAAAAATTTCCCAATTGATTATTTTTGATTTCAGCTGCGCTAAAAGTATTGGTTGAATTATCTAATGAATTAAAATATGAGGCACTTTCAATATCCAGATATTTCATATTAGAAGGCAAGCGCTCCTTAATTTGCATACCAGGTTCAGCAATAATTGATTGAATTTTATTTGCAATTTGATTATATACATCTATTAAAGCATCAGGATCATTTGCTTGATAATATCCTCCATGCGCATCATCACCATAGCCGGTATGAGTATATATTGCAATTCTTTGTAATAAACATTGGCCTGTTTCTAAAATGTTACCACCCAAATAAGATTGATCATTGCATTTATTTCTACCTGTGCCCGGGCATCTTCCGCCAGGACAAGACGGTACTGACCAATTTGTATCAGGTCTAAACGATCCACCATCCAGAAAATTTATATCTCCAATACCAATAGTATAAACTGAATATCCTTGATCAATGGTATATTTTAATATTGAACTACTGTCACCAGACCAAGGGTTATTATCTTTCTGATCAACTGCTGGCTTATCATTTTGTCCGCCGTCTGTTGCTAAAAGAATTACCTTTTTTGCATTTATTCTTCCATGAGTGGCCAATTCTTGATTAGCAAGTCCTAACCCAGCACCTATGTTTGTATATCCACGAGGAGTAGGTATATATTCTATTTGCCTTTTAACTTCTGTGTAGTTTGAGGTTAGCTCAGCAAGTATTTTGTATCCAGCCGAAGGCATACCATAATAACCAACAGAATGTGTAGAAAAATAAACCAATGAAATACGATCTTTCCTTTGGTCAATACTCCCGGAATTTGCTGGATTTGCTGCAACAGTATCTATAAAACTTCTCAAAGCATTTTTTGCTGCGTTATATCTTTTTACTCCCGTGTCACCATAATTTCTACCCATTGACCCTGTTCTGTCAATTACCAAAACTATATCATTTGGAACATTAGAAGTCCAGGATGTTACAAATAAGTCGCAACATTTAA
>CAYPSR010000020.1:0-13155 GCA_964413595.1 uncultured Candidatus Saccharibacteria bacterium
GTCTAGAACCTTTGTGGTGTTTTATCGGCTATTCCAGATAATTTCAGTTAAGCTGGCAACAGTTTTTTCAAGCTTTTCAAAATACTTATCTTTTTTATCTTTTGATATGTTTTTCTCAGTATAACTATCATAATCCCAAAGAAGCAAATGGATAAGTTCATGAAGAATAGTATTTGAATAATCTTTCCTATCTTTTAAAAGTAAAACAGTTGCGGATTTTTTATTAATATTAACTTTTATATCACCTTTTTGCGGAAAATTATCTTTTCTATGAAAAACAACAAACTTATAACCAATCGACCAATCGGTCAATTTAAGTTTTTTCTGCCATTTTTTAATTAATTCATTGATACTGTTCATATTGATATTGTATCATTTTATTAAATTTGAAGCAAAACGAGACAAATAAGACAGTATAAAAAGATGTGATTATGTCTCTTTATATTTTATTAGCACTATTCTGAAATCTAAAATACCTTTTTGCTAAATATTTAGCAAATTCGGCTGTCCCAAACAAAACCGATGTATAAAATAGGTTTCCAAATAAGGTTCCTTTAAAAAACGGTATTGCAACAATAAAGCAAGTAGATAATCCGCTTATAGTATGCGGGTACCAATTTCCAAACTGCCAAACTGCATAATTTGTGATGATAAAAAATGCTATTGCACCAATTATGCTTGTTGAAACAGAATAAAGCCATTTCTTGCTTTTAATTAGTATTCCAGAATAAACCATCAACCCAAAACAAATATAAACTGAAAACATTATTGCTGGCTGATAAAATCCAAAAAACCAATCTGAAAATAACATTATAACAAAAGGAATAATAAATGCCATTTTTTTATCTTGAACATAGTAAATAGCAGCTGCTCCCACTGCAGTAAAATTAGCAGGATGTGGCAAAAATCTTGTAGCAATTCCTAAAATAATTAGTAAATAATAGATCATTGCAGTTTCCAAGTTATTGTTTCAGTATTTTTTGTAATATATTTATCTGCACCAACCAAAGCTTGTTTTCCGTCAACATAAAACATCCAATATTTACTCTTTTCCGAATCAGTTGGATTACCGTTAATTTTATTTACAAATTCTCCTAATGAACTTTTTTGAGTTTCTGTCTCGGGATATTTTGTTTTTAGTAATTCCAGCGCAGTTTTTCCATCTTGACCACTATATGTTATTTCCTGCGTTTGAACAGTTTGGCTAGAGGATGAAACGGGTTTATGATATTTTTTGAAAACAAAAATACCTGATGCAACTAAAATAATGATAACCAATAAAATAACAAGTTTTTTATTCATGGCTATATAATAATGCATTATTGAGTAAATATCAATTGATTAAGCTTGAAAAATGCTACAATTTAGTATATCCTAAATACAAGATAATTAATTAAAATGTTATGGATTTAATCGTAGATTTTGAATTCGATGCAGCGCACAAATTACCAAAATATAAAGGAAAATGCAAAAATCTGCATGGACATAGATATAAACTACAAGTTGTACTTTCCGGGAAAGTTAATAAACAAACTGGAATGATAATTGATTTTTTAGAACTGAAATCCATTGTAAACAAAAGCATTATTGATATTTTAGATCATAATTACTTAAACAATGTTATTGATAACCCAACAGCGGAAAATACAATTATATGGGTTTGGGATAAATTAAAAGATGGATTCAAAAATACTGATGTTAAACTGAAACAGCTACGGTTGTGGGAATCACCAAATGCTTCAGTTGAATATAATGATTTAAAAAATGAAGATTAATAATATTAAAATTATCAAGAAATGAGTCATCAAGAAAAACAACCTCAAAACGATTTGTTTAGAGAAAGAATAGCTACACAAATATCTGATCAGGAGCTATCACTAGATACTGATTTTAGAGATCAGCATTTTTTAGTAAGTGCTCGGGCGGTTCACGCTCTAGTTGAATCGGCTGGAATTACTGAAAGTGACAGCGTGCTAGAAATTGGACCAGGATTAGGACAAATAACAGAAATACTCACGGAAGAAGCTGGAATGGTTTTTGCTATAGAAATTGACGAAAGATTTAAACCTGCCTTAGACCGTATAATCCAAGAACGTGAAAATGTTGTTATAGTTTATGCTAATGCCCTAGATGTTTCTTGGCCAAAAGTTGATAAATTAGTCGCCAATATTCCATTTAGCATATTAGAGCCTTTCTTAGAAAGACTCATTAAAGAAAAAAATATTAAACAATGTTCATTAGTAGTGGGAAGGAATTTTTATTTAAGAGCGACTGATCCTAAATTGCCATTTTCAAGAACTGGTTTTTTAGCAAGTACATTTTTCGACATTCAATTAGTATCTGAGTTAGGACCATCAGATTTTTTCCCGCAAAGCGACGATAAAGCAGTCATAGTAAGCTTAAAAAGAGAAAAATGTCGTGATTTCGGAAGAACTCTTCTCGCCAGCCGAATGATGCGTTGTCCAAAGCATACAGTTTATAGTTTATTATCTGATTTAATCAATGAAAGTTATGATAGACATAGAGATGACCCAAGAGACATTTTGTCGCTAAAATCATTAAAGGTTCCGAAATTCTTACTAAAAAAACGCTTAAATGAAATAAATAATACAGATATTAATGCTTTGGCTGGAATAATAAGAAGATTTGACAGATCGGAAAGAAGCCAAAGACAAAACAAAAAGGTAAAATAATTAATATAAAATGTACATTTTAGGAATAAATGGCTGGGGTGAAAGATCTCATGATGCTTCGGCCTGTTTAATAAAAAATGGGAAAATTATAGCAATGGCTGAAGAAGAACGGTTTGTGCGTAAAAAACATGCCTATGATTTGTTTCCCTTAAATGCCGTTGCTTTTTGTTTGTCAAAAGCAAAGATTGGTTTGGATGATATTAAATATGTAGCTGTTGGCTGGGATCTACTAAAACGATACAAGTCAAACGGAATTCCTTTTTCAAAAAGTAATACATTGTTATCAGAAAAATTCTTTCCGAAAAAATATTTTGATTATAAAAAAACTCCTAATATAATATTTGTTCCTCACCACCTAGCGCATGCAGCCAGTTCTTATTATTGCTCTGGTTTTAAAAAATCTGCAATCTTAGTAATTGATGGACAAGGCGAAACACAATCCACCTCTCTTTACTTCGCAGACAATGGCAATATAAAATTAATTAAAGAATTTCCTGTTAAGGAATCTTTAGGATATTTTTATGAAGCAGTATGCAAGTTGGTTGGTTTAAAAACATCAGACGGCGGAAAATTAATGGGCTTGGCATCTTACGGTGATCTAAAACAATTTGATTTTAATTTTATTAAGCTTAATAAAGAAGGATATTCTTTAGGTTTACCAAAAATGAAAAAATATATGAAATCTATTGACTCAGAAGAAGAGTGTATCAAAGCTTGGCAAACTTATTTCAAAAATAATTTTAGCATTGAAACTCAGACTGATAAATATATTTATAACAATAATTTTATTAAGAAAATGTTTGATTTTAATACTATAAATAAAAATATAGCGGCATCTGCTCAAAGCGCAGTTGAAAAGATTATTCTTCATTTGGTAGCCTTATTAAAAGAAAAAACTAATTGTGAAAATTTGACCTTAAGCGGAGGGGTTGCATTAAACTGTAGCGCAAATGGCAAAATAATTGGTTCCAATATTTTTAAAAATGTTTACATTTTTCCTTCAGCAGCAGACGGTGGGGTTTCCTTAGGCGCTGCTTTATATCTTGATTTCAAAAAAAATAAAAGAAAAAATTATGGGGAAATCACAACAGCTTCTTGGGGACCCAATAATTCTAATCATACTATCAAACAAATTCTTGATAAGAATAAAATAAAATATCACCATTCGAAAAATATTTCAAAGGAAGTTGCCAGATTGATTTCTAAAAATAAGATAGTTGGCTGGTTCCAGGGAAAAATGGAAGTAGGCCCCCGGGCACTGGGCAACCGAAGTATATTAGCTGATCCAAGAAATCAAAAAAATCATACAATCGTAAACAATATTAAAGGAAGAGAAAATTGGAGACCCCTATCCCCAAGTATACTAGAAGGGCGAGAAGAAAAATATTTTGAAAAAAGTAAAAAGTCTCCTTTTATGTTGGTGGCATTTAAGACAAAAGGCGAAATGAGAAAATATATACCGGCCGTTGTTCATATTGATGGAACCGCAAGGCCACAATCGGTTGATAAAACTAACAGAAAATATTATAATTTAATAAACGAGTTCTATAAAATAACTAAGATACCAATCGTTTTGAATACGTCATTCAATTTGAATTACGAACCAATTGTTTGTTCACCTAATGACGCTATCAAAACCTTTTACTCTTGTCCACTAGATTATTTGGCAATTGGAGACTACATAATTAAAAAATAACACTTATGAAAAAATATATAGGTAAACATATTATTGCAGATCTATATGAATGCAACTTTAATACTTTAAATAAAATAAGTCTGAATGATTTAAAAAATACCGTTAGCCTGGCAATATCAGATTGTAAATTGACTGAAGTTGGAAATCATTATAGTAAATTTCCTAATAAATCGATAAGCGCCGTGATTTCTTTAGCAGAATCTCATTTAACTTTTCACACTTGGCCAGAAATTAATTATATTTCTCTTGATATTTTTGTTTGTAATTATAAAAAAGATAATTCAAAAAAAGCTGAATGCTTATATAAAAAAATGTTAAAACTGTTTAAGCCCAAAACAATTAAATTAAAAAACCTATCAAGATAAAATTTTATGAATAAACAAAAAATATATTCAATTTTAAAAAAATACGATCAAAAACGCCCCGAAGCTGAAAGAAATTTAGACCAGTTTTGGGCGACAAATGAAACTGTTTATAAAAGAGCTAAGATTTTAAGTTCGATTGAAAACATTAAAAATAAAAAAATAATATTTTTAGGAGATGACGACCTAACTTCTGTTTATTTTAGCTTGATGAATTCTGCCAAAGAAGTTGCTGTTGTCGATATTGATGAAAGAATAATCAATTATATTCAAAATATATCCGATAATGAGAATTTAAAAATTAAAACCAAAATTTGGGATTTGAGAAACCCTCTGCCAAAAGAAGAATTTAAAGATTATGATATCGCTTTTTTTGATCCTGCTTATACTCCGCAAGGAGTTACAACTTGGCTAAAAAGCTGTATTGAAGCAACTCTGGGTGGAAAGTTAAATAAAGAAAGAAAAAATCCTAATATTTTGACAGAAAAGAAATATTATCTATGTTATGGATATACTGATCATAGTGCAGAGAGAGGATTGAAAATACAAGAAATTATTACAAATTTCGGTATGATTATTCAAGCAAAAATAAGAGATTTTAATGAATATATCGGGGCGAAATCAATTAACTCAAAGAGCGATCTTTATATACTTATACCAACACCAAAAATAAATATTGTTAAAAGTGACAAGATAAGATCTGATTTCTATACTGGATTTAAAAATAAGCGCTAAATCATTAGGCGCTAAATTTCGATAACTGGTCTCTTTCCAAACAATTTGCACATTGATGACAAACCGAGATTGATTTACCGTCCAGTTTTGCGTTCCAACATGATGTAGTTATATCAAACAACTCATTTTCTCTTAACAAAGATATAAGTTGTGATTTGTTTAAATGTTTTATCGGCATATAAACCTTAAATGGTCTTAAAAAACTTTTTGCCAAAAGATTTTCGACTTCCTTATGATGAAAAAAATCATTGTCTCCAAAAACGAAATTATCCTCCAGCATATATCCTAAAGATATACCATCAGCATTGATTCTTTCAGCATAAATACCAGCTATCATCATAAATAAAGTATTTCTTCCTGAAACCCATGCATCATCAGCTTTTTCGACGTCGCCATCGCACATTTTTATTCCTTGAAACTGTTTATAAATATCTGTTTTTATAATTTTTATCTTTTGCAGATTCATTTTTTCTGAAATCTTGTTTGCAATGAATTTTTCCGCTATATTTGCATTTTGTCCATAATCTATAAAAAGAGGATAAACCTCATATCCTTTATGTTTTAATAAAAATGCGGTGGCTGTACTATCAACCCCACCAGATAAAAGAACTACAGCTTTTTTATTTGAATTACGCTTTAAATTTTTTAAAAGCGTTTCGTTAGTTTTGGTTTTGATTTTCATTTTTATCTTTTTCCTTTAAGATTATTAATTTATTTAGTCTTTGTAAGATATTATTATAAAGATTAATGTTAATTTCTCCTTTTTTGCTTGATGCCAATCCATTGCAAATTAATGCTAAAAATTTTATCATAATACAGGCTTTATAAATTTCTATCCTAGTTTTTAAATTTTTATCATTTAATTTTGGTTTTAGTTTTCTAAAACTCTCTTGGTATTTTGACAAAAAAAGACTCTTTATCTTATTATTAATATATCCTACCTGCTCTCCTTCTTCAAGAAAAAAAGCCAATTCCCATGCACGATCACCATAATGCATATTTTCAAAATCAATAAAACTAATTTTGTTATTTTTTAAAATAATATTTTCGGGGTGGGTGTCGCCATGAAGAAGTGAAAAAAATGGAATAGTTTCAATTACTGCTTTATTTTTTTTTAGTAAATTTATTCCTATATTTATTAAACTATCTATTTCTTTGAAATTTATTTGTTTTATATTACAATTGTTTTTGGCTTCCGAGAAAATATTTGATACTTTTTCAAAATTTTTTGCAACGCAGGAAAAAAATAATTTTTTCGGAACAGTTTTAAGAGTATTTCTTATAGGCGTGTTAACAACCGGCTCAAATTCAATGGGAGAAAAGTCATTTAAAATGGTTGAGTGAATCTTAGCCATTAGGTCTGCAATATTTTCAAGCGATTTCAAACTAATAGTTTTTGGATATACATTAGTCTTAAAATTGGCAATTCTTTCTCCATCAATCCATTCTCCCAAAACAAGCTTTTCTTTTTTATTAATATAATATATTTTAGGGAATATTTCTTTTATCCAGATATTCTTGCAATTAATATATTCTCTTAATTTGTTTTCATGTCTTATTTCTCGGAGTGCAAGTTTTTGTTCGCATTTTTTAGAAGAAAAAAGGTAAATATTCTGCTTGGAGCTATTTATAGATATTTTTTTAATATATATTTTTCCTTCACTAAATTTATCGTTAACAGAAAAAATAATATTTTCTATTTGTTTGCTGATTCTCTTATTTAAGAGTCTCATATTTTTGATCATATTTTTTTATATGAAATATTCGCTGGTAATTATACCCAAATAATATTACTATTCTCCAAATATAAAGATAAATTCCTACACAAAATCCCTTCTTTTTTATTCCTGGCAAGAGATATTTTGAAAGACCTTTTATTAGGCCTGTTGGTTTTTTGTCAATCTTAAGTTCTGCTGATATTCTCCTCCCTAGGCCGTAATTAAATGCACTTTTTAAATCTTTTTTAAAAGTAAGGGCATCGTGATATATTTTAGCATCAGGATCATAAGAAATCTTTAGTTTAGCGTTTTGAACCCTAAAATCAAACTCACCATCTTCCATCCAACAAAGCGCTGGATGAAAATAATACCCTCCAATATCATCTTTGATATTCTTTTTAAATAATAATGGTGGCGAATAAGCATTTAAAAAATCTGACGTATGAAATTCTCTGGACAGGGCAACAATTTTTTCCATCCAATTATTGTTCGTAAAAACAATGTTACCTTTGGATAATTTATTATTTTTTAAATTTTTATAGAGGCGCTTAATACACCCTTTTTCAAAGACACAATCAGAATCCATTAAAAGAATATTGTCGTAAGAAGAATGTTTAATAGCATGATTATATGCTCCGGCTATCGAAAGATATGGAATTGTACAGGTTTTAATATTTGGATTTTCTTTTTTTAATTTATAGATTAACTTTTTAATGTTTTCCGTAGGCTCGTTAAGGGATACAACAATTTCCACATCCTCATCAACTGATTTAATGGTTTTTTCAATCCGTAAATCATTTGAGACTGCAATAACAATAGAAATTTTCATAGCTATTTTTATAATAAAATATGGCTGCTTATTAATTATTTATACACCAAAATGCATCAATTTGCAAGCGTAAATTTATTGTTTAGCTATTTTTACAGCCTTGAAGGTGTTATGATTAAAATATGGGAAATATTTATTTGAGAAAATTAAAAGAATCTGATTTTATTGAATTTAAAAGGTATTCTGACAATCAAGATATACACAAATACACAGCTTTTGATATTTTTAAATATGCAAGCAAAATTGGCATTGAAAAATATCTTAAAGACAATAAAGATAGTTCATTTGCGATTTGTCTTTCAAAAACTGATAAATTAATTGGAGATGCGGGTTTTAGCATTAAAAACAATAATGCCGAGATTGGCTTAACAATATTTGATAAAAACTCTTGGGGCAAAGGTTATGGCCAAGAAGTTACTAAGAAATTGATTAAGATTATTAAGAAAAAATATCCGGGTGCCACAATTCAGCTAACTGTAAACAAAAATAATATTCGAGCAATAAAGTGCTATGAAAAAGTCGGGTTTATAACCAAAGGGACTTCTAAAAAACTGCCAGATGAATATTTAATGATATTAAAATAGAACTCAGTCTTTTAGTTTAGGATCTTTGACCTCATCAATTCTAAAAACTTCCCCACAATCTTTACATTTGTAGATGGGTTTTTGAGTACTTTGCCTATTAGCAGAATATGTTAAACCTTCGTCTGCTATATTTTTGCTATAACACTTTGGACATTTTGGATGTTTTGGCATATGTGTTTACTCCTTATCTTGTTATTATATAATATCATCTTAGAAAACAAAAAACGAGCATAGGAGCTCGTTTCTAATAGAATGGAGGCAAGCTGTGTGCTCAATTGCTCATTAAGCAGAAACACTGCTTACTTGCCAGGAGAAAAAGGAGTTTCACCTTTTTCCCTGATATTTTGATAATATCAAATTACTTTTTAAAAATCAATGTTGACCAATTTATCATATTGGGTTAATATCTCAGGTTAAGTTTTTGATAATTTGTAGATTTAAACTCCTTCAAGAAAAGTCTCTATAAACTTATCAACTTTATTTTTTAATCGTTTTAAAATTGAATCTCGTTCTAAAATTTTAGGTTTTTGAACTAGCATATTTGCTAAATCGTCGCGTCGTGGCTTAAGACCAGTATATAAATAAGAATCAATTAACTTCTGCAATTTTTTAGACATTAATCCTTCTTCTTTGACCATTTTTTCAAATTCTTTAATTTGTTCTTCTTCCCAAAAAGTTTCAAATTTATTATCAATCTCAGACGAATCTTTTATTTCTGGCAAACTATCCAAAATAAATTTTTCAATCAACTCTTTCTTGCTTCTCAACGTTTGATCGCCCGCAATAATATCTTGAATATTCTTTAAAATTTTTGCCTTACCACTTTCGCTCGCCTCAACATATTTAGCAAGCAATCTCAAAATATAATCTACATTAATTTCATCTCGATGTATCAGTTCTAACTCGAAATCAACATCATCAAGTATTGATACTTTTTCCAATTCATTATCTCTTTTTACTTTATCATAAATATCAAGATATTTACTTTTATAATCCTCAAATTCCTGGGCAGACATTTTGGTATCTGAAAATTTAAAATCTGCAAATGTGGATAAAATATTTTTTAATCTTATAATTTCTCTAAAAGATGTGACAAAAACAAACTGCTTGTCTTCACTTTCTAAATCATCTACAGAGCCTGGAGTCGGAACAAACTTTTTAAGTTCAACATATACCTCGTCAAATTGTTTTATATATTCTTCATAAGGCTCTAAGAAAATCACTTCTTTTGCATCTTTGTTGCTAAATAAGGCAATAGCCTCATCTGTTGCTTTCTTTAAATTTCTAAATACCAACACGTTTCCATGGGATTTTTGATCGTTTAAAATCCTATTAGTTCTTGAATATGCTTGTATCAAACCGTGATAACGCAGATTTTTATCAACATATAAGGTGTTTAAGGTTTTTGAATCAAAACCAGTCAAAAACATATTAACAACTAATAATATATCAATTTGCCTTTGCTTTACCTTTTTTGCAATATCCTTGTAGTAATTATAAAAGCTCTTATTGTCTTTTGTTGTAAAATTAGTGCCAAACATTTTATTATAATCGCCAATATATTCTTCAAGCTTGTCGCGAGAATGCATATTAACTGGAACATCTTTATCTATCTCAATATCAGCCTCGCCCACTAAGCCGTCGGCATCTAAATCTTCTTCATTTGCAGAATAACTAAAAATAGTCGCAATTTTTAAATTATGCGCACCCGCTTCTTTTTTTTGTTTAAAAATATCATAATACCTAGTTAAAACATCTATGCCAGAGGTTGCAAAAATAGAATTAAATTCTCTTGTGTGTGTTTTTCTATTATGGTTTAAGATAATATAATCAACAATTTTTTCAATTCTTTCTTGAGAATTCATTAACTCTTGTCGATCAATATCTTCTACTTCAATGTCAACATCATTTTTACTATCTTTTTTACTGTATTTGCCAACATATTCAACCAAAAACCTTAAAACATTTTCATCAGCTATTGCGTCAGTTATCACATATTTGTGCAAACACTCATCAAACAAGTCTTTTGTGGTTTTGCCTGTTAGCCCTTTGCTAACTGAATTTTCAACAAAAATCGGAGTTCCTGTAAAACCAAACATTTGATAATTTTTAAAAAACTGAGTAATTTTTTTGTGAGTTTCCCCAAACTGGCTTCTATGACATTCATCAAAAATAAAAATTATTTTTTTCTCTTTTAACTTTTCCATTTTCTCTAAATGTCTTTTTTTACTGATTACAGAATTAAGTTTTTGGATTGTTGTGACAATTAATTTTGTATCATCTTCAAACTGCCTAACTAATATTTTTGTATTTTCTGTTGTATCAACACTTCCTTCTTTAAACTGATTAAATTCTCTGATTGTTTGATAATCCAAATCTCTTCTATCAACTACAAAAACAACTTTGTAAATTTCCGGCTCTTCTATTAAAATCTGGCTGGCTTTAAAAGCTGTTAAAGTTTTTCCGCTTCCAGTTGTGTGCCAAATATAACCATTCTTTTTAGAATTTTTTACCCGATCAATTATTGCTTCTACTGCATAATATTGATATGGTCTTAAAACCATTAAAATTTTATCTGATTCTGAAAGTACAGTGTATTTAGTAATCATTTTTGCCAAATGGCATTTTTCCAGAAATTCTTTAGCAAACTCGTCTAACTTATTGATGTTTTTGTTATTTTTATCAGCCCAAGAGAATGTCTGTTTAAAAGACGCTTTTTTGTCTTCTAAATAACTTACAGTGTTTGCATAATATTTTGTATTTACTCCATTTGAAATCACAAAAATTTGAATGTATTGGAAAAGTCCTCTTGTTGCGCCATACGAATGCCTGCGATAACGATTAACTTGATTAAAAGCTTCTTTAAGCTCTAACCCCCGACGTTTTAATTCAATTTGACAAAGTGGCAAACCGTTTATTAAAATCGTTACATCATAGCGATTTTTATATTCGCCATTATTAGTAATTTGGTTTGCAACTTGAAATTCATTTTGACACCATTCATCTTGATTTATAAATTCAATATAAATACTTTTGCCGTCGTCTTTAACTAAATGCATTTTATCACGCAAGATTTTTGCCCGATCAAAAACACCTCCTTTGTCCAAAAAGTTCAAAACCCGCTCAAATTCTTTATCGCTTAAAGTGGTATTATTATGCTTTTCAATTTGTGTTTTTAAATTCGTAAACAAAGCAAACTCATCAGGAATCAAAACCCGCTCATACTTCATCTCTTGAAGTTGCTTAATTAAATTGTTTTCTAATGTTTGCTCTGATTGTGTGGTCATAATTGTTATAATTATTTAAAAATCCAGCCATTCAAATTTTCAAATTCAATAATTATTGATTTAATTTCTTTAACTCCTAGTAAGAATAACGCAGCCATTCTATGATTTCCTTCAATGACAATAAATTCCCCAGTGGACAAATCTTTGGCACAAATTATCAGCGGGAGTTTTTTATCAGAATCATAGTCTGCAGCAATTTTGAGAATTTTTGGATTATTTATTTCAGTATTCCTAATTTTTCTAGCTATAACACTAAAATCTCTTGTTCCGTCCGAATCAGCTAACCACGGATCGCAATTTATAGTTTTAATTCGTTTTGAATTTGCAATATTCAGCAATGCTGTAAACATTTTCCCAAATTTTGGCATTCCGCTAAATAAATATGAATCTGGGTAGCCTCTATATGATAAAGCTAATTTTCGAGCGTTGTTTTCTTTTGGATTTGAATAATCGGGGTGGCTTATAATTTTTTCATCGTATCCAGTCTGTGACAGTAAAAATATGACATCCCCACGGCGGTCGGAGTTAATTTCAGCAAAAATAAATTCTCTAATCATCTCGTCTTCAGAAATTTTTTTGGTTTTCTTCATAGCTTTATTATTCTTTCAATAGTTTGGGCAATTCTAACCTCAAGACATTGAGTAGATCTTCTTTTAATTTTTTGCAATTTATGTGCCATTTTTGATTATCCTCTTGCTGATTAATACCTAACCCTTTGCAATCAATATTCAAATCAAATTCTATGCCTTTTGGTTTTTTACCAAAATTATGAATTAAATTATGCCTAAATAATTCAACAATGCCTTTCTGGATTGTATCGTTATCTTTTTCAAAAATTAAGTAATTTTTTTTATTTTTTCCCTCACCTAAATCACATAATTTTCTTAGTATGATTTTTACATTTTTATCGGTTGAACCACTATAAAATTTCCCAAATTCATCATTCATAATTGATCCCCATGTTTCAACCAATGCCGCAAGCATCATCGAATATGTGCTTGATGGACCTTCTAGACGATTTTCAATCGGGTTATATTTAAAACAATTGTCAAAAATTTCATTCAAATCTTTTACCGTCCATGTGTATAATTTTGTAATTAAATATGGGCTGATGGTCTTCATCATTAACTCCTATACAAACATCCTTTGCAGCAACGATTTTTTGAAAAGTTTTGCCTGCTCCAGCTGGTTATTTATTAATTTGATTTTATCATCTAGCGCTGTCAAAAACTCTGCAATTTTTTGCTGTTC
>CAYPSR010000021.1:0-13005 GCA_964413595.1 uncultured Candidatus Saccharibacteria bacterium
TTTTAAATTCTACCAAAGATAGCGATGTGGCATTTATGCTTTATGAAAAACAGGGCCAGGTTTTTGCAGAACTCCAAACCAATGGAACAATTAAAGCATCAGATATTGCCACAACATTTAATGCAACTGGATCTGATACTTATGCCAGCTTCCCTATTATGACAACCGGCATTGCAAGTGCTGAAAAGGAAATGCTGGATAAGATAAAAGGACTAAAAGCTAATAGCTAATAGCTAAAAGATATAAGTTATTAGATAATTAATTGTCATTCCTGCGAAAGCAGGAATCCAAGATAGAAATAATACATTATGAGAATAGAACAACAATACCAGCTATCAACTCCAAGAGATAACTACGGTCGATTAATTGACGATCTATATTATCTACAAGACCTAAGCAAAAGGATGATTTTTGGGGATGGATTATCTGAAAGTAATCGCATTCTTTTTTGGTGGACGCAAAATCGGATTGAAGATTTACAATCGATAGAAAGGGTTATGATGGAACAAATGATGCAAGATGCACAAATTAGTAATCAATAATTTTTGGAGGAAAAATGGGAGAAAAACAACAAGAAGAAGTGTCAGAATCAAAAGGATACATAGTTCCAGAAATGATTCAAAGACCAGTAATCGAAATTACCAATCAAGAACCCGACTGGTCGCGCATAGAAAATATGGTGCCAGGTTATTGGGCCGTCTATCAAAATCATATAGATAGACATAATCATAGTATTGAAGCCGAAGGGTTTGCTCAAGAGACAGAAAAGTTTTTTCAATCACAGGAATCTCTTGATCCTCAAAGCCTTAAAAATCTTGGCAAACTGCCAGAGCTCAGCAACTATGTTGATTTTGATTATCCAGATAATTTTATGGGATATTTTATCTCTGGATTAATTAATAGATCTTTAGATGCCGGAACAGTAAATATGGATCTTAGAAAAAACACGACCGGAAAATCTCTGCATAATTTAGGTTTTGGGCTCAAAGCAGGAATCACGCTTAACATCTATTACGATATCCCCACTCAGGAAATTGGATCTATGGGAAAAGGGTTAAATGGAGGTACAATAAATTACTGGGGATTTCCATATGATGCTGTTGGCGCAGATATGAAAGCAGGAGAAATCAACATTTTTGGTGATTCTGGTTATAGAACGGGCATAAAAATGAAAGGTGGCAGAATAAATGTATATGGAGATCTTGTCGCCCCAAATATCGGCGAGGAAATGACTGGTGGTGAGATTCGAGTAAGAGGAAATATTTATCATGAAATAGTTGATGAATTACTTTATAATGATTTTACAATTACTTCAGATCAACACAATTCCTGCTGGAAATTAATAACCCCAAAACCACAGGAATAATATTATTTAACTCCCCCAACCTTATCAAACGGATAAAACCTTAGTTCTACTTTTCCAATAATTTCAGACGCAGAGAGCGAATCCCAAACACGGGAATCATTTGAATTAGGACGATTATCTCCTGAAACAAAATACTCACCTTCTCCTACAACCCAACTGTTTTTGCCTTTGATTAAAACTTCGGTAGGATAACTTGTCGGGGTATAATCAGTTAAATATTGTCCATTTATATAAAAATGTTGATTTCTAATTTCAATATTGTCACCTGGAACACCAATAATTCTTTTAATATATTTTACTTCTCGTTGCCCTGGAAAATAGAAAATCACTACATCACCTCTTTGAGGCTTTTTAAACCAATACGACGCCTTGTTTACAACCAAAACCTCTTTATCATGAAAATTCGGTTCCATTGATGGGCCAGATACCACAAAAAGCGTAAATATAAAAAGATATACTATATAGATAAGCATAATTATCAACAATATCCAGCGTGATAATTCAAAAAATCTCAAAAAACCAGAAGAGTGTTTTGGCGCATGACTAGCCCTAATTTGATTTAATAATTGATTTTGTGGTTGATTTTGGTTCATAATATTTAATTATAATTAAGAATTAACAAACTCGAATTAAGAATCAATTAAGAATTTCCAAATGACAAAATTTTTTGTTTTTAATTCTTGATTTAGGAATTTGTCATTGATTCGTCATTCATCATTCTGGTTTCGACATTTTGGTTATATCTCCCCAGGATCCTTAAGCGATACTATCAAGCTGCTTAAACTATCTATTAAAGGATATAATTTTTGAGTAAATTCTTCTAGATTATTTATAGAATCCTGACTAACATACCAATCTGGAGCTTTAAAAACAGGCTTGGTAAAATTATTTGCCCATTCCCTTTCAGAGCGCAACGCCACTGCATATGGAAGATTGTCAATAAATAAATCCCCCTGGATCTCATTATAATCAACGGTTAAGTTTTTTTGCACTAGATAATTTCTAAAAACTAACCATTTTTCCATTTCCTTTTTCCCAAGGTATGTTCTGATCGGAAAAGTTTTTGCCATATTATATACAACATATGATGCTATTGTTGTGCCTAAAAATACGAAAACTAGATATTCGTTTTGGGAAAATAGCGGAACTATAAAAAATAAAATGACTGATGCTAAAAACATCAACGCGCCCAATAATCTTATTTTAAAAGACAGCAGAAATGGATTTTTCACAAACCAACCACGCGAAGATACAATAGAATAGATTTTTTGCCAAATTGAAGTTAAAGTTTTAGAATATAGTTCTTCTTTAGCTTCATTTTTTATATTGCTTATTCCTCCAGAAAATTGACCTTCAAAAAGTTCATTAACAATAATAGTCTCATAATCATTTAAACCTGTAAATTCTTTTCTTTGACCAAAAACAAAACCATTGTCTTTTTCTATTATATAGATATATCCTTTTATTGCTAAATTAATAATGATTGTAGCCAACTCACGACCAGAAAATGTTTGACCATACAATACTCCTAAAATCTCTGGCGCAATATCAATCGGTTTCTGCGCGTTTTTTTCACCAGTATTATTAATATTCTCTAAAGATCTTTTCCTTAAATAAACAGCTAAAATAATAATTAAAACTAATGCTGGAATAAATATTGAAATAATAATCCATATTCCAAAACCATATTCGTTAAGTTTGGCAAGCCCGTGTTTAATCTGTGACACATCTAAAAAATTTGCAGGAACCTTGATAATCATGGAGGTTGTTGAAAATCCTGTAACTCCTTTTGCCCAAAATCCATAATCTTTCTGCGGATTTAAATACTCTCCAAATTGCTCTACACCATGAATCGCATAAAAACTCAGTGCATTTTCCGGATTTTTACTTAGATCAATATTAATATTAAGATTATCAATGCTTATTGTTGGTTGATCTAAAACAACAAATCTTAGCTTATCAAAACTATCTTCTGTTGAAAAATCACTCTTCTGTTGCCAAAAAATATTGAGTTCATTATTGGTTGTTAAAAGATTAATAATAATAAACCCGGTTTTTGTTTTGGTTATATTTTTTTTATCAACTGCAATATTTTGACCATTTTGACTGGCAGAAACATTTTTAATTTTTTTTGCATAGATTGGCCAACTGACTGGCATTAAATCGCTAAATCCAGGATTAAATTTTATTGTTTCTGATATATTAAGATCACCATTTTGCAAAACCTCAACATTAAAATTAATATTATTCACATTCACACCGTTTGAAATTTCTTCAATCGTCTGAGCATGAGTTTTTGTAATAAAAAATAGAGATACTATGGCAAAACATAATACCAAAGATATAAAGCTAAATTTTCTAATTAGACCACTTAGCAAAACCCCTCCTTATATCAAATGATACAATTTCCAATTTCTAAATTTTCAATAAAAATTAAAGCATTAAAAATTGAATCATTATATTTCTATTATAACTATCTTGAAAGGTAACTTACAAGCATCTCTAAAAGCAATTTTGGCTCTTGTTTGCCAGTTTTCAGTGATAGGTCTGCGCTTAATAATTTATCATAAATAGCCTGAAGATCTTTAAAAGAAAACTTGTCTGCTATAGCCATAGTTTTGCTTACAACAAATGGATGCATTTTAATCTTTGACGCAATTTTATAGTTAGATTTTTCTGCTTTTAGGGCGCTTTTTACCAATATAATATTTCTAAATCCATAAACAATCATAGTCAAAATATATATTTCATTTTCGCCATTTATCAATAATTTATTAAGTTCATTTAGAGACCTTTGAGTATTTTTAGCACCAATAGCATCTATCAAATTGAATATTGAAGAATCAATTGCTGGACTTACAATCTGCTCAACATCTTCAGCAGAAATTTCACGATTCAATGAATAAGCTTTTAGCTTTTCCAGCTCGTTTTCGGCTCTAAAAAAATCATTGCCCAAATATTGCAAAAACCTTGATTTAGCATCAACAGAAATTTTAATTTTATCTTCAGCAATTTTTTGAGTAATAAATCTTGAGATATTAATGTCAGATGAAAGTTCTTTTATTTTAAAATCAGATTTTTCCCAGGTTTTGGTTTTTCTTTTGTCAGTTTTGCCAATATTATATAGAATAACAATTGTTTTCCTATCAATATTTTTTAAAACTTCAATAGTTTTTTTAGCACTATCACTATCTAATTTTAAAAAATCAGAAATAATAATCAATCTTAAATCTGAAAAAAATGAATTGGTTTTTAAAGCATCTTTTAATTTTCCAAGTCCATCTGAGGCTGATATTTTAGTAATCCCAAAATCCGAACCGGCTTTTTGAACAAACTGGCTTTTTATTTTTTGGATGCTTTTTTTTATCGCAAATTCATTTTCCCCTGTTAAAATTTGAATCATTTTGATATTATAAAAGTAATATTAGTAAAAAAGGAGCTTTATGACAGAATCTTTACCTTGCCGGGCTGGTTCTGGACAATCAAATAATTGGCAAAAAGATATGGCTGGAAGATCTTTGGGATTATCCGCGAGAGGACCAGTTTCCATTGATGGGAAAGAGCATAAACCAACTTCTGCTGAAAAGGCTATTATTGATAGAGTTGCTGGCAGTCCAGAAGAACAAATCACGCAATTACAAGCAGGGGCTGATCGAGTGAAGCTAATCGAATGAAAAGAGCTGTTAATTCTATACCCGAAGATGCTGACGACGAATAATTTCTGATCTGATCTTTAAATCTTGATTTTTGATATTTAAATTTTTAATTTTATTTTCCCGCATCGCGCAAAGCGCGAGCAGGGACTCCTGCTTCGCCTTTGGCGAATGCGGAGAGCTCTCCCCAGCTCTTACCACTCTCGCAATCAACAACAAGTGGTATTTTTAATTGTACTATATTTTCCATTATTGTTTTAATTTTTTCCCTATATTCTTTGATTTTATCTTTTGTAATTTCAAAAACTAATTCATCGTGAACTTGTAGAACTAATTTGCAATCATCTGATGCTATTAGATTTTTTTCAGCTAATTTTATCATTGCCAACTTCATAATCTCCGCAGCCGTACCTTGAATCGGATGGTTTACTGCCATTCTCTCAGCCGCATTTTTAAAATTGAAAACGCTTGAATTAATATCTGGCAAATAGCGCCTGTGCCCAAACATAGTTTCAACATAACTGGTCTTTCTGGCTCGTTCAATTTCAAGATCACAATACTTTTTAACACCTTTAAAAGAGTTAAAGTACCTATCAATTAAATCTTGTGCTTCTTCTCGACTATTGCCTAAGTTTTGCGACAAACCATAGGCGCTTATTCCATATAAAATACCAAAATTAACAGTTTTAGCAACTCTACGCTCTGATTTAGAAATTTCTGCAATAGGTTTGTTAAATATTAAAGAAGCAGTGGCGCTATGAATATCTTGTTTATTTTCAAACGCTTTAATCATTTTCTCGTCGTTTGAAAAATGAGCTGCAATGCGGAGTTCAATTTGAGAATAATCAAACGCAACAATTTCTTTTCCTTTTTCAGCTGTAAAAGCATTGCGAATTTCCTGTCCTAAATCAGTACGAATTGGAATATTTTGCAGATTTGGATCAGATGATGATAATCTCCCAGAAGTTGTTATTGTTTGGTTAAAACTTGTATGGATTCTTTTGTCATTTCGAATGGCGCGAGAAATCTCGTTCTTTGTTTTTGAGGGAATCTCTCGTCGCCCGCCTGCCAACGAAGCAGGTTCCTTCTCGAGATGTCGCGGGCGCGCCAGTTTTGGCAAAGCATCTAAATATGTATTTTTAATTTTTGTAAGTTCACGATATTTATGAATTAAATCAATAATTTTATGAGTTCCTTTAAGTTTCTCAAGTTCGGCTGCCGCTGTTGAATGTCCGGTTTTGGTTTTTTTAACAGCATCTGTTGATATTTTAAGATCATCAAACAAAATCTTTTGAAGTTGCTTAGTAGAATTAATATTAAATTCTGAACCTGCATTTTTATATATATCAGACCTCAAGCCCGTAATTTGAGCGCTCACCTTTTTATTCAGATCTTTTAAAATATCCTCATTAAGCTTAACGCCAATTAGTTCCATTTGTGCCAAAACTTTTATGAGTGGCATTTCTATTTCATCAAATAATTTTGATAATTTCTCTTTTATAATCCTTGGCGCAAATTTTTCATATAGCTGAAATGTCATATCAGCATCCTCAGCAGAATATTGAGCAAGCTTTTCAACTTCGATTTCATCACATTTCTTTTGGTTTTTACCTTTCCCAATTAAATCTTCAATAGGCTGCATTTCATATCCTAATTCTACAAATGCAGTATTATCGAGTCCATGTGCTCTACTTTGAGTATTTAAAAGATAAGATGCAATCATTGTGTCAAAATAAAGCGGACCAGTATCAATTCCGTATCTATATAATAAAGACCAGTCATATTTTAAATTATGGCCGATTTTTTTGATTCGACTATCCTCTAAAATATTTTTGATTTTTATATAATTGTCGTCCCGACACTCTTTTTTGTCATTCCCGCAGAAGCGGGAATCCAAGATAGATTTTGATCGTATAGATTCCGGATATTTCTTCGAAATTCCGGAATGACATTCCTGCGGACAGATCAATTTCCAAGGCACATAACACGCTTTTCCCTTTTCCCAAGCAAAAGAAATTCCTAAAAGCCTTCCAGTTATCATATCTAGACAATCAGTTTCTGTGTCAAATGCAATTACTTTAGATTTCGAGAGTTTTGCAATAAGATCTTTAAACTCTGATTCATTTGATACTAGTTGATATTTATTTTTATGACTTGGGAGATTTTCTTCTGCACTGTCTGAAAATAGGCTTACAGGTTCTGTTTGAATATTTTGAGGTATCTTAGAAATTAGACTTTTAAATTCAAAGTTTTGAAATATATTTAATACATCTTGCCTATTAAACTTACCAAACCTACATTTTTCTAAATCGAATTTAATTTTAACATTATCAACCATTTGCGCTAATTCTTTTGACATCTTAGATTGTTCTTTCTGCGCTTTTAAAAGTTTCTGATATCTTGGTGATAACCTATCAATATTTTTATATACATTTTCTATGGTTTGATATTTCTTAATTAATTCAGTCGCAGATTTTTCTCCAATTCCCGCTACTCCTGGAATATTATCAGACGTATCTCCATATAGTCCTTTGTACTCAACAAGAGCCTCAGGACCAAACCCATATCTTTCTTTTACTTTTTCTGTATCATAGAGAACCGTATCAGTTATACCTCGTTTCATTGTCCAAACTTTTACTTTGTCATTTACAAGTTGAAGGTTGTCTAAATCACCTGTCACAATAATAATTTCATCCACGTTTTTATAAGCAGTTTTTGAAATTGTCGCAATAATATCATCTGCCTCATATCCGCCGAGTTCGTAAATTGGTACTTTTAAAGCATCTAATACTGTTTTTATCTTTGGAATTTGCTCATAAAATTCATCAGGTTTTTTGGCTCTTTTAGCTTTATATTCAACATACATTTTATGACGAAATGTTTTTTTGGCAACATCAAAAGTAGCAGCAATATGTGTTGGCTTTAAATCCCGAATCATATTTAAAAAAATAAGAGAAAATCCATAAACAGAATTCAAAAGCTCACCGTTTTTATTTGTTAATGTCGGAATCGCATGATACGCCCGATGCACAATGGCGTTTGAATCAATTAAAACTAATCGAGTTTTTTTCATAATGATTTATTGTTCGAGGATGAAATCCAAAAACTACATTTTCCATGAGTTCTTAGATGATGGTTTTATTTTACTCTAATTTCATCTAAATGTTAAGAAAACTAATGACAAAACAATACATTTATGATAATATTATAATGGTTTTCGTAGTTTAACACCTCCGATTTTTCGGAGATAATCTTCACCGTAAGGAAGAAGGGCTAAACATGCTACGAGTATGGCATCTAATTCTGATTGTGTTGATCGTCGGCCTGATTGCGCTCGGTATCCGGGCACACAACAACAAGGTAACAGCAACGGTCGAGGCCTACCGCCAATTCGGCGCGGGCTTCACCTTCGACTTCGAAGCGGTGATTTGGTGTGCACCGATGGTCAAGGGTAACGCAATGACACCAAGCTTCTTCTGGCGCAAGAAGCCTAACGGCGAACTAGATGCGTACGCGCCATCTAACGACCAACGCGCGCCAGTGCTGGTCACACTCGAGAAAGGGGCTGGGGAGTACAAGTACTTCAACGATGTGCCACCCAACAAGTCTCGCTGGGCCAAACTACGTCCGCCACGCCTAGACGAGCGTAAGTACTGGTTCGAGAACACACCCTCTGGAGTCATGGCGAGCAACCGCTGGATTCTAGAGATCCACCTACACAAAGACGAATACAGTGGCGAACCGCCGCCACCACCCCTAGCATCTCGCTGACACCCACACAACTACCCTACAAAAAATCGGCGCCTTAAAACGCCGACAAACCACAAAAGACATCTTGCCACCAACCTCATCGGTTGGACCCCACGGCTGGATGTCTTCTTCTTTTAAGATCTTATTTCTCTTTTAACTTCTATTCAAGTCACTCGGCTGGTCTGTTTGACTCGGCTGATCTGAATTTTGACCTGTTAAACTAAACAAATCAGGGCGGGCTTCTTCGGGACACACTCGTTGCCCGGTTTGTTCTTCCCAGTTTTTTAATTTACCTACAACGGTTGCCCGCTCAAAAGCCAGTCTTAACCCTGCTTCTCCTTTACCCTCTGGATCATATTTAGCTAAATCCTCGGGATTACATCTAAATTCTATCATATTTCTCCTTGATTAATTTTTTAAATAGGTTTTCACTATACTTTAATAACACAATTATCTCAAATTCCTGTTTTCACAGAAATGACAAAAAATGTTTTTCCCTAGCTTTTAACTATTAGCTATTATCTTTTTCCCTTTATCCACTCCTCTACAATCCCACGATCGCTCCATGGGATTTTTTTATCTCCAATAGCCATTACTTTTTCCCCACCTTTTCCAGTTATAATAACTGAGTCTCCTTTTTTAGCCAAAGACAAACCTTTCAAAATAGCTTCTTTTCTATCTAAAATCTTAAAAAGATTTTCATCAGTTTCAAATTTCATATTTCGATTTCCTTTATTGATTCCTTCTATTATCGCATCTGCAATTTCATCTTGATTTTCATGATATGGATCATCATTTGTAACAACAATCGTATCTGCATATTGAGTAGCAATGGCTCCCATTATTGGCCTTTTCGTTTTGTCACGCTCGCCAGTTGCCCCATATACTACAATAGTTTTTCCATGAGTTAATGGCTTTAAAGTTTCGTAAACTTTTTTGAGTGCATCTGGAGTATGAGCAAAATCAACAATAATACCTATGCCAAGATTATTTTCCACATTTTCCATTCTGCCAGGAACTTGCGGAAAAGATTCTATTGCAGATTTGATTTTATCAAGCGGAATGTTTTGAGATGTTGTGGCTGAAATAGCTGCTAAAGTATTATATACATTAAATTTTCCAATCATTGGAATTGAAATTTCAGTTTCACCATATGGGGTTTCAGCTGTAAATCTTGTTTTATGCGATAGATATGTTATTTTTTTAGCTGTAATTTGTTCTTGCGCTTTTTTTCTTCCCAAACCATATGCCATTTTAATATCCGCGTTAGAAGACTTCCAAAAATCCTCTGCATATTGATCATCACTATTTATAATTGCAATTTTGTTTACGCCCGGCTTTCGATACGACTTTTTAAGAGTTTTAAATAATTTTAACTTAGCATTTTTATAATTTTCCATAGTTTTATGATAATCTAAATGATCATGAGTTAAATTAGTAAAAATCGCAATATCAACTGGGACGCCTAGCATTCTAAATTGATCCAAAGCATGCGAGGTAACTTCCATAACAACATATTGACATTTAGCGCCTTTCATTCTTGCAAGCCAATTTTGGAATGGAAAAGATGGTAGTGCAGTCATTTTATCTAGATTATCAAACTCAGAATCTCCAATTTTAAAATTTAAAGTTGAAATTAATCCAGCCTTATAACCGGCTTGCGTTAAAATATGATGAATTAGAGTTGCGGTTGTGGTTTTTCCATTCGTTCCAGTTACGCCAATAATGGTCATATCTCTGGCAGGACGACCATATAGAATATTTGCTAGGTGCGCAAAAGCAAAATGTTTAATTTTTTTGATTTTTTGAACTAACGACATTATTGTCATCCTGAATTTATTTCAGGATCTCCTTAATATTATTAAATTAAATCATTGTATAAATCTTTAAATTCTGGGTTTTTCTTTTTAATTTGATTGATTTTCCAATCACGATGCCAGTTTTTTAATTGCTTTTCGCGCTTAATTGCAGACTCAACATCATCCGTAAATTCATATTAGACTAATTTATTAACATTATATTTAGATGTAAAGCCTTTAACTATTTTATTCTTATGCTAATATATTCTTTTTATCAAGTTATCCGTCACACCAATATAAAAGGTTGAATTTCGTTTATTAGTTATAATATACACATAATATTGTTTTCTTTCCATAAATGTTAGCTTCTGAGATGCCGAAACGAGTTCGGCATGACAAGATTCGATCTATTTACTTTTTCTTAATTTTCTTTGTAATAAATATAGATTATAAAGTCCTTGGCGATATGGAAAATCAATTGATCCCATATAACTTTCGCTATATCCACCAAATCCTTTTTTAAATTTAGTAATACCGGCCCATGGATGATTATCACTAGCATCAGCTGGTGCAATTCCCCCGAAATCGTAATATTTACAGCCAATACTTTTAGCGTGCCTAATAGCATTCCATTGAATCAAATAAGGCGCTTGAATATTTCTTAACTCGTTAGAAGAGGCACCATGAACATAAGTGGCAATATCGCCAAAATAAATTATAATTGCGGCTGCAACTACCGAACCTTTGTATTTAGCCAAATATAATTTTACCATACCTTTCCTACCGTCAGGCAGGTCAGAACCTAAAACACTTAAAATTTCATAATAATGCCTTTTAGGATGGCAACTGATTCCTGCTCTTTTTGAGGTATCAAGCATTAATTTATAAAATGCATCAAGATCTTCCTGATTACCTTTTGACTCTTCTACTATAACTCCTTGCCTGTCTGCCAAGCGAATATTATATCTGGTTTTATAATGCATATTTTTTAGCATGTCATCTTCTGATTGGCTTAAATCTAATATTTGAGTGTTATTTGGCTGAACTTGAAAACTTTTTACAAAACCAACTGGCACTTTAGATAGAGAATTAGTTTTTGGCTCAAACCTTAAAAATATTGATTTTTCTTCTTCGGCTATTTTATAGATTTTAGCTGTTAGGTCTTTTCCTATTTTAAGTTCTAGGTTTGACAAAGACATTACTGGCCCCATTGGAGAATATAAATACGAATATCCAAGTGGTAAGCTTTGTTTAATCAAAAGACATACGCCAAGATATTTATCCCCATTTTCGATTGCAAAACGCCATATTTTTTTGCCTTCTTTCTTTTGCAGCTCACCCCATTTAAAAGATTGCAAAAAACTTCCCTGTTTATTGTTTTTAACAAAATTATCCCAAGTTTTTTGATCAATATTGTCTATAATTTCCATAATCCCTAATAATGTACAAATTGTATACAAATTTACAAATCATTTGTATTTTTTGTACTAATTGATTTGTATATTCTAATTTTACCATTTTTATGCTAAAATAGCTAATAGAATTATATAAATTTCTAATTTCTAATTATTCTAATTTCTAATCAAATCCCAATTAGGAAATTCCTAAATTGGGAAATTAGGGATTATTTAGATCAATTAGTAATTAGGTTAATTAGGTTAATTTCTATAAGATTTATCCTTGCCATAGAAACATCGTGCGACCCTACTTCGTCCTTTGGACTTCGCAGGGCGAGCTAATATATTAACCTTAACTTATTATCGTGAATAATAAAACCAAATTCATATTGGCAATCGAGACTAGCTGTGATGAAACTGCTGCTTCTGTGATTTCTTTTGATAACAAATATGCTCAAATTTTATCAAATATTGTCAGCTCACAAATGGAAACTCACGCTAATTACGGAGGAGTTGTGCCAGAAGTAGCCTCAAGAATGCATTTGGAAGCTATAGGTGATGTAATTAACACTTCACTTAAAAAAGCTGGTATTTCGCTAAAAGATCTAAACTATATTGCAGTAACCTCTGCCCCAGGGCTGATAGGATCGCTTTTAATTGGTCAAACAGCTGCCAAAACCCTTGGGTTATCTTTAAAAATTCCGGTTTTAGAAATAAATCATATAGATGGACATCTGTGCGCTGCATTATTACAAGAAACAAGATACAAGATACAAGATACAAACAAATCTCAAATTACAAATCCAAAAATTGATTTTAAAGAAATTGAATCATATCTTCCAATTCTATCTTTAACTGTTTCAGGTGGTCATACGCAATTGATGATAACAAAAGATCTAAAAAATTATAAAATAATCGGGGAAACGCTAGATGATGCAGCTGGCGAAGCTTTTGACAAAGCAGCCCAGATTTTGGGCTTAAGCTATCCTGGCGGACCAGCGATTTCGGCAGCTGCCGAAATCGCCTCATCTTGTCATTCC
>CAYPSR010000022.1:0-12914 GCA_964413595.1 uncultured Candidatus Saccharibacteria bacterium
ACCTGCCGAACCCGTGGCCCCCGCGATTGAGGAACCCGAGCCAGGAGTGCCGTCGCCGCTAGCCGATCTGTTTGGGGAGCCGGACGAGGACGAGGATGACATTGACATTCCGGCGTTCCTGCGGTTGTACAGGTGCCCGTATTCGGGATGTGAGGGGAGCATCAGCTTCGGTCGTGATTCATGTCCCGAATGTCATCAGGCTGTCGCATGGGTTAGCTCCATGCCTGTTGTACCATTTGCCGAGTCTTCGCAAGAAGGCGATAGGCACCCGTCCTCCGCTCCTGACGGAGCTATGGAGGGCGAGGACGGGAAGGGCGTGGCCGAGGGCGACGATGAGCATCTCGCCGAGCAGGCGCGCGAAGATTTCGATGAGCGTGTCGCGCCGGCGATCGTGGCAGAAGCAGGTCAAAATCTGCCCGATGCCAGGCCCGGGATCGAAAGGCTCGAAGAGATGTTCGAGCATGGCGACGGGGTCAACATCCCGACTCGCCAGCCCGGTCCCGAGCAGGAGCCCGAGCCAGAGCCGACAGGGCGTATCACGGCTCAACCGCCGTGGGTCGCGCAGGGCGAACATCCATTCGTTCCCCCGCCCGTACCTGAGCCCGAGCTCGTTCCCGAGTCAGAGCCTGTGGCTGCGCCACCGCCCCCGCTGTTGTCGAAACCGACCCAGCAATGGGTCATTGAGGAGTACCCGACGAAGCAGGTTGTCTACGAGACCTGTATGCCGGGGCTGCTCGAGGCCGAGTGGGGATGGAAGCCAGTTGTTCCGGAAGTCGTATGCAGTTGTTGCGGTACGGGCAATCCGTATGACGCCCTGTGCTGCACATACTGCACGCACCCCTTCTGGGGCGTTCCGTCTGCTATTGCTGACCTTACCGAAACCCTCGGCATGGTTGTCGTATCAAAGCAGGAGCAGGAAGATGATCGCAAGGAAGAAGAGCGAGAGCTCACTAGGGCAATCGCTCAGGAAGATGCGGCAAGGCGCCGAAAGCAAGGGCGCCGACGCGTCATCACCCATGCCCCTGTTCATTAGGGGATCCCGCCTTGTCAGGCACGTAATACCGCAATGCGTGGCGTGACCTGGCTAGGCACAACATACAATATCTACGCGCGGGCGTGTAAAGAGCTGGTGGCTTTCAAGCTATCAAACAACTCTTTACGCGCCCCGCAGTACCCCTTTTGCAAAGCAAAAGAAGATACAAGATATCAAGAAACAAATTCCAAACAAATTTCAAATTCCAATATTCAAACATTGAAAATTGAGATTTGGGAATTGAATAAATATCAAAAAAATATTGTTCGAGTGAGTCCCGATATAAAATCGGGATAAACTCCGCGAATCGAGAACTGACGGTTTGTCATCCCCGACTTGATCGGGGATCCAAGATAGATTCCGGATATTTTTTCAAAAGTTCGGAATGACAATTAATTTCACTTAGTCGAAGAATAAAACTATTGTATAGATTCCCGTTTTCACGGGAATGACAAAATTAAAAAACTTAGATTGTTTCGCCGAAAACTTCGCGTAATGACAACAAAACACAAAACCCGCCTTATTTGGCGGTTTTTTGATTATAAAGATATTAAGAGATTGAATATTGAGATATTGAAAATGAAAGATAATATCCTAATATCTTATATTAAATATCACAAAAAATTTATAAAATTTTTTGTATTAAACCCATGCTTTGCTAAAGCTACGCAGGGTCTGTTTATATAGTTCTTGTTGTATTAAAAAAGACGCCGAACGACATCCAAAAAATATTATTATTTGACGCGCTCGGCGCCATGGAAGGCTATAGTCTTCTACTATCCCCCGAAAGTCCACGTTGAAAAACCAGCGTAGATTCGGGATCCTCAGAGGTTGTAGGGTTCTACTGCCTTTGGGGTTCTATTACCAAATGAATGATAATAGACAAATTGATCTGGTCCAAGAAATTAATCTTGGAGATTTTTCGCTAGCCACAGATGTGACTAACAAATCTAACAATGCGATTTATCCTAGCCCAAAGTGAATTCAGGGCAGGCAAGCCGATCCGATTTGGCTTGTATCCTACCAACCTTTTACAGTCAGTAAGAAGTCGCTCCATCGTTTAGTTTTACTGATGGAAGCACCCAGATATAAATCACAATAACCAAGATACAAGATACAAATAGTTTGGAATTTGTTTCTTGGGATTTGTGATTTCCCATCGGGCTACCTCCACCTTTTGTTTTTGTTTTTAAAGGTACAAAAAAAGATGACTCATCCTTCGCATATATCCTTCGCATAAAGCTATGGATATCAAGAAAGCTACGGAGAGTGCGAGATCGTATTAGATTATTCTAAATCAATACCTATTGGCAGGCTGATTTTTTTATCTAATTACACGTTTGGATCTAGAAAAGAACTGATAGATAAAAAGTGAAAAAGTTAAATAGAGCAATAGAATATCGGACTGTTTTTCGAGGTCATTTCGAAAGAGCTTGGCGAATGAGAAATCCCATAATAATGGATGAGATTTCTCCTCATTTTATTCGTCGAAAGGACAACGACCCTGTGCTTAACCGAAAGCGCAAGACTGCTCAGAAATAAACCCATCCTTCGCATTAAGCTTCGGAGGGTGAACCCATCCTTCGTCTCGCCTTTGGCGGACTTCGGAGGGTGAACAAAAATTCTCCTTTACACTTTTGTTCTTTTCACTAAACAATGGTTCTAAAAATTGTTAAGCTGCATCAAGCTGATAAAGAGCTTGATTTTTGTAAATTAAAGCGTTTTGGACGCACAATAATTTATCTAACATGTTTATATTATATCTCAATACGCAGTAATTTTCAATGCTCTTTAGCCTCATTGTTGAAACATATTTCATATTGTGCGGAAAGACTCATAGAAGTTAGAAATTCCAAATTACAAGATACAAGGATACAAATAAGTCATAAATTTCAATTGTTTAAATATTTGTAATTTGTAAAATTGCTTGGAATTTGTTTCTTGGAAATTGTATCTTATTCACTTCTCTTCTTTTCAATATTTTTAAAGCTTGCACATTCTGGCGCAAAGTATAATTCTACGTCTCCGGTTGGACCATTCCTGTGTTTTCTGATTAATATTTCAGCAATATTTTTCTTTTCAGTATCTTTATCGTAATATTCTTCGCGGTAAATAAACATCACAACATCTGCATCTTGTTCAATAGAACCTGATTCACGCAGATCTGAAAGCTGTGGAATTTTTGGCGAACGCATTTCAACTGCGCGAGAAAGTTGAGATAATGCAACCAGTGGCACATTTAACTCTCGGGCTAAACCTTTCAAGGTTCTTGAAATTTCAGATATTTCTTGTACGCGATTGTCTGTTGAGGAATATCCTTGAATAAGTTGCATATAATCAACAATAATTAATCCAAGACCTTTTTCAGATTGAAGCCGTCTGGCTTTGGTGCGAATCTCCATAACATTTAGCATTGGAGAATCATCAATAAAAAACGGTGCTTCTGATAATTTTCCCATTGCTGAACCAATTTTAGGAAAATCATCATCATCTAAATTTCCTGTTCTCATCTTCCACAGATCTACGCCAGACTGATTTGATATTAGTCTATCAACAAGTTGTTCTTTACTCATTTCAAGAGAAAAAACCGCAACAGGAATGTTTAGTTTAACAGCGCAATTTAAGCCCATATTTAGAGCTAAAGCAGTTTTTCCCATTGATGGTCTGGCTGCTATGACAACCAAATCAGAATTTTGCAAGCCTGCCAAAAGATTATCAAGATGTGTAAAGCCGGTTGGCACACCGCGAAGTTTATCTTTGTTTTTATGAATCTCGTCAATTCTTTCAAAACTTTCAGCCAGCACTTCTGACAAAGGAATAAATTCTCGTTTGGTGATTTTTTGAGATACTGCAAAAACTAGTTGCTCGGCACTATCAATAATTACATCAACATCTTTAGACTCTTTATAACTCATTAAAGCTATTTCTTGGGAAGCAGCAATTAAGTTTCTCAGAACTGATTTTTTAGAGATAATTTTTGCATATTCAGCAACATGAGCGGCTGAGGGTACGACATTAGCCAGGGTTGCTAGGTATGTTGCTCCGCCAATTTCTTCAAGCTTTTTATCTTTCTGGAGCTGTTCAGTTAAAGTTACAATATCAATAGGAACTTTTTTATCAAAAAGTCTGATCATTGATAAAAAAACTAGACTATGAGAATTAGAATAAAAATCTTCAGATCTTATAATGTCAACAACTTTATACATACCTTCTTTGTCAATAAGCAAAGATCCTAAAAGAGATTTTTCAGCTTCTAGGTTTTGTGGCGGAATTTTAGTTAAAGTTGCTAACTCGTCGATTTGTTGGGCTTTAGTGGGCATAATAGTCTACTTATTTACTTATCTTTACAAATCTTACTAATTTTTGTTTTATTTGTAAGATTAGTACCAATTGGTAAATTGGTAGACCTGATTATATCTCGAATACTTCTTTGGCGTCGTTTAGGAGTTGATCATCTTTGTTTTTTTCAAATTCACTTATTTTGCTTCGAATTTGTTTAAACTTTTCTTTGTTTGTATCTGTTGCCATTTCGAATTTTGCTATAAATTTTCCGTTAAAATACTTATCTATCACATCTTCAAACAAGTGTTTTTTACTTACCTCGGTTAATTTTTGCGCAGAAAACTTGTATTTAGTTAAAAATAATATGTTATTTTGTTTTATCACAAATGGTACAACACTTTCAAGAAGTGATATCAAAGAATGATTTACTTTTTTAATTTCTGATAAAATATTAAGCCAATTGTTAATTAAAAGGTCAATAGTTAAGGGATTGTTTGATGAGGGATTTGGGGATTGTTTTGCATTCGCTGAAGGCGAAACAGGGACCCCTGCTTTCTCATCGCGGGACGTGGAAAGCGATTGGGACGGTTCGTCATTTTGAGCGTCGCGAGAAATAACATTACGTTTTTTTGAAACCACATCGTTAGTTGTTTTTATGGTTGTTTTTTTAACAGACATTTTTTCAAAATTTAAATTATGTTTCTGATCTCTAGTTTCTAATTTTTGATCTAATCTAGATATATTATCTATTATTTCAAATATTGCAATCTCTAGTGGCAATTGAGAAATATAAGCCGAGTTGGTTTGTTCTTTTGCCTCGATTAGTACCTTTATCATTTGAATTACATCTTGTATTGAAACCGTTTCTTTATATTTTTCAATAAAATCAGACTCTTCTTTAATAATCACAGTTTCTTTAATTTGGAAATAGGATAAGTAATAAAGCCTTAAAAACCCAATGCATTTTTGGATAAATAGGCCAATATTGTACCCAGAATAAACAAGATCTTCAATTCCATTTAAGCATTTTTTTACATTTTTATTAAATATATTTTCAAAAAAGTCCATAACTTCTTTTTGCATTACAAGCCCTAAAGAAAATTCAACGTTTTCTATTGTAATTTTTCCAAGTGATATTGATGCAACTTGTTCTAAAATAGTAGCTGAATCTCTTAGCGACCCATCGGCTGCTTGAGCAATTAGGGTTAAAGCAGTATCTTCGATTTTAAGCTTTTCGGATTTAATAATTATATTTATGTACTTTTTTAGATCGTCTAAGCCCGATCTTTTAAAATCTAATCCTTGGCAACGAGATAATATTGTTGGTGGGATTTTATGTATTTCAGTTGTTGCAAGAATAAAAACCGCATGAGAAGGAGGTTCTTCCAGGGTTTTTAAAAGTGCATTAAATGCTTCTTTGGTAAGCATGTGCGCTTCGTCAATAATATAAACTTTAAACTTGCTTTTTGCAGGAGAAAAACTGACTTTGCCAATTAGGTTTTTTATTTCATCAATTCCTCTGTTTGATGCAGCGTCTAGTTCAATCACATCTAAACTTGTGCCTTTGGTAATCTCAAGGCAGTTTTCGCATTCGTTACAAGGAGCGTTTTTTCTCATGCAATTTAATGTTTTGGCCAAAATTCTGGCTGTTGATGTTTTTCCAGAACCTCGAGGTCCTGAAAAAAGATAGGCATGTGATAGTGTGCCCTGTTTTATAGCCCCAGTTAAGATTTTAACAACCGTTGTTTGTCCAACAATTTGAGAAAAACTTTGTGGTCTGTATTTTCGATAGAAAGATTGCATAACCATCATCCCGTTAGGCATATCAAAGAAGATACTTTGTGCCGTCTGGACCTACTAATTTACGAATTTGTACGAATATTGCCAATGAAATATATTAAGATTAATAAATATCATTTGTATATTAGTAAAGATTTGTAAAATTCGTAGGATTATATTCGTACGAATAAAAAATCACCTGCCTTTGCCTGCTTGATCAATTTGTATAAGACCAAACAAGGCTAACCCCGTAAACATATTTGGCTTATCCCGGGGCAACTCCCTCAAATTGAGTTTAATACATAATCAAAAAATATTAAAGATATGTTATTTTCTCAACCTAAATAACCTGCGATTTTACCAACAGTATTGATGCATAAAAATTAATCGTGGATTTCGATTATAAGTTTTGAATGAATTTTAATTTAAAATTTTGCAATTGATTGTTTATAATTGATTTAAAATTTAAAACATAAAAATTAAAATTATTATATCTTGCGGGTTTCTTTACAAATGGTTAAAAAATAAATATGATAGAGTTAGAGCAAAAAAATAATAAATAATATATCAAATATCAAAAACATAATTAAAATATAATAATTTCTAAATTGTTTTTGATAATATAATATATTGTTTTAGAAACATAAATCGAGTATTACTATATAGTATACCTAGATTTTGAAATATTAAATTAACTTTTAATTGGTTTTCGCCCAACGCGTAGCTTCGCACGCCACTGGACGAGGAGGGGAATGACAAGAACTCAGCTTCAAAAACACTTGCAGAAGATTACTGGATTAAGTGATCATAAAATAAAACTTTTTTTAGATAGTTTTATCGATTTGTTAGTTCAAAAGGCTAAGGACAGAGAAGATATTCTAATATCCGGGCTGGGCTCTTTTAAAAGTAAAGTCACTAGGGCCAGATCTCTTAAAGACTTTAATAATCCAACGGTTGTTATTAATATTCCAGAAAAAGCAGCATTCAAATTCTTTTCTAGTCCAACTTTAAAGCAAACCATAAACAAAGCCTTGCGAGAAAAACAAGGTCTTGAAATCAATATTACAAACAATACTTCCAAAAAAACTTTGAGCGAAGAGACAATTGCAAATATCGATGAAAAACCTTTAAAGATTAAGTTTACCCCTTCGCTTGTTAAATCAGTTGAAACCCGTGATAATCTTAGTAGCCATATTCGTTTCAAATATATTCCTCACGAAGTTTTAAAGATCATTCCTCCGTACATTGCAAGAACTTATAAAATTGTTCCTATGGAGCTTGAAGAGGGAACTTTAAAAGCCGCGATTAGTAGTTCAACAACAAGCGCCGCAATTGGTTTTTTAAAGCAAAAAGTTGGTTTAAATATTGAACCAATTGAAGTAAGTGAGATTGAGCTAATGCATTTAATAAATAGATATGGCGATATTGGTGCTCACCCACTTCGTCAGTATGCAACTGGTGAAATACCATCAAGAATTCTAAAAGACGCTTTGATTTCTGCAATATCTAAAAAATCCGGCTTGCTTATTATAGAGCCAAAAAGTGATGATGCCCATATTAGTATTAAAACAGCCAGAATTTCACAAATATTATATTCACTTTCTAAAGCCCAATATCAGGAACTAGTAACTAGAATTAAGGATCTGGCGCTACTTGATTCTAATATCAATAATATTATTCAAAAAAATTCAATCAAATATACATTTTCTGGCCAAAAATTAGATCTAAATATTACCTGTCTGCCAACAATTGAAGGTGAAAAAATTATAATTGAGATAGATAATCTAAATGATTTTAGCTATTCGCTTGATAATATAGGACTTTTAAAATCTGAAGTAGAAACTGTTAAAGAGCGTTTTTCAAAAAAGGGCTTAATATTAATTACTGGTACACCAAAATCCGGGAAAACTACAACTGCTTATGCTATGATAAAAGAGCTATCAGAAAATGGTAAGTTTATTGTTACATATGAAGAAAAAGTAAAAAAGATTATTCCTAATGTTACTCAAACCGAGTTCGATCCAAAAATAGGGTATTGGGGTTGGATGGATAGCGTAATGAAGCTTGACCCAGATTGTATATTTATTTCAAATATTAATCATCCAGAAGCAGCTAAAGCAGCTTTTCACGCTGCTTGCGGAGGCTATTTGGTCATTGCTACTATAAATTCTCTTGGAACCAATAACCTACTTGAAAAACTAAGTAATTACAAAATTGAAAGTCACTTGATTTTAAATGGTCTATCTTTGGTAATTTATCAAAAACTTGTTAGTGCGCTTTGCTCAGATTGTTCAAAGGTTACAAATTTGACTCGTCAAGAGGCTCAGATAATTAATAATAAAATTAATAAATTACCAATAGTCTTTAGGCAAAGCCTGCCACGCAGTTTAAGTGTTTATGAAAGTAGTAAGTGTTTTTTCTGTGGTCATGACAATGAGATTTTAGAGCCAATCTATGAGATTTTGCCAGTTGACGATGTAGGCAGGCAGAAACTAGGCGATAAAATCTCGCGAGCACGAATTTTAAAAATATTTCGTGAACATGAACTAATTACCCTAAAGCAAGACGCTTTGATTAAGTCCCTGTTGGGCAAAATATCATATCAAACCTATAAGGAGCAATTATGATGCAAGAACCAATAAGACAAAAAAACTTGGTTAGAAACATGCTACTTTTAGCATTACTTTTTTCTGTTTTTGTAGGTATTGTAGTTTATATTATTTCTTTATTTTTAACACCCAAATATCAGGCAGAAACCAAGGTACTTATAACTGATAATCAAGACAAAAACGGTGAATACAATTCTGGTGCTCAGGATGCTGCCGGCGTTTTTGCAGAAATAATTAACAGCAAAAGTTTTGTTGAAGATCTTTTTTCACAAGCAGGGGTTGGTTTTGACTCAACAAATCTAGAAAATGGAATCATAAATCATATCGATGCAGTAATATCTAAAGATTCTCCAGTAATTGCAATTAAACTTTACCATGACAATAAAGAAGATCTTGCTAAAGTATCAAAAGCTGTTTTAGATGTTTTAAATAACAAAAAATATGATCTTGGTAAATCTAAAGAAATTAATATTACTCAACTTGATCCACCATATGTTTATTCTAATCCAGTGAGCCCAAAGCCTTTTAAAAATGCTGCAATAGCCTTTTTTGTGGTTTTAGCAATTGGCGCAATTTTTGTTTATGCAAAAACATAATAATCTGTTCTATTTATAACTTGCTTCTTAGATTATTATCATTTATGCTTGATTTATGAAAAGCGTTATGATGATTACAAGAAGCGAATTTCCTTATGATCCAAGAGTTGATAAAGAATCTAGATCTTTAGTTAAAAACGGTTTTAAAGTTTTTGTTTTTAGTATACGCAAAACAAAAAACCTTAAAAAATATCAAACTACCAATCGCATTAAAATTCAAAGAGTTAAGAACTTTAATTCTCCTTATCTGTTTTGGATAAATCAGATTGGTTTTATTTTTTTAGCATTTTTAAAGACCTTAAAAGTTGCTATTAATAGGGAATTTGACATTATTCATTTTCACAATCCACCCGATATATTAATTATCTGCTCAATTATTCCCAAGATATTTAAAATAAAAATTGTTTTTGATTTTCACGATCCCTTGCCTGAGTTTTTTGAAGCGCGTCTTAATGGTTCTAGGTTTTTTAAGGCTATAAATCTTTTTATAGAAAAGATTGCAGTAAAATTGTCTGATAAAATCATCGTAACTAATGAGACTACTAAAAAGATATTTATAAAACGAAATAAGATCTCTGCTTCAAAGATTTTTGTTGTTCGTTATGGAATGGATTCTAAAGATAGATCAATCGCAAAAAGCGCTAAGAAGAAAAAAAGTCATTTTTTAAAATTGGTATTTTTAGGCCACATAGGAAAACAAGATAATGTTTTATTTTTAATTGATATAGCATTACACTTAGTTAAAAATCTAAAAAAGCCTTTTAAAATATTAGTAGTAGGCTCAGGAAGTAGATTTTTCCAATTAAAACAATTAATTAATATAAATAGGTTGCAGGAAAATTTTATATTATTTGGCAAATTATCTAATCGAAATAAGGTATTTGATGTTTTAAAAAATTCAGATATTGCTTTAGAGCCAGCAAATTTAAATCCTTTAAATAAGATTGTGACTTTTGTTAAACTTATTGAATATCGTTTTTTCAATTTACCTACAGTTTGTTTTAAAACTTATGAAAGTCAATTTACAATGAAGGAAAGCGCATTATATTCAACATCTGTTGCTGGCTTTCATAAAAATGTATTAAAATTGTCTAGAAGTCCAAAGTTGATGAAAAAAATGGTAGAAGAATCCCAAAAAAATATTAAAACAACATATTGGGAAAAGTCGGAAAAAATATTATTTGATCTTTATGAAAAACTTAACACAAACAACAATTAGATTAATTGATATTATTATTTCTATTATTACGATTATATTATCCTCACCAATAATGATTTTGGCGTCGCTTGCAATTATAATAACATCGCACGGGCCAGTTTTTTTTGTTTCTTTCAGAAGGGGATTTAAAACTAAAAAAATAAAGATAATTAAATTTAGAACAATGAAGGTAGGTTCTGAAACATTTGAGTTTAAAATGATAGGTGAAAAAAAGGAGCCAAATATTCAATGTGCAAATGATTCTAGGGTGACAGGGATTGGAAAAATTCTTAGGATGACTAGCGTAGATGAATTGCCACAACTATTTAGTATTTTTGTTGGTGATATGAGTTTAGTTGGGCCAAGGCCGATTATTGAGGCAGAATATCAAATTCTAACTTCAAAGCAATTGAAAAGATTTGATGTAATGCCGGGTTTAACAGGACTGGCCCAGGTTTCTGGTCGTAGCGAATTGCCGGTTCAAGAGGCTTTGAAGAAAGATTTACAATGGGTAAAAATGTATTCTTTAAAAAATTATCTAATAATTCTGCTAAAGACTGCAGCTTGCATTTTGCGAAAAAATGCATACTAGTAACAGGTAATAAATCAAAAATAAAATATAATAAACATAGGTTTTATGTTAAATATTTGAAAAAATATAGAAAACATGCTAAAATTAGGTTTGTGCAAATGATTTGTATTGTTTGTACCAATTTGTAACATTTTTAGGATTAAATTTGTATTATGAGTTATTATTCAATTGAGTGCATGGTTCCTTCAACACTTGAAAAAAAAGATCAAGAAAAAGTTTTGGAAAATATAAAAGAAGTTATAGATGCCAATAGCGGAAAGATCATATTTGTTTCTGATGTTTTTAAAAAGAAATTAGTATATGAAATAAAAGGTACTGATTTGGTTGGTTTAGTTTCAATATCTATTGATCTTGAAGCAGAGCTGATTGATAAAACAAAAGAATCACTAAGACAAATCCCAGCTATTTTAAGACTTATAATATTAAAACTAAAAGAAAAACCAGAAGCAAAAAAACCAGAAATCAAGCCTGTTTTAAAAGTCCAAGACAAGATTTCAGAACCTGTTGTAAAAGCTAAAACTAAGACACAGAAGAAAGTTTTTAAAAAACCAGCAACTATCATCAAAGAACCAAAAAAAATAATCAGAAAAAAGACTGTTGGGAAAATAATCAGAAAAGCTGTTGTTAAAAGCACTACTTCAAAGATTAAAAAAGAAAAAGTTGTAAAGAGCGAAGCCACACAAGAAGAGCGAGGAAAATTGCTTGACGAAAAATTAGATGAGTTATTAAAAGACTGAGCATAGTAATCAGTAAGTAGTAATGAGTAATGAGAATCCAGATTTGAAATCTCAAATTCCAAACAAGCCAGTTGCCAAGGTTTTAAACCTTAAATTGATTCCAAATTATTAAAAAAAATTATAAGATTTATGCTAAATCAATGTAAAGGAGTTTTTATGAGAGATTTTAACAAAGTAATTATTTTAGGTAATTTGACAAGAGATCCAGAGGTAAAAGTTATTCCTTCTGGTCAATCAGTTGCAACATTTGGAATTGCTACAAATAGAAGGTGGAATGATTCTGAGGGTAATAGTCAAGAAGAAACCGAATTTCATGAAGTAGTTGCTTGGGGGAAATTAGCTGAAATCGTTGAAAAAATATTACAAAAAGGCAAAAAAGCTTTGGTTGAAGGAAGATTAAAAACTCGAAACTGGGAGGGCCAAGACGGAGTAAAAAGATATAAAACAGAAATTATTGCTGACAATGTTTTAGCGCTTAGTCCGAAAGAAGGTGGTTATGATTCAGATTCATATCAAGCCGAACCAAAAGAAGAATCCTCAAAAGATGTTGATCAAGATATTAGTGATAAAAAGACAGATTCAAAATCAACGGCATCTAAATCAACAGCAAAGAAAGACGATGAAAAAGCATCAAAAGACAAAGCAGACGATGGTGAAGACCTAGATAAGATATTAGACGATTTCCCATTTTAAGCAAGTGCGGAAGCACACGGAATATACGCAGAAGAAATGCGGAAGAAAATTTAACCTTGTAGAATTGTTTTTTCAGATTTTAACGAGGCACGCGCAGACTTACGCGGAAATCACGTAGACTAATGCGGAAGATAGTTTAGAGACCATTAATATCATTGGTATATTAGTAAATATTCGTAATTTTAGTAGGATATTGTTATGGAAAGAAAAAAAAAGTGCTATTATTGCACCAATAAAAAAGATGTAGATTTTAAGGAAGTGGATGTATTGCAAAAATACATAAGTTTTGATAATAAAATTGAAGCTAAAGGGAGAACTAAGCTTTGTTCTAAGCATCAAAGAAAAGCTTCTAAGGCCATTAAAACCGCAAGGCAGATGGGAATGTTAAAGTAAAT
>CAYPSR010000023.1:0-4674 GCA_964413595.1 uncultured Candidatus Saccharibacteria bacterium
AATTCTTATGGTTCTCCCAATGTCATTTTAACCCCTGATGTCATTCCTGCGAAGGCAGGAATCTATATAAATAATGAAAATCTATCTTGGATCCCGCATCAAGTGCGGGATGACAAAAAAGAAACTCAGGATGACAAGCCTGCTGATTTTATAAAATTATTAAAAAAAATTGAAAAACTGGAAGGGGATTTTACTTTCAACTTTATGACCTCGCACCCAAAAGACCTTTCAGATGATTTGATTGATTTTCTTTCAAAGTCAAAAAAATGGGAACGATCACTACATTTGCCACTTCAATCCGGATCAGATAAAATTCTAAAATTAATGAACCGCAAATATAATATCAATAAATATCTCAATATCATTGAAAATTTAAAATTAAAAATTAAAAATTTATCGATAACTACCGATGTCATTGTTGGCTTCCCTACTGAAAACAAAAAAGACTTTGAGCAAACTCTCAAAGCCCTTGAAACTATTAAACCGAAACAGGTTTTTGTTTCTCAGTTCTCCCCTCGCCCAAACACCGTTGCCTATAAAATGGGAAATGATGTTTCACCAAAGACTAAAAAAGAACGTTGGAATATTATAAACGAAAAATATAATAAGTAATCTACTCTTTCTCGGTTTTTTTGCCAGTTAACTGGAATATTAAAGCCAGCACTCCTCCGCCGATTATCCATAAAACCAATGCTAAAACTACCGCTGAAAAAGAATGTTCGTGATAATAATTTGCATAAAGTACTGCGAAAAGAATAAAAATAATTCCTGCAATAAAACCAATTAACGCACCAATTAAAATGTTTTTTAACATATTTCCTCCTTCGAAGAAATTCGAATTTCAAAACACAAAATCCGAAACAATATCTTAACAATTAATATAAAATGATTCTGTTAAATTAAGTTTAACCAAGCAACGCCGATTTCTCGTCTTTGTGCTTTTCGTTTTTCAATTTCAGCACGGATCCTGGGAATCATGCTTTTTTTAAGTCCAGGATGTTCTAAATCGTCTCTGTCGATCATTTCTTCTTTCTTAGCGACTAATTCCTTGGCTCCAGCTATATCTTCTTCTGTTGGGAAAAGTTCTGCATTCGTTGAAATTTCCGCATCAACAAGCCCATAGTCAAAATTGATAGCTTGCTGTTTTAATTCTTCTTCAGTAAAATCAATGCCATCCTTTTGTAATTTTTCTGCTCTTATACGCTCGAAAATTGTCCTGATAGCAACTCTTTCCAAAGCGTAACTAAAAACAAAATCTTCCCTTATTCGGTCAAATCCTAATTCCCCTTTTGGCATTGGATCCATATCTCTACTTTCCTAGCCCCCTAATTAATTTTGGTTCGTTATTTTCAGCGATTTCTTCAATTAATTCATCTTTTGTCATAGATTCTAAATCTTTTTGGCCACGAACCCTAACTGCTAACTTTCCACCTTCTGCCTCTTTGTCGCCATATACTATTATATAAGGAATTTTTTGACCTTCAGCCAAACGAATTCTATTTCCAACAGTTTCATTTTCCCCATCAATGCCAACTCTAATTTCACATGATTTTAATTCACCCGCAAAATCAGATGCAACCTTATTATGTTTATTTGAAACTGGAATTATTCTAACCTGTTCTGGAGCTAACCAAACTGGAAACTCTCCAGCGATATTTTCTATAAAAATTCCCAAAAATCTTTCTATTGCGCCATAAATAACCCGATGAATCATAATCGGCCGTTTCTTTTTTCCTTTCTCATCTATATAAAAAAGATCAAAATTCTCGGGTTGTGCAAAATCAAGTTGGATTGTTCCACATTGCCAAGTACGACCGATTGCATCACGAAGATGAAAATCAAACTTTGGTCCGTAAAATGCACCATCACCTTCATTTATTCGATGTTCAATCTTGTTTTCTTTTAAAATCTCTTTCATTATTTTTTCAGCTGTATCCCAAACCTTGTCACTTCCAATAGAATTATCCGGACGGGTTGAAAGTTCAATATGATCAATTGTAAGCCCAAATGTTTTGTACACTTCAAAACACAGGTCAATTACTTTAACAATTTCGTTTTTAACCTGTTCATCTCGACAATAAATATGAGCATCATCTTGAGTAAATTGTCGCAGTCGCATTAGACCATGAACTTCTCCCGAACTTTCAAATCTATGAACTAAACCAATCTCACCCATTTTTAAAGGCAAATCTTTATATGAATGCATAGAATTTTTGTAAATCAAAATTCCGCCGTCACAATTCATTGGTTTTATCCGATAATTTAATTCTTTAGAGTCTGGTGATTTGGCAGAATACATTTTATCAGCAAAACTCTTTAAATGTCCTGATTGTTTCCAAACGCTTTCACTAAGCATTATCGGAGTATTAACTTCTTCATAACCCTCTCTTCTGTGAATCTTTCTCCAATATTCAAGCATTTTTTGAAATACAAACCAACCTTTATCATGCCAAAAAACAAAACCCGGACCTTGTTCGTGAAATGAAAATAGATCCATTTCTTTACCGATTTTTCTATGATCTCGTTTTTCTGCTTGTTCAAGTAATTTTAAATAACTTGCTAATTCTTTTTCTGTTTCAAATCCAACACCATAAATTCTAGTCATTTGCGGATTTTTCTCATCACCTTTCCAATATGCACCAGCAACTGACATCAGTTTAAATGATTTTTGATTAATGTCTTTGGTAGATTTTATGTGTAGACCCTTACAAAGATCTTCAAACTCGCCAGTCTGATAAAATGTTATATCTTCGCTTTTGGGCAAATCATTAATTAATTCAACTTTGTAATTTTGCCCAGCTAATTTCATTTCCTTAATCGCTTCTTCTCTTGTTAATTTATCTTGTTTAAATTCCAATCCTTTATCTATTATCTGACGCATTTTTTGTTCTATTTTTATCAAATCTTTATCAGAAATTGTTTTATTTCCGCGTAAATCTGCGTTCTCAGCGAAGCTGAAGTCAAAATCATAATAAAATCCATTTTCAATTGCTGGACCAATTCCCAACTTTGCACTTGGATAAAGTTCTAAAACTGCCATAGCAAGCACATGCGACAATGAATGACGATAAGTTTCTAAATCGATTTTGTTTTTTGATGATTTCATTATTTATACTTCTCCATGCACTGCGCTTAGTCGAAAAATAATATTGTTCGAGCAAAGTCGAGAACTATTTATTTATTAATAAAATTCCTTGATGACAAATTTCTTAATTTGGATTTCTTAATTGATTACTCATTCATCATTCTAGTTTTGTCATTTCTAATATCATTTTATCATATTTTCTCTTATTTTCTATACTTTCTACTATATACTCCCTACTTTCTGCCAAAAACATTGAAAAACTAATGTTTTTGAGCTTTAATCTAAACAACCCATTACAAAGCAGTCCGAAGCCTTTGGCGGAGGATCTGTCATTCCCGACCTGATCGGGAATCCCCGCCTACCGGCGAGGCAGGCAAGATAGTATTTCCTTCTTGTCATTCTGAATTTATTTCAGAATCTCAGTAGTTAATTTTCGAGATTTCGATATGACTTCGGGATGACAAAAAAACAAAGAGGAAAAAGCCATGCGAAAGACGCTGTTCACGACGAACGAAAAGGAAATGGGCCGGCGCTACCCAAGTGTCCGAAAGGCCTGGGCCGAGGCCGAAAAAGGCATCAAAGAAGTCCAACGCATCAAGGCAAGGATAATGGCACGCTGGCTCCGCGAAGTATTGCGCTAACACCTACGGCGGATAATTCCTTCGCCAACACGCGAAAGGTCGTGAAGCCGATGCGATGTTATCTGTGGTTCCTGCGACTGCTAGTCATTGCGATGGCAATCGTCGAGTTGTATCGCTGGACAACAGATGTTCAGTGGCCCGAAGTTGTTGCCTCCGGCATCTTGATCGGCTGGGTAGTCACTGAGTTCATTGCAGTCTTCTTCCCGAATGATCTGCCGATGTGTGTAGGCCAAAGCCTGCTATATGCCTTCATCGGCATACTGTTTGGGCTACTTCAGCTCGGCGACCAACACGGAATATCACTGAATTTCCAGTTTTGTCCAGTCGGCGCCGGCCTCGCATCTGTCGCGATGTCCCTCACCGATGTCGCCATCACGCTCTACCGCAAGCTACACCGACCAATCAACCCAGCCGAGATCGGCCAACAGGTCATGAACGAACGCGGGTGGAACCCCGACTGAAAGGAGACACGCCATCCATGAAAAGCCCAGTTAAAAAAAGGACAAGCCCCAAATTGTCTTCGGGCAAAAAGCTCAGCCGCAAGCACATGCTCAATTGTGCAAAGTTAGTCAGCCGGGCGGCAACTCCCCATCTCAAGAAGCTTCATGACTGGCGGACTGCCTCGCTGGCAAAAGCCAGGGAGAGATCTGTCCGTTCATGACCCCTCAACATCCTCGATCCCACCTCTCACCTCTCCCTAAAAACCGCTCATGCGGTCGCACCAAGCGACTGCAGCCCCCGCGGCTATAGGAGAGGTTTTTCTTTTTGCCAACAATATTTAAATATATAGCGGCAATCCGCCAAAGCGAAGATTCGTCAGCGTGGACGTAGACCTCGGGACGAACCTGAGCGGTGGCGGATAAAAACATGAATTATGAATAAAAAAATGTCATTCCGGAATTTCAAAGAAATATCCGGAATCTATATAATAAAAAACTATCTTAGATC
>CAYPSR010000023.1:4774-12873 GCA_964413595.1 uncultured Candidatus Saccharibacteria bacterium
CCATATTTTTCACAAACTCCGGAATTTAGCTCTAGAACATAATCTACCTTTTTTTTAGATCGATGAAGTGGAATATAATTACCCGTTGGTTTTTGCAAGGTTATAATTTCTCTAATTACATTATCAGAAATAAACAAAATATCTAAATCAAAAAACATGTCTTTCATCCAAAAAGTTCTAAAATCCAAATCAGAGAATTGAAACAACATTCCTTCGTTTTCTGCCATATTTTCTTGTCCAGAAAGCCCTTTTTCAATATCAGCTTGCAAATTTACAACATCAACTTGAAATTGTTGATTTTTAATCTTAATAGTTTTCATAGTATTTTGACCTCGTAAAAATAAAAAAATCCCAAAAACAATAACTAAAACTGGGACAATGATTAATATATATTTCATTTGTCTCTTTCTTTATCTAAAATCTGCTTTAACCAACCATCAAATTCTTTTTCTTTTCTTCTGTTTTCTTCTGCAATTTTAGAAAGTCTTTGATTCTGTGGTAATACTCCTTGTTTTTCAGCAATGTTTTCTAGTTTTTCCATTTGGCTTTTTAGCATAGTTTTTTCACCCATTGTAAGTTTGATAATTACAGATAAGCTCCTTAGTGCTCCTTCATTATCCTTTGTATCCCTTTGTTTATTTTTGATTTCTTTCTCCAAAGAAAAACAATCTTCCAGCAATTCTAAAAGCAAGGCCAATGCAAAACCTAAGAAATCCAAATATTGTTTTGTATTATTTCTTCCATAACCTTCGGAAATATTTCTGGGAACGCTTCTTCCTGAATCATTCATATGACCAATCAAACGCGAATCTTTTATCGGATGTAAATAAAAAGCTGTAAATTGTTTGGTTAATTCATAAATGTTTTGTCCTTGCTGATAAGTTTTAAGAACTTTGTAACCTAAAGGATTTCTCATATGGATAACTATGGATTAATTATATGGAAAATAAAGAAATTATACCTCTATTATAGCAAACTACACGGAGTAAAATCTATCTCCAGCCATCCTTTACAGTCCTTTTTGATCCATTGTTATCCTAAAGTTTTATAGCAACCAAAGTTTTTTCTTTGCCGTATTTTTCAATATCTTGTGAAATTAACTTTGATGTCAAAGAAGAAATTTTTGATTTTATACCCATAAAATCTTTGGATAAAATTGTCTGAAAATTCTCATTGTTGATTATTGGAGTAAATCCATCTGTATGAAAAATAATAACATCATCCTTCTCCAGCCGAACCTTGCCAAAATGCATAAAAAACTCAGCTTGTTTTTCGCCAGTTAAAGCTCCATAAGAAACAAGTTTTCCATTTTTAATTTGCTTTGAATTATTTCTAAATATACTTCTAATGAACACTCGCCTTTTCGGATCATTCCAATATCCTTTATGTTTTGATATATATTTTGCAAACGGCTCCATATAATCTGGAGTCTGGAACTTGGTTTTGCCTTTTTTATCATAAACAATAATTCCGCAATCTGTAATTGCTCCCCAATACAAGAAACCATCTTTTATTACGCCACCACTAGCAACGCAGGCGTAAAAGTCATTAACTAGGTAATCGGGCACAGGAATATATCTCTTATTCAGATTTTTAATTTGATTGTTAGCAAAAATAAATGCGGACCTAAGATTTTTTTGATTGATTTCTTTATTTGATAAGTATTTATTAAAAGAACTACAAAAAAACTTAGCTGCCAAATATGCGCCAGATTTTTGAGGATAATCTTTTATAAGTTCTTCTCTTGACTTGTCTTTCCAATAAATTGAAGTTTCTGGATCTCGAGTAATTCCATCAGCAACAGAAAATATATTTTTTGTGATTTTAAAATGGTCTTCTTGAGGAAGAGATTTATATTGATGGTTTTGAAGTAATATTGAAAAGGTTTTCATTTACTTCGAGTTAAATTAAGAAGTTTTATTCCTTAATTTAAATTTAATATTTACTATTTTTAGGAAATCCTTTTATCATTTGTTCCTTTTCCGCTTTGTTCCATGATTTTACTTGAATTTCTCTTTTTATTACATCAGATTTATTCTTAAACTTTTCGAAATATTCTAATTTTACAGGTTTATTATACGCAGTATATTTTGCGCCTTTGCCCTTGTTGTGTTTTTCAATTCTTTTTTTAAGGTCATTTGTGATACCAGAATATAGTGCATTATTATTACATCTCAATAAATAAAAATACCAAATCATTTTCTCCTTTTGAATAAAAAAGTTTAGAGCGAAGGATGGTGGAGACGGTGGGAATCGAACCCACGTCCAAAAAAAGCTAAGATTTTCGTCTACAAGTATAGCCAGTGTTGATTTTACTTAGGAATTTATGCTTAAACACTAACAAAATACATAAACCCGCACTCCATGTTTATCTTTTGATTTTACCCAGAAGACGATAAAATCAGCACCTAACTATATGACACCTGATCTAATCATGTTAGAAATAATTAGCAGGCGCTGTCACATTAAGCTGCGACAGGGGCAAAATTTAATTGTTTGCCGTTTGTTTTTTCTCTTGATGATAAGGCTACAAAGAGAATCAGCCACTTGCAAAAAATCAAAGGACTTAATTTGTCAAAACCAGTCGTCCCCATATCAAGTGTTGAGTATGAAGAAATAAGATATATGGTTGGCTCTAATTTCTTATTTCTAATCTCTTATCTCTTAATCATTTTTATCATAATTGAAGCTAAAAATCAATGACTTTGACCTTGGTTTTCCCCTATTCCTCTTATTCTGATATAATAAAAATGGATATTATTATTGTTCGAATAAAATCCAGCTTAACTGGATAAAATAAGAACTAATACTTAAAACAGTTCTCGGATGGTCGATGCCATCCTCGAACGATAATGTTTCTGCATTAATCTGCGTTATATTTTATTTCAGCGTGGATCCGCGATCATCAGGAGGATGATAACAATGAACTGGATAATTGGTTTAATTATTTTAATTTTGATCTTATCAGCTCTTGCTGGCTTTCGCCGTGGCGCTATTGAAAGCTTAATTGGCTTGGCTGGTTTTATTTTCGCGCTACTGCTTGCATTTTTTTTATACGAGGCTTTTGGAAGCGCAATATCATCCGCATTTAATATGTCAGCAGGTATTTCTAATTTTAGTGCATTTTTGTTAATTTTAGTGATATTTCAAATTATCTATTCTCTTGCAGTTGTTGTTGTGTTTAAGTATGTGTTTAAAATTGAACACAAAAACAGAGAAATTATGCATTTAGACAGATGTTTGGGTTTTATTCCGGGCATTATTTCGGGCTGGGTTTTCTCGGCTTTACTCATTTCAGCGCTTTTAATAATACCAATTTCAGCTAATTCTAAAGAACAAATTAAGAATAATTCATTTACAAATGCAATCGCAAATTCAATCGGATTTATGAGTGAAAAAATCGAAAACCTATTTGTGCCAGCATCTAATGATGCTCAACTAGCTTTGCAAAACTTAAACCAAGCATATTTGCCAGAAACCAATGATTTAAGTTTTACATTCCCACAAAGTTTAGAATTAAATTTTGACGAAAATGCTGAAAACCAAATGCTTGATTTAATTAATTCAGAAAGAAAACTTGCTGGTTTAAATATATTAAAAATGAATGCAAAACTTCAAGAAGTTGCCAGACAACATTCATATGAAATGTTTAAACTTTCATATTTTGACCACATCTCACCTGTTTCTGGATCTCCTTTTGACAGAATTACTGATGCTAAAATCCAATATGTCGCAGCTGGTGAAAATATTGCGTATGCACCATCGGTCAATATTGCTCATGATGGTTTAATGAATAGCCCAAAGCACCGTGATAATATATTATCTAAAAGTTTTTCTGAGGTTGGAATCGGGATTGTTTCAGCTGGAAATTGGGGCATAATGTTTACCCAAGATTTCATGAACTAGTTAGGTTAGAAATTCGTTAACAGAAATTCGAAATTAGTTCGAAAATAAAACAAATTAAGAAACTGGTGAAGTTCCTTCTTGATGAGGCTGCAATTCTAATTTTATCCGATTAATTTCTAATTCAAGTGTGGCATAATAACTAGCATAGATTCGTTCCCATACATACGCGTTAGGTTTAAATTGCCAATTTAATCCATAAAACCTTTCTTTTAATTCTCTTCTTATTTCCCGCTGTTCTTTTTTGCTAGGATTTTCTCCTTCTCTTACAGTCCAATATTTAAGTAATTCATTCTCTTGATCTAATTCTAAAAGTTCGCTTGCTGCCAATTCAACCAAATCATGTCCGTCTGACAATTCTGTCCCCGAAACCATTTTATCTCCTTGATTAATTTGTTTTATTATATTTGATTAAAATATTTATGTCAACTAAAATGCCCCCAGCAGGAATCGAACCCGCATCTAGACCTTAGGAGTGTCTTGTTCTGTCCGTTGAACTATGGGGGCAAAAATTATAACATTTTTTAAGTGCTAATAATATCCTAAAAAAGCATTTGCCTTACTTTGCTTTTCGTCTTTGGATGCTCGCCTGTAATACTTGTTGCATTAAAGCTTCTTGCTTTTTTTGCTTCCGTGATCGATTTAAATCAGCCTCTCTTTTTTCTTTTTCATACACAAGCCTTAAAGCACGATCAACCGGTGATTCTTCTTCATCTTTTTCTTTAACTTTGATTTCTTCAACTTCTCCATCAGCCTCTACTAAAACCTCTTCTTCTTCTGATAATTTTTCTGCTAAATCACCTTCTGTCATCATAAAACCTCCCTATCTTAATTATATTTAAAAAATATATAAGACTGGTCGGGGATGCGAGATTTGAACTCACGACCTCAGCGTCCCGAACGCTGCGCGCTACCAACTGCGCCAATCCCCGGAATTACTACTCTTGGTTCGAGCGCGCCAAATAATAATATGGTTATATTATACCATTTTAAAGTTGTATTTCAAATCAAAATAAGATAAAATAATAATAAATGCACGCTCAAGTGATTATTTTATATTGCACCCATAGCTCAGTTGGTTAGAGCGTTACATTGACATTGTAGAGGTCAGAGGTTCAAATCCTCTTGGGTGCATGTTTATTTATTTGTAAGATTAGTAATAAATTGGTAAATTAGTAGACATATGAAAATTGATATTTCAACAAACACATTTTTAAAAGTAATCCTAATTGCAATAGGTCTAATTTTTTTATGGGCAATTAGAGATGTTATTATCTTGGTTTTACTAGTTTTTGTTATTGTCGCAGCGCTAGGACCTATTGTAGACAGGCTTCAAAGATTTAAAATTCCAAGATTTTTATGCGTAATAATTGTTTATTCAGTTTTTATTGGCGCAGTTGTAGCTATGCTCTCTTTGTTTATTCCACCGCTTATTAATCAAATTAAAGAATTTGCCCAAAACCTGCCAGATCTTTATAAAAAATTAGTACCAGTTTATCAAAATATCCATTCAAATCCAACATGGGGAAGCTTATTAGACAAACCAGTACAATCGCTATCTAGCCAACTTAATAATGTTGCAAACAGTATATTTTCAATTGGTGGCAGTATTTTTACCGGTCTTGGCGCTATTGTTGCTGTAATTGTATTAACATTTTACTTGCTTTTAGAAGAAAATGGAATAAAACTATTTATCAAGTCTTTAGTCCCTTATAGAAAAAAAGATATGGTTGTTAATCTGTTTGATAAAGTTTCTGAAAAATGGGGTGGATGGTTAAGAGGAGAATTTATATTAATGTTAGCCATTGGTCTTGCAGATTACTTGGGACTTACGATATTTCACATTCCTTTTGCCTTACCATTAGCGCTTTTTGCAGGATTTTTTGAAATAATTCCATATTTAGGACCAATTTTAGGCGCTGTGCCAGCAGTTTTAGTAGCTTTAACAATTTCACCTTGGGCAGCATTATTTATTGCGATTTGGTATTTTGTAATTCAACAATTAGAAAATTATATTTTAGTTCCAAAAGTAATGCAAAAAACAGTTGGTCTTTCTCCGATTGTTACAATTATTGCCTTAATAATCGGTGCTAAAATTTTAGGAATTTTAGGAGTAGTTATTGCTGTTCCAGTAGCGGCAGGAATTTCTGTATTTTATAACCAGTGGCAACAAGTCAAAAAAAAGAAAGATGAAAAAGAAGAGAAAGAAACTTTGAAATCGAAAACGGTTAAACAAAAACAAAAAAACAATTAAGCATAAAGGTAAATTACTCTAATTTCTAATTGACCTAATTAACCTAAATAAATCCCAATGATTAATTTTTAAATTAGGCATTAATCATTTATTAAAAATTAGAATAATTAGATTAATTAGGTTAATTTCTACATATATTAATTTAAGAATGAAATCAAAAAAAACAAAATTAAAAAATACACTCTCTGCTAACAAAACCGCTTATCATAAATACCTGCTTCAAGATACTTATACAGCAGGTATTGTTTTAACTGGGGCAGAAGTCAAAGCCATTAAGACTGGAAAGATGAATTTGAAAGAAGCTTTTGTTAAAGTTTTTAATGACGAGCCGTATTTGATAAATGCCTTTATTGGTCAATATTCAAAAGATTCTAGGAGTGACTATAATCCAAAAACTGATAGAAAATTGCTTTTAAACAAGCGAGAGATCTCTCAAATCCAGACTAAATTAACAAAGGGCACGGCTGCAATTCCAACCAAGGCATTTCTCAAAAATGGATTTATTAAAATTGAGCTTGCTATTGGAAAGCCTAAAAAACTGTTTAATAAAAAACAAGAACTTAAAATCAAAGACGAAAAAAAAGAGGCTCAAAGAGCATTAAAAGCAAGATAATATTTTAATCTCTAAATTCTGGATTTTGCCATCGATATCTAAATTCTTTAGTTGGAATCGGGTCTAAAATCCCAGAGTCAACATAATCAAATCCCAAATTCCCCAAACCAATTGGTCTTAAATTTGTCGTCAGCCTAATAGCTCTCACCTTTTCTTGCCTTGCATAGTCTTGTAAATAGTCCAACATTAAAAGTCCCACTCCCGAATATCTATGCAGATACGCTAGTCTTTGATCAACTTCATCAATCGTTTTAGAATCATGATTAATATTAAATTTCGATCTCCCAACATACCTATTGCCGTTACTCAAATATATTTCTACAACCCTAGAATCTATTATTGAAAAATCTGTATTTGAAGATATTCTAAAATCATATTTAGACCGCTCTCGGAAAATCAGATGCATTGCTTTGTCAGAAAGAAATAAGCCTTGCGGATAATGAATTACATGCCTTTTTGCTTCATTAACAATCCCGGGAATTTGCTGAGAAGAAATTAAATGAAGAAAGCTAGTGGTTGCTTCTAGTTGTAGATCTGCTTTAACAAAATCACCAAATTGCCTTAATGTGTAATAATAAACAAACATATCTAAAAGCTGACGAGAATTCTCGTCTAATTCAATTTCGGGTCCTGATGATTTTTGAATAATAGCTTCAGTCATTTCTGAAATTATAGCACTAATACCAAGAAAATAAAAGATCCACGAAACAAAAAATGCCTCTTTTTTTTTATTCTAGAAGCATTTTTTAGATTCTATAATGTAGATTCCCGCTGGAGTTTACCCCATTCTGCGAAACGGGGCGGAAATGACAAGAAAATGAGATTGCCACGCCATTTTGGCTCCCCACTACGCTAAAGCTACGAGGGGCAAGCGCAATGACACATCCTTCGCCAAAGGCTTCGGAGTGTAAACACATTTAGATTTCCACCAACTACTCTCTACCACCTACTATATACTATTTTAATTCCTAATCTTTTTTATAAACTTACTTGTTGGTTTAAAAGACGGCTTAAAAGTTTCTGGAAGCTGAATATATTTTGAAGTATCTTTCGGATGCACAATTTGCCTAGCTTTTCTTTTGGCAATATAAAAAGTGCCAAACCCACTAATTTTAACTTTGTCATTGTTAACCAATTGCTCTGAAACAGCGTCAATAAAACCCTGAAGCATTTTTGATGTTTCTTTATAAGAGAAGTGATTCTTTTTTGTAATATAATTTATCAAATCTTTTTTGTTCATAATATCATCCAATACGATTATTTTGATAAAGTCTTTTTCGCCATGTGGCTCCTTACATTTAAGTTTATATTTTTATTATAACATATTTT
>CAYPSR010000024.1:0-2157 GCA_964413595.1 uncultured Candidatus Saccharibacteria bacterium
AGGGTCGTTATGGGGTGGATTGTGTATCTGACCTGGCCCCTTTCTAGCTTTGGGGTATCAAACGGCGTCATCCACCACCCGATCCATTCCTTGCCGCCAGATGAGATTTCCACACAGGGGAAGTCTATAGTGTACAGAAGAACCACGGCCGAGGCCACGGCAACCACGACCCACGCCACATAGGGATGGTCGAACCCGTTCATCCACGAGTGAAGGATGGGGATCATGTGTCAAACTACACATAGCACTCCGGATCCGCAGACAGCGAAGATGATGCCCATCCGTCTTGCTTCGGGCACCAGGATTGCCGTCCTGATCATGTTGATGACCATGAACACGGCCAAGAACGCCTCGATGATAACGACGATCTGAAGCAGTTGCATTTCACGACTCCCACCTGACTGTTGCCAGGATTTTGGGGATCTCCGGCCTGAGTGTTCTCAGGGGGCGGAGTTGCTTCGCGGGAAATCCCACTAAGCTGCAAACTGTTGTTTGCGTTATCAATACTATATAATATAATCTTAAAAAAGTCAACCGAAAGAAAGGTTGGTTTTTTGTTATATAACAATTTTTATAATTTTGCTTGAAATATTTGTAATATGATGTTATAATAAAATCTGCAAATCGGAAACTCTGAGTATGGAAGGGATAGTCTTATGAAAGACACAGAAAAACAGTTGGTCATAGTCTTCCCGTCATACGTCGGGAAGCCGGAGGCGGTACAATTGTCTCTGACGTTCACTCGCACGCTCGTCGAGATGTACCCGGACGCTATCGTTGTTCCGGCGATCAACGGCGGCAGCGATGACGTGATGGGCGACGTCTACAGGCAGATGAGCGGAATAAGTGACGACAACAAGGTCAGATCCGTCATCTCGACACCGGGCAACCACGCTGGTGCTGGCGTCGTCGTAGCGCTCCTCAACGCCTACGAGTACATCATGGGATGGCGCTTGCAGGACTACGTCGTGGTCCGGCTGGACGACAAGGAGCACCCAGTCGAGTGGGTCGAGCGCCTGGCCATCAAGGCAGAGGAGATCGGGGGTGTCGCCATCGGCGATCTGGATTTCGCGGGCACGCACATGTTGATGGAAGATTCGGTGGACGAGTTCATCCACACGCGGATTTTCCCCGAGATGTACGGCGCAGCCAGCGATGGTGCCTTTCGGGTGTCGTGTGCACACGGTTACAACGCGTATAGTGGAGAGCACTTCGCTGCTATTGTGCGCGAGGCCGAGCGCGTGGTGGATTCCGCCGAGGACATCCTGGGAGAACCCCCGGCATGGGGCATTGACGGCGCCATGGCACTTTCAGCGGCCAAGCTGGGTTTCAATGTCGAGATCATCCCGATCCCAGCCATGACTCCCCGCAACCGCACCAACGACAAGATCGTCAGCCAGTTCCGCATGAACCTCGCGATGTGCCTTGCGGCACAGCGCAGTTAGCTCTTACGGGCCAACAACCTCAATGTGCGGATCGGAGATTTGAGTCACTTTCCAAAGTGGCCAAGCCTTACTCCGATTCGCACAGAAGTACCCAATATAAATTAAAAATCAAAATGTAAAAAATCAAAATTAAGGATTGCTATCTTGGATTCCTGCTTTCCACCTCGGATTAACCGAGTCGAGACGGGTCGCAGGAATGACATGCCGGGCGAAAATGACAAAAACTTATCAAAATAATAAATATATTCTTACGCACCACACCCTACCCATTACCCATTACTATTTTCTACCTATTGAAAACATAGAAAAAATCTGCTATTATAAAACCACTAAATTAAAGTGGTTTTTTAAATAAGACTTATGCATTGGATTTCAAGTTTTAGCTTGTTTTCCGACACGCTAAAGCGTGGTCTACGTATAAGTCCCGAATATAATTAAAAGGGGTAAAAGAAAGAAACAAAATGGCAGATAAAAAATCTAAGGGGGAATCAAGTTCTAAATCAAATCCTAAGTTTAAGGCTCAGGAAAGTGGTCTATTTAAAAAAATTGGTATTTCTGTTGTTCAAAGAGACAACATGAATGACGATGAAAAAACAAAAATTCAACAAGCTATCACCTCTATGATTGGTGAAAATTTTGATATTGAATGGGGTCAGGTTATGACTGAAAAACCAAAAAAGAAAATTGGTATTATTGGTCATGGTTATGTTGG
>CAYPSR010000024.1:2257-12733 GCA_964413595.1 uncultured Candidatus Saccharibacteria bacterium
TTATGACTGAAAAACCAAAAAAGAAAATTGGTATTATTGGTCATGGTTATGTTGGCCAAGGCATGGAAAAGATGTTTAAAAATCATTATGACATTAAAGTATTTGACCCAGGATATCCTGACTCATCTTCAAAAGATGAAATCAACAAATGTGATTTGGCAATAATTTGTGTGCCAACTCCAATGAAAGAAGATAAAAGTTGTGATATTTCAATTGTTGAAGAAGTAGTTTCTTGGTGTGAAGCTCCGGTTATGTGGGTTAGATCAACTGTATCACCTGGGACAACAGATTATTTAAAAAAGAAATACAAAAAAAGAATTGTTTTCTCTCCAGAATATCTGGGCCAATCTAGCTACTATACCCCTTACGATTTCCATACAGATGAGAGAAAAATGCCTTTTATAGTTTTTGGTGGTGACAGAAAAGATACTCAATATGTTATTAAACATGTTGCTCCAATAATGGGCCCAGTTAAGCAATATCCTCAAACTGATGCAACAACTGCTGAGGTTGTAAAATATATGGAAAATACTTTTTTTGCTTTAAAAGTTACTTTTGCAAATGAAATGTTTGACATTTGCAAAGCAATGAAGTTGGATTTTTATGAAGTTCGGGATTTGTGGACAATGGATCCAAGGCTTAATCCAATGCACACTATGGTTTTTGAAGATAGCCGAGGTTTTGGTGGAAAGTGTTATCCAAAAGATGTGAACGGAATTGTCCAAGCTTCTAAAAACGCTGGATATACTCCAAAATTACTTGAATCAATGCTCGAAGTAAATGACGAGATGAGAAAGAGGAATAATAAAAAATAGTTTATCAAGTTCGTAAAGCATAAAGTTTATAAAGCAACTGGGTTTTATTTGACTTTACAAACTTTAAAAACTTTATAACCATCATAATGGAATTTACAGATAAAAAATATTGGAAGAAGAACTGGAAAAATCTAAAATTGCCTGCACGATTTGGTAATCAATATTCTAGACGAGTAATTTCCTCAAAAATATTGAATATCATAAAAGAAAATAAGATCTCTATTTTTACAACAATTGAGCTCGGGGGTTGTCCTGGAAAATGGGCAGAATTTTTTAATCGCAAGTTTGAAGCTTTTTCTGATATTATTGAATACGAAAAGCACTCCGCAAAAATCACAGAAAAGAATTTTAAACTTTTAAAAATTAAGGGTAAAGTTTACAATGAGGATGCTTTTAAAAATACTGCGCCTAAAAACTATTATGATATAGTTATTTCCTCTGGGCTTGTTGAACATTTTGACAAGTTAGATCTAATATTTAAAAAGCACATTGAGCTTGCGCGACCCGGCGGATTAGTAATTATAAGTGTTCCAAACTTAGAAAACAATACTTTTTATTCTCGCCATATTGATACGGAAAAGTCTTTAAAAATTCAACGCCCAATTGATATTTTAGAACTAAAAAAAGCCACTAAAGACAATAACTTAAAAGTATTTTATCTTGGATATTTAGGTGTTTTAAATTATGGTTTAACAGGACCAGATAAGCGGATTGATGATTTTAAATCAAAATTAAAGACATTATTTTATATTTCAGTTGAAAAGCTACTTAGAGTTTTTTCAATTAAGCGTGAAACTAAATTCTATTCGCCAAATATTTATCTAATCGCTCAAAAGCCATATGAAGACTAAAATAGTAAAAACCTTTAGCCGGTTTTACAAGCGCATTTTTGGAATTGATCTATCTGGTGAGGCCGAAACTTTTTTTCAAAACCTTTTGTATGTTTTTTCTGGGTATGGACTATTTTTAATAATTGGTTTTGTATTTCAAATTGTTTCTGGTCGGGTTTTGGGACCAGATGAATATGGAAAATATGCGCTCATTTATTCAATCTCAATGTTTTTTACTGTGCCAATGCTTTTGGGTTTTTCAACCGCCTTAATGCAAAGAAATTCCAAAGAAACTAATTTAAAAAAACAAAAGACAAATATTTCAACCGCCTTTTTTACAGTTTTGTTGTTTTCTATTCTTTGGGCAGTCCTTGGAATAGTATTTTCAAAATATATTGCTAGTGTTTTAAAAATAGAACTGTTGTTTGTTTACGAGGCAATTGCTTTGGCATTTCTCTCGTCTTTAAATACTCTTGTCCGTGGGGCGTTGCAATCTCTTCATAAAATGAAAAAAGCCTCATTTTATTATTTTCTGCAAGGATTGGTTTTAATTTTAGCGTTAATTATACTTTTGCTTTTGAAAAATCATAGCCATCAGGCAGCTACTATTTCGCTCGGGTTAGGGTATTTACTATCGTTTTTACCAATTGTCATAACACTTAGAAAATATCTTAAGCCTGTATTTGAGCGCGAAGTGTTTAAAGTAATGCTTAAATATGCTTTAGCCGGAGTTTTAGGAGGTCTTGCAACTACTGTTTTATCGCAGGTTGCCAGCTTAATTATTAACCATCAATTAAATGTTACAAATGTTGGAATCTATAATGCTTATTATTCATCATCCATTTTAATTGGTGGATCAATTTCAGCAATGTTTATGGTAGTGTTTTTTCCAACTGCCTCAAAAATAGAGGACAAATCGATAATTTATGAAAAAGTTGCCAAAATAATTCCTTATCTTTATGTAGTTGGTTTTGTTATAATGGTTGCTGTATCGTTTGTGGTATTAAAGCTTTATGGGTCTAATTACCCAATCAATTTAGGGCTTTTGTTACTTTTTGCGCTGGCTGCAGTTTTGTCGTTTCATTATAGTATTTATGCTTGGACTTTTGCCTCCGAAGGGATCAGGGGAAATTTTCGTTCAACACTAATCACGATTATAATTGCTGCTGTTATTGTAGCTTTAAATCTAATTTTTGTAAAACACTATCTGCTTTATGGTATTGCGATTTCGGTAATTATTTCATATCTGCTCGGTATAATAATTAGCCTTGTGGTGATAAAACAAAAACAGAATTTTTAATTTTAATTTTTAAATTTTAATTCAATATCAAATTATAAATTGCAAAATTATAATTTTAAATTCATTTAAAACTTAAAATTTATTATTTAAAATTTACATATTATGTACAAACTCATATTTAATCTTCTTCATAGATTTAGTAAATATAATTACAAATCTCAGTTGAAGAGGATTAATTCTATTAAAACCAAAAATCAGCTTGAGGATTTTCAAAACAAATCTTTAGAAAAATTGTTACTTCATGCCTATAGTAATGTGTTTTATTATCACAAAATATTTAACGACATAGGATTGATAAAAGATGGCAAAGTGAATATGTCAAAGCTTGATCAAATACCTGTTCTAACCAAAGAGATCATCCAAAAACATAAAAATGAATTAATATCTAAAGATTATAAATTGCGTGGATTTTTTAAAAACTCCTCTGGTGGATCAACTGGTCAGCCTGCGGAATTTATTCAAGACAAAAATTATAATCAATGGGGAAACGCTATGTTGGAAAATTATTATACAAATTATCTCGGCGTTGATATTTTAACTGACAAAAAAATATATCTTTGGGGATCGGAAAGAGATGTTTTTTTTGGTTCAATCGGTTTTAAGGCCAAAGTTATTAATTGGCTTAAAAAAACGGTTTTTTTAAATGCTTTCCAAATTACTAAAAAAGACCAGCTAAACTATTTAAATATAATCAATAAGTATAAGCCGGTTTATATTAGGGCTTATGCTGGGTCAATTTACGAACTAGCAAGAATTGCAAATGATAATAATATTAAAATGTACTCTCCTCGTGCAATTATTTCTTCGGCCGAGACTTTAACGAGTAGTATGAGAAAAACTATTGAAAAAGCCTTTGGATGTAAAGTCTATGACTTTTACGGATCGCGCGAAGTTGGCCCAATGTCTGGTGAGTGCAAACAAGGCCACATGCATGAGTTTGGTTTGGTTAATTATATTGAAACTGAAAAAATTCCTGGTACAAAATTGAGCAAGGTAATTGTTACTAATTTGCATAACTATTCTATGCCGTTTATCCGGTATGAAATTGGCGATATGGTTGACGTTAGACATTTAAAATCTAAAGAACTTTTAAAAACCATTGGAAAGGTTTCTGGAAGGATAACTGACTTTTTTTATAAGAAAAACGGGGAAATGATTCATGGAGAATATTTTACTCACCTATTTTACTTTCGCGATTGGGTTAAGGAATTTAGGATTATTCAAGAATCTTATGATACAATAAAAATACTTTTAATCAAAAAACAATCAGTTTTAGCAAAAGATAAAAAAGAAATTGATGAAAAAATTAGACTTGTTATGGGAAAAGGTGTTAAAATCATTTGGAAATATACAAATTACATTCACCCAACGAAAAGTGGCAAATATCTTTTTACCCAAAGTAAACTGAAAAAGTAATGTGTAATGGGTAATGAGTAATGCGCGTAAATCAAAAGAAAATGGAAGCCATCAATTCAATTTTAGCAAAAGTCAATTTATATTCCACAAGATTAAAGGAGCTTTATCTTATTCTTTTGTTTTTGATTTCTAAAAAATACAAAATCCTTGCAAAAGAAAAACTGGTCTTAATTAAAAAAGCCTATCAAATTAGTGCAAAAATTCAATCTCCACACAGGCAATATGAAATATTTCACTTTCTTTTAACGGTCTTAGAAAACAAAGGTAAAAAAGGTTGTTTTGTTGAGGCTGGAGTTTTTAAGGGATCATCGAGCGCCAAATTTTCACTTGCTGTATCAATGACAAATAATCAGTTATATTTATTTGATTCATATGAAGGAATTCCAAAAAATACCGAAAAACATGGCAAAAACATTTTCGGCCTGTCAGCCAAGTTCCCTAAAGGAAGCTATAAAGGCAGAATAGAAGAGGTCAAAGAAAATATTAAAAACCATGGCAACATTAAGGTTTGTAGATTTAGAAAAGGTTGGTTTGACAAAACAATGCCAAGGTTTAAACAGCGGATTTTAGCAGCTTATATTGATGTTGATTTGGCTTTGTCAACCAAGACTTGCTTAAAATATCTTTATCCATTGCTTCAGCCAGGCGGTGTAATTTTTACCCAAGATGGACATTTGCCACTTGTAATTAAAGTGTTAGATAATGACGATTTTTGGGAAAATGAAGTTGGATACAAAAAGCCAATAATTAAAGGGCTTTATAGGGAAAAGTTAGTTAAAATTATTAAACCTAAGGGAGCGAAAAGAATTCTTAAAAATAAGAAATAATATAAGAATCCTAAATCTCAAATAACAATTTCCAATAACCAGTCAAATTCCAAATTTTAATATTCAAACATTGAAAATTGAGTATTGATTGGTAATTGGATAAATGAAAATTAAAAATTTAACAAATATACTATGTTTAAAAAAACTATCCGAAATATAATTTATTTTTTTTCTAAATTCAACTTTAACCATGAATCTAAAATTATTGGAAGCTTAAAAACTAAAGCACAGGTTTTAAAATATCAAAAAGAACAACTTGAAAAGCTTTTGCTTCATGCATATAAAAATGTTTTTTACTATCATAAAGTATTTAACAAAATTGGATTAATTAAAAACAACCGCGTTGATTTTTTAAAATTTCAATCAATTCCAATTCTAACTAAAGATATAATGCGTAAAAACCTAAATAATCTAACTTCGCGCGATATTAAAAAAAGAAATTGGTTTTACGATTCTTCTGGCGGTTCAACAGGCGAGCCAGTTAAGTTTATTCAAGACTTTAAATACAAAAATATGGGCAATGCTGTTTTAAGCAAATATGCCAGTGACTTTTTGGGCATTGATTATTTCAACGATAAAAAAATAGTTTTGTGGGGATCTGAGAGAGATCTTTTAAAAGGGTCAATCGACATTAAGGCTAAATTTCAAAACTGGCTGGAAAATACAGTTTTTTTGAATAGTTTTTTAATGGATGTCAAAAAAATGGATTCTTACATTAAAAAAATAAACTCTTTTAAGCCGGTTTATATTAAGGCTTATGCAAGCGCGATTTATCAGCTTTCAAAATATATTAAAGATAAAAAAATCAAAATGCATTCGCCTCGTGTAATAATTACCTCAGCCGAGGTTTTAGAACCGCAGATGCGAAAAACCGTTGAAGGAGTTTTTAATACCAAGATTTATAATTTTTACGGATCTCGTGAAAATCTAGCAATTGCAGCTGAGTGCAAACGCGGAAACTTGCACAGTTTTCCATATTGGACAGTCTTAGAGGTTGTTGATGAAAAAGGTGGTCTGGTGAAGCCAGGTAAATCTGGCAAGGTTTTGGTAACCAATTTGCATAACTTTTCTATGCCATTTATTAGATTTGAAATTGGAGACTTAGCAACTACGGGATCAAAAAATTGCAAGTGCAAAAAACCAGGGGATTTAATAAAAAGCATTGTTGGTAGAACAACCGGGGTAATGTACCGATATGATGGAACAATTATTTCTGGTCCAGCACTAACCCTAACTTTTAATGCTAAAAAATGGGTTAAAGCTTTTCAGATTATTCAAGAAGACTATTTAAAAGTTAAAATATTAGTTGTTAAAAATAGAAAACCTGTTAAGACTGATATTAACTATATTGAAAACAAGTTCAAAAAAGTATTGGGAGATAAAGTAAAAGTTTCTTGGAAATATGTTAAAGCAATTTCCAAAACCAAATCTGGCAAATATCAATATATTAGATCTTTGGTTAAGAGATAACCCTAGTTTTTATAGATCTTTTTTAAGGCCTCCTCAAAGCGTTTAACAGTTCTCTCTATTGCAAACTGGTCTTCTATCGTCTTTCTGGCGTTTGCGCCATACAAAAGACGCTGGGACTTGTTATTGTAAATATTTAAGATGGCTCGGGCCCAACTTTTTGGATCTTTAACTGGCGACAAGAGTCCACTTTTTTTATTTTTAATAAGTTCTCTATTTTCTAAAATATCAGATGCAATAATTGGGCATCCGGCTGTCATTGCCTCAAGCAGGGCATTTGACATGCCTTCATGAAGAGACGGAAAAACAAATAGGTTGGAGGTTTTTAAAATCTCAAAAACATCGCTTCTAAATCCTAAAATCTTGACGTATTTTGAAATACCTAATTGGTCAATTATTGTTTTTATCTTGGACTCTTCACCCTGATCAGCGCCAATTAAAAGCAGTTTAATATTTTTAGCCTTGTTTTTAGCAATTGAAATAGCTTTTAAAAGATAATCATGTCCCTTACCTTGGCGCAGGTTAGCAGTAAAAGTAATAACAAAATCTCTGTTTGTTAGTCCTAGTTCTTTAAGTTTTTTAGCTTGTTCAACTTTAATATTAAAATCTTTTAAAACAATGCCGTTTTGAATAACAGTAATTTTGTTTTTAGAAAATAGCCAGTATTTTTTTAAATAATATGCTAAGGCTTCAGAAACCGAAAGGTAATGAGTAACTAAAACGCTAGACATCCTATCAAAAAATCTTAAAAAGTTCCAATTAACAAGCGACCCTCTTTCAAAACAAACGATTTTTTTGACGCCGTAAAGCCTGCCGAAAACTCTGCCAAAAAGATCTGCGTGAATTAAATACGTTACTAGCATGTCTGGTTTTTCTTTTCCAATAATCTTTTTAAATTCTTTTATTGAATATCCAAGCCTTGATAATTTAAAAGTTTCGCCTTTTTTAAGCAAATACCTAACATCAATACCATTTGCTTTTAATTTATCTCCAGTATCTCCGTGACTAGGGGAGACAACAATATTGCCAAACCTCTTATTCATTCTTGGCAAACTTTTTAAAAGCATTTTTTCTGCTCCACCAACCCCTAAGCCGGTGATGAAATGAACAATTTTGATTTTTTTCATTTTCTGCTCCTATAATTTATCTAAACGAACTTTAAAAATGATCACTTTATCTTGGTCATAAATCTTTTCAAAAACATCTGGACTGTTTGTAAATTTTTCTAAAGAAGCGCCATAAAAATTACTAATTTTCCAGGCCCCACGATTACCGTATTTATAACTAAATTTATCATTTGAATAAATTATATAAACAGGCTTTAAATCATCTGAACCCTCTTTTTCAATTTGTAAAATTCGGTTATTATATTTAATAATTGTTTCGTAAGTTTGTTTTAGTTTATTCAGGTTTTGCTGATTTTGAGCATCTATCTTTGAAAGCTTTTGGTTAGGATCAAGGGTTTTAGTTAAGGTGATAATTTTGTCTTTTAACAGGTTTATTTTGCCAATATATTGTTTTTTGTGAGAAATGTATTCAGTAATATTGTTTATAAAATAAATATCATCATCAGATAGTTTTTCTCCATACATAAACTCGGCAGTTGGGTTAACAACAGATTGATCGGCAAAATACTTGATCATTGGTCTCATTCCTGGTTGACCGATAAATATTGATGGCTCCTTAATATTGGCTTTAATAAACTTAGCGGCCTTGTATTCGTTTTTGGTTGTCCAGCCCTGTTTGGCCCAAGTGATTCCATAAGGAATTATAAGTGATCCTAAAATAATCAGAATCATTATTATCTTGAACCATCTTTTTTCAAAATAGTTTGAAATTGAATTGATCAGAAATGGCAAGTAAAGTGAAATGGAAATTGATGCTAAAAGTAAAGCTCTATCTGGATGAAATGCTAATCCAATTCTTGGCAAACCCTCGGCAATTATAAAGAATAAGGCAAAACTGGCAAAATAAATCCAGTTTTTAAATATTATAGATTCTTTAATTTTGTGCTTAACCTTTTTAATCCAAAACAATATAAATAAAATCGGAGTTAGGATTTCAATCGTGTAACCATAATAATATAGCGAACTAAAACCTGGCCAACCAGCATAATGTTTATCAATGTTTTTATATCGATCTATAAACCAAAAATTAAAATGTGGTTCTTTCAAAACATTTTTTAAAGGCAAAAGCAGAAAATTAAGTTCGGTAATAAGACCTGCTTTTTCCATCCATGGGTAAATTGCTAATATAATTAAAATCACGATCAAAATAGCCTGGATTGGTTTCTTTAAAATACTTGGCCAATAAAAATAAATTAAAGCTAAAACTAATAAAATAGAATTAAATAGAAATGATTCATGAATGCTAATGGCAATTACAGAAAGGATTAAAAGCATTATAATGCCAAAAATATTATACTTATGACGAGTTATTATTAGATCTTGTAAAAGATATAAAAACATAGGTAATATAGCTAGGTAAATTAGTTGAGGGCGTGGCATTAGCATTTCTAAAACAATAATTGGTATTGTTAAAAAAGAGATTGTTGATATTGTTTTTAAAAACTTGTGATTTTTAAATATTGATTTGGATATTTTGTAAAATACTGCAAGAAAACTAAAGGTGAACATTGGGAAAATCAATTTGTTGAGCCAATACAGGGAAATTCCAGACACTTGATGTATTATTCTTGTTAGTGACAAAAATAGGATTCTTGGCTCTGACCAATAAATTGATTGGCTCTCAATAAGCTTTTGAACTTTAATAATATAGCCATAACTGTCTGCTTCAGGAATAAATGGATAAATCACCATGCATTCTATGATGATTGCTAAAAGAATAATCGAAGACCAAATCAGCACTCTACTTTTTAAAAAATCCAAATTTAGATTTGTAATCTCAGATTTTCTAAAATGCCGTATAATTAAAAATGCGCCTAAACTAATTGCCCATAAAATTATAATTACTAAAATTGCTGAAGTTAAAGTCCCAAGCCCTCCTAAAAACGGAGATGTTTGATAGGCAATAAAAGGAGTAAAAATAAGTGATATTAAAAAGGCCCAAAATACAATTTTTGCTATGCCTTGTTTTTCTTTTTGAAGTTGTTCGATGCAAAAGGCAAAGTTGAGTCCTGGAAGGAAGAAAAATAAGAATCCAAATATAAACAAAAGGTAGTTAAAATGAAAATGAGATAATAACAAAGAAATGCCAAACAAAATGGCAAGTGTAATGTTTATTGAAATCAATCTAGAGATCTCTGATTTCCGAATATAATTTATCAATGTTTTTGTTCCAGCCAAAGTCATTTTCAATTTTTTCTCTTATTTTTTTTGAAAAACTACGCCTTAGTATATCACTTTTGATTAGCTTTTCAAGACGCGATTTAATAATATCAGGTTTTTTAGGCTGAATCAAAAATCCATTTTTATCATTATCAATTATTTCTCGTGTTCCTCCAACATCAGTTGCAATTATCGAAAGTCCCATTGCTCCGGCTTCTAGTACGCTTGTTGGAAGACCTTCTCCGTATGATGGATTTACTAAAACATCGGTTTCAGATAGTATCTGTTTTATTTCGGCTTGATTCTTTTCGCCAAGAAATTTGATTCGTCTGTCATTTTTTGCCAGTTTTTTTAATTCTGATTCAAAAAAGCCAATCCCAACTATATTTAAGATTAGGTTCTTATTTTCAAGATTTTTAAAAGCAGAAATTAAATCTTGAATTCCCTTGGCTTCGATTAGGCGGCCGATGTAAGTAACTTGTAATGGGTAATGAGTAATGTGGGGAGACCCATCCTTCGCTCTTCGAGCTTCGG
>CAYPSR010000025.1:0-5655 GCA_964413595.1 uncultured Candidatus Saccharibacteria bacterium
CTCTCTCTCTCTGAAAGTCAAGAGTTGTTTATGATATTTCAGGGCAAAAGATTTAAATAATAAATCTCAAAATTTCAGCTACAAACATTTTAACACTATAGCTTTAATTTGTTTAAGATACCATTTGGTAATAATTTATAAGCACCGATCAAATTGAACGATCGTTTATTTTGGTTAGTTTGTTAGGTTTAAAATGTCACACAATAAAATATACGTTACAAAATTAAACGATCGACGACATTTTGTTGTAATTAGTCTTTTTCTTTTCTATTTTCGTATATTATCAAAATTAGATACATATAAGCGCGACCGCTGTTATTTGTATCCTATTTACCTTAGTTTTTTAAACAAAAAAACCATATTGTATTAAGACGGCCGTCGTTATTTAATATGGTTTAGAGACAAAAACTCCCGCTGACCTCACATATAACAAGAGTTTTTGTTTGTATAGTTTGATATTTATTTTGAAATAGTTCTCGACTTCACAAAAGCTTCGCTCGAACAATATTGACCCCTTACCAATTACTAATTACTCATTACCAATTACCAGCCACTCATTACTAATTTCTATACCAACTTCCCATCCTTAAGTTCAAATGTAATTTCAGCATTTCTAGCAATATCTCGATCGTGAGTTACTGCAATAATTGTTGTTTTTTCTGTTTTTGCTAAGTTTTTCAAAAGATCAATTATCACCCTGCCAGTTGCTTGATCTAAATTCCCGGTTGGTTCATCCGCTAAAATTAGTTTCGGATTATTAGCCAAAGCACGAGCGATTGCAACTCTTTGCTGTTCACCTCCCGAAAGACGCGTTGGCTTCCTGCTAAATTTTTCATCAGTTATCCCTACTTCATTTAAAAGTTCTTTAGCTCTTTTTTCTCTATCCTCTTTTTTAATTCCAGCAAATTCCATAGGAAGCATTACATTTTCTATTGCAGACAAATTAGGAATCAAGTTATTGCCCTGGAAAATAAAACCAATTTTTTCTCGACGATATCCAATTAACTGGCTGTCATGCATTTCTGTAACATCTTTACCATCAACAAAGATTTCTCCTTTTGTCGGCTTATCTAGCGCGCCAATTAGAGAAAGCAATGTGCTTTTACCACTTCCAGATTTTCCTATTATTGTTGCAAATGTTCCCTGAGGAACGTGCATTTTGATTCCATTAACCGCCTTAACTTGATAATCACCTGACTTAAACACTTTCGATAAGTTTTTTACATTTAACATATTTCCTCATTTCATTAAAAATTATTTCATTATAAATTGATTGATTATAATTCTATTCTGTTCGCATTACTTCTGCTGGTCTTACTTTAGCAATTAAAAATGATGAAATTGCACTACCAATAACTGCTATAATCACAGCAGCCAAAAGACCGTACAGCAAAATGTCAATCCCAACAACTGCATGCAGATTTCCAAAAGTATTTCCAACTCTTTCCAAACCCATCCGCATCATACCTCCTGGCCCACTACCTCTGCCAACGTTTTCAGCAGTTGATTGACTATTATTTACCAAGACTTTTAGTATTGGGTTGCTTAATATCGCTCCTAATATAATCCCCAAAATCGAACTAATAAGAGTCAATGTCAATGATTCAAAAACAAACTGACCAGTAATTGTTAAATTAGAAGCTCCAATTGCTTTTAAAACTCCGATTTCACGTCTTCGTTCTCTAACAATCATTATCATCACTAAAAATATAATTATAGCACCAGCAACTAGTGCGCCGATTAAACTATACAAAGATATGGTTTTGATATTTTGGAGCGACTCAGTTGCTTGCGTAAGTTTATCTTGTGAAGTTACAACATCTACTGAACTTCCAAGTTTATCTTTGATGGATTGAGAAACTGAGGAAATGTTATCTATCGAGTTTACTTCAACAACTGCTGAATTTATCTGACCAGACTGATCTGATAATGTCTGTAATGTTTTTATTGGCAATATTATCGAAGCATTTGTAAAGGTGTTTCCAGTATCATAAATCCCAGCTACAGTAATTGTTTTTTCATAAGCTGTAAAAGTCGACCCGGCAATCAGGTTATTTTTAGTTGCTAAGTCCTTTCCAACCATTGCAACATTTTGCGAGGATGTTGGATCAATATTTTTTCCCGAAGTTAGATTAAACTCACTGACATTTAAAACATCATTATTTAATTTATTTACACCAGTAACAGTTATCGGCATTGAAAAACCCTGTGATTGCTGAGCCACTTGAGAGCCAGAGCTATCGCTTTGGTTTTCAAAACTTTGTTGTCTTTGACCAAAGGATCCAGGCTCGACAGATGATTCCAAATTAGTCGTTGCGTTGGTGTTTTGATTTGTATTTGGACCAAAATCTGACGATGAACTGTTTTCATTTCTCAATCTGTCTGTTAAACTTTCTATAACACCTTGCACTCCATCAATTTTTGAAATTGCTGTTGCATTTGCTGATGTTATCAAATCTCCGCCACCTTCAAAACCCCTAATGCCGGCAGGAGATACTGTAATAGTATTTCCGACTGAACTTTTTACTGATTCAATTTTTCCATTTACAGTTTTTAAAGCCATAAACATAACTAAAGCCATAGAAATACTAGCAGTTAAAATTACAATAATTGCAACAGTTCTGACACCATTTCTAAAAGCATTTTTAATACCTCTGACAATCGTTCCCATAAAAACTCCTTAAATAATTTAATAATAATTTAATTTTATAGATCAATTCTGAAACAAAGCTTAAAATTATTTGAGCCCCATTATTTAGTGAATTTAACAATACAAGTGGTGCCTTTTGATGGTTCACTTTCAACAGATATTTTTCCATTATGTAAATCAACAATTCTTTTTGCTATTGAAAGCCCAAGCCCATATCCATTTGAATGTTCTTTATTTCGAGAATGATCAGCTCTATAAAATCTATCAAAAATATGCGGTAGGTCAACTTCTTTAATCCCAATTCCTTGATCAATTATCTTGACAATGGTTTCTTTTTTTTCTGAGCTTAAACCAATTTTAATTTCTGATTTTTCAGGACTGTATTTTATTGCGTTTTCCAGTAATATAACGAATAGTTCCACAAGCGAGATTTTATCGCCATTTACATATAAATTATTTAAGCTTGTTTTAAATTTAATATTTTTATTGTTTGCAATTGATTCTACTTTTTCATAAGCTTCAACTAAAACTTCTTCTAAATTGATTTTTCTAAATTCTAATTTATTTTTTTCCTGATATTTTGATAATTTTAGCAAAGTATTTGAAAGATCTTCAATTTTAATTATTTCTTCCAAATTACTATTTAATAATTGTTTTGCATCATTTAAACTTAGTTTTTTGTCTCGCAGTCCCACCTCAATTTCGCTACGTAGTACTGTAAGCGGAGTTCTCAGTTCATGAGAGGCATCGGCAGTAAAATTATTTTGTAAAAGCAACATGTCTTCAATTGGTTTTAAAGTTCTTTTTGCAAAAAAATAACTAACTCCTGATGAAAGAATTAATATTAAAAAATTAAAATATATAAGATTAGTTTTTAAATGACGGGAACTTTCTTCTAATTGTTCATTTCTAATATTCTGAAGATTTTGCAATGGATTATTTGGCGGAATATTGAGCATCATAAATCTATTTTCCTGTCTTCCGAGACCGCGGTTAATTTCATTTGACGATAAATTAAATAAAACAATACTAAAAACAATACTAATTATCATAACAATTAGTACATAAAAAATCGTAAGTTTTAAATAAGTTGATTTAAAAGTCAAGTTTCTCAATTCTAAATTTTAAGTTTTAAATTTTAATTCAATAACAAATTATCAATTGATAAATTATAATTTAAAATTCATTTATAATTTAAAATTTGTTATTTAAAATTATTCTACTATTTTATATCCAAATCCCCTGACAGTATGAATCATTTTTTTACCTTTTGCATCAATTTTATTTCGAATATTTTTAATAAATACTTCAACAGTATTTGGCAAAATATCTGCATCATAATCCCAAACGTGCGAAATGATGTTATCTTTAGTCAAAATTCTGTTTGGATTTCGCATTAAGTATTCTAAAAGAGCAAATTCTTTTTTTGATAGATTTATTTTTTTGCTATTTCTCTTTACCTCAAATTTTAATCTATCAAGTTCTAAATCGCCTACTTTAATAATATCATCTTTTACTTCTTGCGGTCTTCGAAGTAACGCTTGGATTCTTGCAAGTAGTTCTTCAAAAGCAAAAGGTTTTGCCAGATAATCATCTGCACCTGCATTTAATCCCTCAACTTTATCAGCAACTTGATCTTTGGCAGTTAAAATTAAAATAGGGGAATTTACTTTTTCTTGTCTTATTGCTTTGCATATTTTTATTCCATCAATTCCCGGAAGCATTCTATCTAAAATTATTAGATCATAATCACCTGATATTGCTCGACCAATTCCTGATTCTCCATCATAATAGGCATCAACAGCGTAAGACTCTTGTTCTAAGCCTTTTTTAACAGCATTTGCAATTTTACGATCATCTTCGACAATTAAAATCCTCATAATGATTATAATATATTATTATTTTCTGAAAAATAACTGAATATTTGTATATTCTATTGTAACCCTGTTTTTAAAATATTTCAAGAGTTTAAAATTAAAAAACCACCAAAGTGGTGATTTGTTTTAAATGGACCTGGGCGGATTCGAACCGCCGACCTCCACATTGCAAATGTGGCGCTCTACCAGCTAAGCTACAGGCCCAAATTTAAATTACAAATTCCAAGAAACAAGATACAAAACTATTATGGCCATAAAATTGGGTCTAGTGTGCCAACCAAGAATAGAAATCCAATTACTATTAAAACTAAGCCAACAATTTTCCACAGGAAATATGTTCCACCCATTTGTCTCATGCGATATTCTGCCCAAGATGATTTACCAAAAAATCTAGTAAGTGGCTCTGAATACATCATAAATGAAATTCCAGTAAGTAAAAGCAGAAGAAACACACATATTTTTATCGCCCACATAAACCCTCCGGGAAATTTTCAATTTTAAATTATAAATTTTAAATCAATATTTAATTTCTCAATTTTTAATATCAGAATTTAACCCATAAAAACACGAATATTATTGTTATTATTATATAAACGGGTAAACCTAAATACCAATTCTTTTCGTTTAAATCCCAATGTATTTTTTCATGAAGCCAGTGAATTTGCTTAAAAACTGGATATTTCCTCATGTTCCAAGACCAAAAAGGAACATTGTCAATTAAATCCGGCAAAATTGCGCCAAATGCTCCAAAAAATATTGGCCACCCATACGCATTTGCTTTCCAAAAATATAACATTAATATTAAGCCACCAACAATCTCAAAAAACTCAAAAACCATTTCAAACTTTACTGGTTTTTCACCCTTTTTTCTTCCAAAATATTTTTTAAATGTGCTTGTTTCCAGATGTGGCAAACCATCAAAAACAAAATGTGATATTATTCCTAATATCAATGCAAGCGGAATATTTTCAATTAAATCTCCAATAATTCCGCCAACCATCAAGTGTGGTGTAAATAACATAGTTATTGATTTTAATGAACATGGTGGGCACGGACCGATTCGAACGGTCGACCTCGGCTTTATCAGAGCCGCGCTCTAACCAGCTGAGCTACGCGCCCAAATTGAAA
>CAYPSR010000025.1:5755-11404 GCA_964413595.1 uncultured Candidatus Saccharibacteria bacterium
ATGATCTTGAATTGCGCGCCTAAGTGGTCTTGCCCCTAACGTTGGATCATAGCCGATTTGAGCCAGTTTAATTATCGCATTATTATTTATAACCAGCTTAACTTGTTTTTTGCCAAACATATCTTTTTTTAATTTATCAATCATCAACTTAGTGATTTGTACAACAAGATTCATATCTAGTGGTTCATAAGTAATAACTCCATCAAAACGATTTAAAAACTCAGGTTTAAAAATATGCTGTTTTTGTAAATATTCTGTAAGCTGATTCTTTAATTCCTCTTGCTTTTTTCCTTCTTTGATAGATTGACGAATAAATTCAGCTCCTGCATTTGAAGTAGCAATAATTATAGTATTTGTAAAATCAATAACACGACCCAAATTATCAGTAACTCGACCATCATCTAAAATCTGTAAAAATAGGTTTAAAACATCAGAATTTGATTTTTCAACCTCATCAAGCAAAATTACTGAGAACGGCTTATCTAAAACCTGCTTTGTTAAAAACCCACCTTCCATTGTGCCAGCTTGTCCTTGTGGAGAACCAATAAGTTTGTATATCGCGGTTGGATCTTGGTATTCACTCATGTCCAGTCTAATCATATCTTTTTCAGATCCAAAATATGCTTCAGCAAGCGCTTTTGCAGTTTCTGTTTTTCCAACTCCAGTTGGACCTAAAAACAAAAAACTTCCCAATGGTCGATTTGTAGCTGAAAGCCCTGTTCTTGCGCGTCTTAAAGCATCTGAAACTGCTTTAATTGCAGTTTCTTGACCCAATACGCGTTTATGTAAAATACTTTCTAGGTTTACAAGTTTTTCTTTTTCCTGCTTATTTATTACTGTGCTCGGGATTTTAACTTTCGAAGAAATTAGGCTTTCTACATGTTCTTTTTGAATTGTTTTAATGTTGTGAGTCGTTGCGTAAATCGCCACTTCGTTTGCTAAATCAATAGCTTTGGCAGGAAAAGTTTTATTTTTAATATATCTATCAGATAATTCTGCAATTGCTTTTAAAGATTCAAAAGTAAAAAAAGTTTGATTTTTTGATTCAATATACCCAAGATTTTCTTCTAATATCTCAATCACCTCTTGAATATTCGGTTCATCAACTTGGATTTTTTCAAATATATTCAGAAGACTTTGGTTGGGTTCTAAATTACGGTGAAAATCATCTTGCGTTAGAGTTGCAATAATTTGTAATTTTGAAGATTGTAAATAGGGAATAAGTAAACTTGTTGCATCAATTGATCCAAATTTACCATGTCCAGACGAAATAAGCGTTGTAAGATTATCAATAAATAGTACAACGTTTCCCGCATGAACAGCATCATTTAAAACCAAGCTTAACCGATTTTCAATGTCACCAGAGCCAGCATCAGCAATTATACGGTTAACATCTAAAACATATACGTGCTTATTTCTCAGTGCTTCTAAAGATTGGCCTCTAATTATTTTATCAGCAAGACTATAAACAATTGTTTTTTTGCCAATTCCGGGCGGACCAACCAAAAGCGCATTATTCTTTCCAGTTCGCGATAAAATCCTTTCTAAATTATCTATATCGTCTTTATGAGGAGAATTAAAATATGTTGAAAAAATATTTGACCCTGTTACCGGTCTAGCAAACATCAAAAGATATGGCGTCCAGCCCGCTGCCCAATCGGCTCCAATCCCTCCGACCCTTTCTTTCAAATTCTTCTCCCAAAACTTCCTTTCATATTCCATTGCAACGTGTATTCTTTTTTCCCAATTAATTACATTTTCCAAGTCTTCGGTTTTTAAATTTAAATCAAAAAAAATCTTCTTTGAAAAATCATCAGCAGAAGATGCGCCATAAAACAGATCACCAATTTCAATGGTATTTCTTTCATCATCAACAGCTCTTTTGGCAGCTAATCTAAAAGCCTTATTGACTGTTTTATCAAAAAATTCTAATTTTCCTTGTTTAATTGTAGAAATAAATTCATAAAAATAATCATTAAACTTATTAAAATTATATCCCAATCGGCTCAAAATAAATTGTCCGCGCTTCGAATATGCTAACCCGATTATCAAAACCAATGAATTAAAGGTTGAAAGTTTTTTATCTTTGGCAAATCCAACGCCTAAATCTATTGCTTGCAAACAATCATAATCACAAAAATCAATCAGATTTTCATCTTGTTCAAGCGCATGGCTAAGAGATTTCTCATTTTTAATATCTTTTAAACCATAAAAATTAAAAAACCTTAAAACAACAACTATTAAACCAACAATAATAAATAAAAAACTTATTATAAATATTAAATTCTGATATGAGTTAAAAAGATTTGATATTAAAAGCAGATACAGAATTAAACCAAAAATTCCCAAAAAAATCAAAATTGAAAACAAAGTATCATAGGAATCAAAGCCTTTTTTTGCCTGATATTGTTTTAGTTTTGAGGAGTTGAGATTTAAAGACATAGAAATTCGTTAATTGAAACGTGAAATTAGTATAGAAATACGAGATAGGAAATTGGCTTCACTGATTTCTTATTTCCAATTTCATTACCGATTTCTAATTTCATATAGCCTTTCTCTTGAAAAGAAAATGAAAAAGAAGAAATTTTATATCTATATACTAAATATTATCAAAATCAACAATATAACAATTGCAACTGGAATTAAAAACCAGAAACAATAAAGAAATAGTAATATAAATGAAATTATTGAGGTTAAAAAAATTCCAATTAATATCGTAACAGATCTGATTACAAAACCAACGATTCGCGAAACTAGATTCCACAGCGACAACTGCATTTTTTGTTGTAATGATATATTTCTTGCAGAAAGCACGTCTCGTTTCCAAGGTGCAAAAAGAGTTTTAAAAAGATATTCAATTGAAAAGTTATCGTAAATTCTTGTTATTATAGATTCAATCATTTTCCAAAAAAGTTTGGGACCATCAGAAAAATACCATTTTAAAAAATGGGCTAATAGTGAATATTTTTCATCATTTTTATATGCTGGCTCCAATTCTGATTCGGGTTGTTCATCAAATTCCGGTCGCAAAACTTGTTCAGGTTGCCTGCCATCTAAAACTCCTGATGAAGATGTTAGGTTTTCAATCATGATATCCTCTTAATAGAAATTGGTTTTACGAAATCCGAAATTAGTAAAGAAATTCGAAAAACGAAAATGGTTATGAATTCTTATTTCCTATTTCAGATTTCATTACCTATTTCTTATTTCTTCCAACTTATTTCTTATTTATATCCCCCTAGTTCTAGATTAGCATAATAATAGTTATTAGTTAATAGCTAAAAGTTAATAAAATTATTGTTCGAGCGAACGAAGTGAGTCGAGAACTATTATTGCCCGCCTTTGTTTAGAATCGTATATTTGTATAAATTTGTAAATTAGTAGTATAGATGAGATAAAGTAATTTCTTTGCATTAATGTATTGGATGATGGTAAAAAAAACCGGACGGAGATGAAGATGCAAAAGAGTGGATAAGATGGATGATTGCCATCTCATTTGCATTTCAAACTCTATCCGGTGTTTGGGGGTTGGGGCGGGGCAGGGGTTGGGAGACGGTGGTTTTGGGGTTGGACGACGACGGGGGGAGGGGGGTCATGGGTCTTTGGGTCCGACGTACGAGTCGAACTCGAGCCTCCAGGCTTCGACCCGCTCTTTGGACGACTCATCGACCCACCAATGGCGATGCCGAACATCACCTATATCCAATGGATCAGATGACGGAATCGCCAGAATCCAACTTCGAGGTGTCGGTTCTTTTTGACCGGGTGCCTGCGTACTCAGCAGGAGCCAACACCGCTTACACGTTATGCTGCCGATATTCTTAATGGCAACATTGAGCCCGATGTTGTTGTCGTGCTCGGCATCCCGTGCGATCTTGACACCAAGAATCCGCAGGTGTGGACGAGTTGACCGTTCCTTGGCCAGGGTCTCATACTGCACCCATCCTGGTCGCTCCGCGGGAATTGCGAGCGGATCAAGTGGCACGGGAACAACTGCGACCGGTGCCAATGTGGCCACTAGCTGATTGAGCTGCGCCTCCGGCGCCCGATTTGCTGGAATACTCATCACCAACACGACGGCCGCCACGAGCACCACGACTAGTACGGCGACAGCAAGCACCTTGTACATCTTGATCCCTCCTCGGAATCCGTGGAGTGTCGGCCACGTAAGCAGCCAATGCGTCAATGGTGAAAAATCAGGTACAGTGCCAGTCCGATTGCGATCAGAATCGCGACGACTCGGACTGGGTCCGAACCAAACCTCGCGATCTTCATCTCACATCACCTCCACAAACCGGAGATGAAGTGCCAGATAGCCCGAAAGCCATCTGCCTCCCCACTCACAAACTCCTGCCACTTCTGGCTCCATGTGGCAGAAGCTTCACTTCCGAAAGCGATGGTGACCAACACCAAGCTTCCGAAAAGCACGACAGCGAGCAGAACATAAGCTACCCAAGCAGGCAATTTAGCCCAGTCTTGTTCGCCGATATTCTTTCTCGGCTCTGAATCCAACATCTGCTGCCACCTGCCTTTCAACCGTGATTGTCCAATATGGCTATATTATATAAGAAAATGTAAAAATATTCAATATCCACCCCAATAACCAATCAATACTCAAATCTAAATATTCAAACATTTGATATTTGAGGATTATGATTTAATTGAATGCCTGTCGGTAGGCAAGAATGTTGAAATTTGAAAATTGGGAATTAAAAAATCAGCCAACTAGAAATTCTTACTGCCATACTTGCAAGTACGCAAGTATAATTTTGAGATATTAAAAAATCCAGCATTTCTGCTGAACTATATTAAAATCCCAAAATTTTGATCTATTATCTCTGATTTATTATTTAGCATTTATACAAGACAAGGAACGACGCTACTTCTCCGTAGTTTCTATAATCTGGATTTCCCTTCATAACTTTACGCGACGAAGGGTTGAAACCTCACTCTATAATAAACCTCTGAAATTCCGGAATAAATCCAAAATGACATTAGAATATCAAGAATGATTTCTCCCTAGAAAGGAGGTGATCCATCCGCACCTTCCGGTACGGATACCTTGTTACGACTTAGCCCCGATCACCCAGCTTACCTTACTCCCAACAAAAGTTGGAAGGTCTGGTACTCCGAGCTTTCATGGCTTGACGGGCGGTGTGTACAAGACCCGAGAACGAATTCACCGTGCCGTGGCTGATACACGATTACTAGCGATTCCGACTTCATGAAGTCGAGTTTCAGACTTCAATCCGAACTGAGACCGGCTTTGATGGGATTAGCTCCACCTTACGGCTTAGCAACCCATTGTACCGGCCATTGTAACACGCGTGTCGCCCAGGACATAAGGACCACGCTGATCTGACGTCATCCCCACCTTCCTCCCCGTTAACCGAGGCAGTATCCTGATGAAAATATAAATCAGGAAAGGGGTTGCGCTCGTTTCACCACTAAAGGCTACATCTCACGACACGAGCTGACGACGACCGTGCAGTACCTGTCATCCGGCTCCCGAAGGCACTCCCTAATTTCTTAGAGATTCCGGAGATGTCAAGTCCTGGTAAGGTTCCTCGCTTGTCCACGAATTAAACCGCATGATCCACCGCTTGTGCGGGTCCCCGTCAATTCCTTTGAGTTTTAGCCTTGCGGCCG
>CAYPSR010000026.1:0-10226 GCA_964413595.1 uncultured Candidatus Saccharibacteria bacterium
AATTATAAGTTCTAATTTTTTCACTTCTGTCCCCAGATCCAATTTGTGATTTTCTGTTTCCTGAAATTTCATCATTTTGCCTTCGTTGTTCTTCAACCAAAAGACGGGATTTTAAAACTTTCATTGCTTTTTCTTTATTTTTCAATTGCGACTTTTCGTCTTGACAAGTTACAACTATATTTGTTGGTAAATATGTTATTCGAACTGCAGAATCAGTTGTATTTACGGATTGTCCGCCAGGACCAGAAGAACGAAAGACATCAACCTTAATATCTGCTGGAACGATTTCAATTTCAATATCTTCTGCTTCAGGGAGTACAGCAACAGTAGCAGCTGAGGTATGTAGCCTTCCTGATTTTTCTGTTTCTGGAACGCGCTGAACTCTATGAACGCCAGATTCATATTTTAAGTTTTTCCAAGCCCCAACTCCTTTTACTAAAAATGATACTTCTTTAAATCCACCCAAACCTGTTTTGTTGGAATTTATTAATTCAACGGTCCAGTTATTTTTTTCAGCAAATCTTGAATACATTCTGAAAAGTTGGCTAGCAAAAAGTTCAGCTTCGTCTCCTCCGGTTCCTGCGCGTATTTCTAAAATTACATTTCTATTATTTAATGGATCTTTTGGATTAAAGTATTCTTCAAGCTCGTTTTCTAAATTATTTTTTTGTTTATTTAAGAAATCATTTTCTTGAATTGCCATTTCAGACAAAGTAGATCCCTCGGTGTCACTCGGGACAAGCTTTTCATCAATAATTTCGCGGTTATCAACTATGTCTTGCTCGATTTTTTTTAGGCGATTTAATTTTTCAACAAGCTCAAACTTTTCTTTTTTTTGTTTTGCAAAATTGGCTAATTTTTGTGGATCAGAAAAGTTGGCCGAGTTTGATAGTTCAGCATCAAGATTTAGAAGTTCAGTTTCTAGTTGTTTTTTCTGTTCTTGATATTTCATTATAAAAAAATCCTTTGTCATTCCGGATTTAATCCGGAATCTATGCGATAGATTTAACTATCTTGGTTCCCGCATCAAGCGCGGGATGACACAAGCGCTAAAGATTATACACCATGTTTTAATTATATTAAAAAATAGCTCTAAAATAAAGCTATTTTTAATTAAAGTATCTACTTTTCTTTTTTCTGGACTTTTTTAATCTTTTTAGCTGATTTTCCTTTTAAAGCTTCTCGTTTTTCAAGTAGGTTTTTAAATCTATCTACACGTCCAGCAGTGTCAACAAGCTTGGATTTTCCAGTATAAAATGGATGGCAGTTTGAGCAAATTTCAACATGAAGTTCGTCGATTGTTGAGCCAGCAGTAAAACCAGCGCCACAGGCGCATGAAAATTTTGCGTTTTTATTGTATTTTGGATGGATATCTTTTTTCATAACAATTATGATTATAGCAAATAATGCTATTAATATCAAGATTCTTTAATAAATTACGAAGGTATTTTATTTTGACATAAAGCCATCGCCGAGTTGTCTACGGCTCCAGTTGCTTGATCTATTTTTTCAGAATGTTGGCTCGAACAACATGCCATTATTGGCGTAGTTCCATTAATAATACTGCTAATATATAACTTTTTTGCAGAATAATAATCTGGCGAATCTACAATTTGATCTAAATATTCTTGATTAATTCTAAAAAATACAGGCAAACCAACTCGACCATTTTTGCAGTGTGTTTTTACTTGAACTGACAAGCCTTTGCAGTGTTCTTTTTTTGCTCGTAAGTCAAGTCCTCTCATATCTTCTTCATACGATGGCGGGTAACAATTAAAGCCCAAATTTTCTAGAACATTCCAAACAATAATCGTTCCCAGAATCCCTTTTTTAGTAATTTCTGCGTTGTTGGGATTGAATGAAAATTCTTTTGAATGGCTTTCTAAAATATTCCAAATGCTTTGAGCGCTATATTGATCGTTGTGTTGAGAAAGAATCTTAACCGCTTGGATAGCCCATATTAGCCATTTGCTTTGATAGATTATTAGTTCAGTTCTTAAGTCTCCAGTTATATGATTATTATCTAAAATTCTTTGATTGTTAAAATATTGAGCTGATCCATATAGTGTTTCCAAAAGCATTTGTCCAAAAACCGTGTTAAACTCTCTTTTCCGTTGCTGGAGTCTTAATTCCGATTCAAGAATTATTCGTTCATTTTTTAATAGTATATTATCAATATCTTGAGTGCTATTTAATGCTTCTTGCCTGTCTTGATCGTAATATTCAAACACCGATTCAGCTGTTAACTGTTCAAGACCAGATTGAAATCCAGTTTGGGTTTCCATTATCACTCTTGCTAAAATGTTAAAATTTTGCTATATTATTATAGAATTAAGTTTTATTTATTATAAATCAATTGAAAGGTTATTTCAATGGCAATTACGTTTGAAAAATTATTAGAGGTTGGTGCACATTACGGTCACCATAAAGCGAAAAAGCATCCTGGTTTTGAAAGATTTGTGTATGAAACAAAAAACAACGTTTCTATTATAGATTTGTCAAAAACTGTTTTGGAGTATGAAAAGGCTGTAAAATATTTAAAAAAAGAATTGGCAGCTGGCAAGACTGTTTTATTTGCAGGAACAAAAAAACAAGCAATTGCTCCAATAGAAAAAATCGCAAATGAACTTAAGATGCCATATTTTATTTCTCGTTGGCTTGGTGGAGCATTAACCAACTTTGATACTTTAAAAAATACTATTACCAAATATAGGACAATGAAGCAGGATCAGGAAGCTGGTAAATGGGAGAAAATGATTAAAAAAGAAAGATTAATACTAATGCGAAAATTGGCAAAAATGGAAGTAAATTTTAAGGGTTTGATTAATTTGAATAAACTACCTGATATTTTGTTTGTGATTGATCCTTATAATGAAAAGGTTGCTGTAAGAGAAGCTGTAAAAATCAAAATTCCTATTGTTGCACTGATAGATAGCAATTTTGACCCAGAGTTAATTGATTATCCAATACCCTTCAATGATGATTCTGTAAAAGCAGTTGAATATGTCATGGATAGTTTAATAGAAGATCTATCTGTAAAACCCAAAACACAAAATCCAAAATCAGAAACAAAATCAGATACTAAAACATCTAAACCAAAAACTGAAAAAATTAAAAAATAAATAAAGGGAATTATGACAATTTCAATTGATGAAATAAAAAAATTGCGAGAAAAAACATCTTGTTCTGTTATGGATTGTTCTAAAGCTTTAGCCGATGCAAAAGGCGATATGAAAAAAGCAGAAGATATTTTAATTAAAGCTGGTGCAGCTAAATTAGAAAAGAAAAAAGATCGTGATACTAACTCAGGCATTATTGGAACATATTCTCATGGTGGGAAGATTGGTGTTATATTAGAAATTCTTTGTGAAACAGACTTTGTTGCAAAAAATGAAACTTTTAAAAGTTTAGCTCACGATATTGCTATGCAGATTGCAGCGATGAATCCAAAAGATGTTAAAGAACTCATGAAACAGAATTTTATTAAAGACGAATCAAAGACAATTGATGACCTGTTAAATTTTGGAATTTCAAAACTTGGTGAGAATATGAAGATTTCAAGATTTGAGAGAATTGAGTTAGGAAAATAGTACAAATTAATTACTACATATAATACAAATTAGTACAAAATATACAAATATATAATTAACAAAAGATATGATTTGTATATTTGTAAAATATCTGTAAATTATTAGGGGAAGGAGCTTTTCTAATGGAAGACAAAATTATAGTTAGTACTAAAAAAGAGTTTGATTTAGTTGTTGAGAGTTTTCGAGCTGAGATTTCTAAAATTAATATTGGAAGAGCTAATGTCAGCTTAGTAGAAGATCTATTAGTTCAATATTATGGTAGTGCAACACCGTTAAAAAAAATTGCTCAAATTTCTGTTCCAGATCCAAAAACTATATCGGTTCAGCCTTGGGATAGAAATGCATTGGCTGAAATTGAAAACACAATAAATAATTCTGAATTAAACCTGAAAGCAAATAACGACGGCATGAAATTAATGATTAACTTGCCTCCTTTAACAGAAGAAAGAAGAACTGAACTAAGTAAAATTATTAAAGCAAGAGATGAAGAGTCAAAAGTTACTTTACGAAATATTAGACAAAAAATTTGGGATGATATTCAAGCTAAGGTTAAAAAAAGCGAGTATACTGAAGACGATAAATATCGGTTTGAAGATGAGTTGAATAAATTGATTAATGAATACAATGGTAAAATTGAAGAAGTCTCAAAGAACAAGACCGACGAGATAATGAAGGTTTAAAGGGGAAATCTCAAATCTTAAATTCCAATAACCAATTAAATTGTAATTTCTAACATTTAGAAATTAAAAATTGTGATTTGGTATTTGATTGAAAATTGTAAATTTAAAATTGAAAATTAAATAATCTATGATTATTCTTACTATATTAGTTTTTATTTTTGTACTTGGACTTTTAGTTTTTGTTCATGAACTTGGTCATTTTATTGCTGCAAAAAGAGCTGGAATTAAGGTTGAGGAGTTTGCTTTTGGATTTCCACCGGCAATTTTCAAGAAAAAAATCGGAGAAACAACTTATGCCATAAACCTGATTCCTCTTGGTGGTTATGTTAAACTTTATGGTGAGGATGGGGGGAATCAAGATAAAAAAAATTCATTTGCCCACAAAACCGTTGGTCAAAGATTTTGGGTAATATTTGCTGGAGTGCTAATGAATTTTATATTGGCTTGGTTTTTATATGCCGTGGGATTTAATTTTGGGCTCCCAACAACAACATTGCAGCCTGATCAAATCAGTGGGAAAGTAGAGCAGCAAGTTATAATTACCCAAGTAAAAGATGGATCAGTTGCAAAAAAGGCAGGACTCGAAATGGGAGATACGGTTATCTCGATAAACAATCAAAAAATAGAAAATGCAAATCAGTTGGCAGAGATAACGAAATCAAATGTTGGTAAGAATATTGATATTATTATTAGAAAATATGGTAAAAATTATAGTTATAATATTAAGCTATCAAGTGATTCTGATGCGCCTTTGGGGATAGGTATGGTTGAATCGACAAAGGTAAAGACGGGTTTTTTTAGATCCATTTGGTATGGGCTTAGAGAAACTATAAATACTTGCTGGTTGATCATTTTGGCAGTTGTAGGTATTATAAAAGCGGTTTTTACTCCGGCAACAGTTTCGGAGGCAGTTACTGGACCGATTGGTATTTGGTTTTATTTTCAAACAGCTTTAAAATTAGGTTGGATTTATATTGCACAACTTACAGCACTTATAAGTGCAAATTTTGCCATAATTAACTTTTTCCCATTCCCGGCTCTTGATGGTGGCAGATTTGTATTTTTGGGTATTGAATTTTTTAGAAAGAAAAAAACCAATCCAAAAATTGAAGCAATTATTCATTCAGTTGGATTTGGAATCTTAATTCTTTTAATGGTTTTGGTAGCTTATAGAGATATCGTTAAAAATCTGCTAAAATAAAACAGGTCTACCAATTTACCAATTGGTACTAATCTTACAAATAAAACAAAAATTAGTAAGATTTGTAAAGATAAGTAAATAAGTAGACTATTATGAAATATAGCGAATTTTTTTTAAAAACTTTAAAATCTACACCAAAGGGTGCTGATACAATTGGCACCGAAAACTTACTTCGTGGTGGATATATTGCTCAGGTCGGATCGGGCCTGTTTTCATATTTACCATTGGGTTATATTGTTTTAAAAAAGGTTGAGAATATAATTGATGAAGAACTTAAAAACGTTGGGGTCGTAAATGTTTTAGCTCCTATTTTACAGCCAGCAAGTTATTGGAAAGAGTCAGGTCGATATTCAGAAATCGGTGATGAAATGATGAGAATAAAAACTAAAGCAGGAGAAGAATATGTGCTTGCTATGACAGCAGAAGAACTCTTTTCTGATATTGCGAAAAACTATATTGAATCATATAAAGATCTCCCAATAATTATTAATCAATTTCAAACTAAAATTAGAAACGAAGTGCGTCCAAAGGGTGGATTAATGCGCGTTAAGGAATTTATCATGCAAGATGCTTATTCTTTTGATTTAGATAAAAAAGAAATGGACAAAAGTTACAAAAAGATATTTGTCGCATATGAAAGAATTTTTAAAAAACTCGAGATTGATTTTTTATCAGTAGAGGCTGATGTTGGGGCAATGGGTGGCAAAGAATCTGCTGAATTTGTTGTTATCTGTGACGCAGGTGAAGCAAAAATTGCTAATTGTTCAAAATGCGAATATTCAGCTAACCAAGAGGTTGCAGAAACCGCAGTTTTGCCAAGCGAAGATATAAAAAAGAAAAAAACTAAAGAAATTGTTGAAACACCAAATATGAAAACGATTGAAGAATTGTCGGAATATTTAAAAATCGATGAAAAAGAAACACTTAAATCAGTAATATATAAAGTGAAAGATCAAAAAATATTATTAATGGTAGTTATTCGTGGAGATTTAAAGATAAACGAAACAAAACTTACAAATTATCTTAATGGCTCAGAATATAGAAATGCAAGCGATGAAGATTTGGATAAGCTAGGTTTAGTTGCGGGTTACCTATCACCTATCTCGAAAAATACAAATATAAAAGTTATTGCTGATTATTCAGTTAAAACAATGGTTAATTTTACTGCTGGTGCAAATAAAGAAGGACAACATTATAATAATGTTAATTTAAGTGATTTAAATATTGATGAATTTGTTGATTTGGTTTCAGTGGAATCTGGTGCTAGCTGTCCAAGGTGTTTTTCTCGTTTGGAAATAAAAAAAGCAATAGAGTTGGGACACACATTCAAATTAGGAACTAGATATTCAAAATCAATGGGCGTTATTTATAAAGATGACAAAGATAAAGAACAATTGGTTCAAATGGGAAGTTATGGAATTGGGTTGGGTAGAATAATGCAGTCAATTGCAGAATTGAATTCTGATGATGTGGGAATTATTTGGCCAAAAAGTATTGCGCCATTTCAAATATACCTAATAAATATTGCCGACCCATCCTTCGCTACTCACTTCGCCAAGGCTACGAGGGTCAAGAACGCTTCGGAGGGCAAGATCGGCGAAAAAATTACTGAGGAATTTTACAAAAAACTTCTTGCAAAAGGTATTGAAGTTTTATATGATGATAGAGCAGTTTCGCCGGGTATTAAGTTTAACGATGGAGATTTAGTTGGTGTGCCGATAAGAATTACTATTTCAAATAGAACTCTTGCTAAAAATAGTTTTGAGGTCAAAGACCGAAAAACTGGCAAAGAATCTTTACATTTGATTAAAGATTTTGATAAGATGATTGAAAAGCTTTAGTTTTGTTTTTTAGATAGAATATAATTAGATACTATTTTAATGACTAAATTATTGTAGGGGATTAAGGAGAAAGATGTTAGAAAAATTAGTTGGAAATGCTGGTGAGCCAGGAATAATAAAACGCCCCGAAGGATTACAGGAGCATCCGGTTTTTAAAGTAATTACATTTCCAGAGCTCAAACACGGAAAACCATTATACCATCTTATATTATCGGGGGAGAATTTACAATTTTTGGCAAAAAGTTTTTCTGAAGTTAGGATGATGGTTGGGACATCGGTAAATGGAACAAGCTTTTGCTTAAGTTATAATCCTGGGCGCGGACTTCCAAAATTTTTCAAAGAAGTATCGGGTATTGGCTATGTAGCAGAGATGGATATGCCAATCTATGAAATGCCGGAAAGTTTTGAAATTGGAGTAGATAATTCTAAGGTTTTTCAAAGAAATGAAGAAAGATTTAAGCAAGAGGTTAGAGATTCGGGCCTAATTCCTGTAAGAATGACAGGCGGTGTAATGGAAGATTCGGTAATATATTTTGTAAAATTAGAGTTAGAAGAAGAAAAAAAAGAATCTGAATAAAACAATAAAAACAAACAAGATCCTGAAACAAGTTCAGGATGACAAGATTATGCGTCAGAAAATTATTATCGCCAACTGGAAAGAATACCTTACAACTCAACAACAAGTTGAGGATTTTTGTAATAAATTAAAGGAAAGTTATGTTTCCATTTCTACAAAAGAAATTGTGATTTTACCGCCTTATGTTTTTATTCCAATTGCTAAAGAAATATTAAAAAATACTGTTATAAAAATTGGGGCACAAAACTTATCAGATAAAACTGGTAAAAAAAATACAGGTGAAATATCTGTTGATATGCTTAAAACCCTTGTACAATATGACCTGATTGGACATAGTGAAGTTAGAAAAAATGAAGGTGATACAGATAAAATCATTAATCAGAAAATTAAAAAATCACTAGAAAATGAGATTAAGCCGATTTTATGTGTTGGTGAAGATGAAAAAGCCTATAAAAGTAAATCACTAGATATGGTATTGGAACAAGTTGAAAATGGTCTTGCAGGAGTGGATCAAAACCAAGCCAAAAATATTACGATTGCCTATGAGCCGGTTTGGGCAATAGGGGTTAAAAACCCAGCTGCTGCTGATTATGTAAATAATATGTGTGGAAGAATTCGGGTTTTGCTTTCTACCTTGTTTAATCGAGATGTTGCTGATATAATTAGGATACTTTATGGGGGATCAATAAATCCACAAAATGCAGGTGATTTTTCCGATAAATCTGAGATAGATGGATTGCTTGTGGGTAGATCAAGTGCAGAAATTAAAGAATTTTTAGAAGTAATTAAAGAATTTAAATAAAGAGGAATATGAAGAAATCAAGTGGAATAATATTAATATTAGTTTTAATTATTATTGGGTTTGCAATTTTTATTTGGGGAAACTCTGCAAATAAAAGTAATTCAGCGAGTGCAGATCAAGTGAATGATTCATCAAGTGAAACAACGATACCAGATTCATTAGTTTCTGGTGATATTGTTATGAATGATGCAATCGCCACTATTTATTATGGTAATGGTTGTTCTCATTGTGCAGCGTTAGAAAGTTGGCTTCAAAAAAATGGTTTTTTGCCAAGCGGAGATAAAATAGATCAGGCGTCTGTTGACTCTTGGATTAAAAATGCTAAAGTAAAATTTAATATGAAAGAAATTTATTACAATAATAAAAATAATGCAGAATTATCTCAAAACGCAGAAAAGGCAGGAATAGATAGTGGCAATATCGGAGTTCCATTCTTATACGATATTAAAAACAACAAAAGTCATATTGGAGAAGATGAGATTCAAAATTTTCTCAATTCTTAATAAAGATGGAAAAATTGGCGAAACGGATGACGCAGGTGAAATCCCGGCTGATACATTTAAAAAATTAATCGAGCAATATAAATAGAATTCAAACATAAAAATCAGAACTGAAGGTTTTCAAGATATAAAAAAATCAATCATAGTGGGTTTTTAATATTTTTTAGATTTGGGTTTGTTACATGGGTATAGATTTGTGTTGTTCTAATATTTGAATGTCCTAAAAGTTCCTGCACATAACGGATATCAACGCCGTTTTCTAGTAAATGAGTCGCAAAACTGTGGCGAAGACTATGAAAAGTCGCTTGTTTTTTAATATTAGATTTATTTAATGCATTTTCAAAGATTTTTTGGATAGATCTTTCGGAAAGTTTTCCACTTCGCTCACTTTCAAATAGGTAATCACATGGTGATTTATAGATCATTACATTGCCGATTTCTTTTTTTAATTTTTTTGGTATAATGCTAATTCGATCTTTTTTCCCTTTCGCATTTTTAATATGGATTGTTAATTCTTCCAAATTAATATCCCAAACTTTTAAATTTACAATTTCGCTAACCCTAAGTCCGGCACCATAGGACAATGATAAGATTAGTTTGTGTTTAAGATTTTGAGTTGAATTGATTAAATGAGTAATTTCATTTCTTGATAACACAATCGGTAATTTTTGATTTCTTTTAGCAAATTTAAGATTTATTTTTTTAGATTGTTTTAGAACTTCGCGGTAAAAAAATTTTATAGAATTTAAATATAAGTTAATAGTTTGTGGAGAATATTTATTATCTTGTTTATTTATTAAGAAGCTTTTGACTTTAGATTCGTTCAGATACTTAAAATTTGGTTTAATAAATTCTAGGTATTCTTTAATGCATCGCAAATATGACTTTATAGTTTTTAAGCTATAATCTCGATATTTAAGTTCTTTTTCGATTAGCTTTAAATAATATTGCATATTGGGTTTGGTTTGATATAATTAAATTGAAGTTAAAAATTGTTTATAACTATATTATATAAACAATACAGATAATATACAA
>CAYPSR010000027.1:0-9719 GCA_964413595.1 uncultured Candidatus Saccharibacteria bacterium
TATCTATTATTTTCATAGTTGTGATGCTTCCGGGAATATTGGGAGTTATTTTACCTATTTTACCAGGAATTCCATATATGTTTTTTGTTGCTTTGGTTTATGGAATGATTGACAAGTTTGTTCATCTGTCGGGGTTTGAACTCTTAATATTGGGCATTATCGCCGTACCATCTGTTTTAATAGATTATCTATCAGGATTAATTGGCGCGAAATATGACGGAGCAACCAGATCAGCAATGCTTTTTGGATTTTTGGGGATGATAGCTGGGTTAATTATTTTTCCGCCATTTGGAGCGATTATTGGATTATTTTTAGGAGTATTTTTAGCAGAGATGTATACTCATCAAAATCATAAACGTGCTTTAAAATCCACTAGCTATAGTTTGTTTGGGTCTTTAACTGGGATTTTAATAAATCTTGCTATATTTATTATGTTTATTGTTCTATTTGGCTTATTTACGATTTAATATAATTAAAAAGCATATTGATTAATAAATCATAAAAGTCGTCGATCGTTTAGTTATATGACGGGAAAAATGCAGAAAGTTAAAAACATTTCTTTAGCTATTTTAAGGGAAATTGCTATTTGTCTAGAAGCAGGACATGATATTTTTTTAGACCAAAAGACATTCTATAAAAAGATCAACTATACCGGTTTTGATTCCCAATATCTATTCCAGAAAATTCGATATCTTAAAAGAACAGGTTATATAAAAATTAATGAAAAGACTAGTAGTATAAAACTTTTAAAAAAAGGGAAAATTAAATTATTGGAAAATAATCCAGAAAATATTAAAGATGGCAAGTGGCGAATGATTTCTTTTGATATTCCTGAAAAATATCGAAAATCAAGAGATCAGTTCAGACGTTCGATAAAAAGAATCGGATTTAGACAGGTGCAAAAGAGTCTTTGGGCATGCCCATATATTAAAGCTAATGAAGTAAATTTAATAATTAATGAACTTAAAATAAACAAATATGTAGTATATTTAATAGTAGAAAAAACTGATATTGAAAAACACCTAAAACATCTTTTTAAGAAAAAATTAATTTAATTTTTTAAATCGTAAAAGTCGTCGATCGTTTAATTTTGTGACGCGCCTTGATAAGATGGAGATTTTTAATTTACTCACTAATTTTTGAATATTTTATATTTAATATCCCAATTTCTCTTGACTTTCAGAGAGAGAGAGAGAGTTAAATGGAGATATAATAAAATAAATTAATATTTTTTAATTATATCAATATTTAATTAAATAGAAAGGAAAAAATGATAGATCCAATCCCGGGGCAAGTTAATCCTGACGGGGGCAATTAACCCGTTGAACAAAATGAACAACAAGATGGGCAGGTTATTGAATTTACAACTAGTGTTGAAAGACCCGATAAAACAAACAAAGAGCATTATGCTGGATTAATAAGTTTGCCAGAAAATGTTTTTGAAAATGGTCAGCTATCTTTTGAAATTGATAATCCTGATGATGACAAAGTTCATATTATAATGAAATCAGGTGAAAGCGAGATACTTGATCTTGTAACTGATTTAGTTGTTCCAATTTCTCGGCTTAAACAAGGACCACAGATTTTCTTTACAAAAGCAATTATGTCAATTGCAACTGGTATAGATGCTTATAAAGCACAAAGAGCTGGTGATGAATATGAAAATGGCAAAACCGATCTTGATTATATGGTGGAACAATTTGACAGGCTTGCTCCAGGATCAATAAAAATTGAAGGTCCAACTGCCCAATTTCACAAAAATATTGTTCTAGGTCAAGTAGAAATTGATGATATTAAGAAGATTTTAAGCGGTGAAGAAAAAATTGAAACGCCAGAAAAAGTTAGTCAATCCGGTATTTCAATTAGAGAAGACGGAAAAGATAAAATTTTAGAAGGCATAAAGAAGGGTGATTATGCAAAGTTTCAAAAAATTACACAAGGGCAAAGTGATGTTCCTTCGGGAACAGTAATTGCCGGTGAGTTATTAAATGATTTAAGAACTGGGAATAGAATTATAGTTGGATTTGGTGATTCACCGGTAAATTGGAGTTCAGATATTATAGATATCGAAACTACTCAAAACGGAAAAATTAGATTTCATACTGAAAGCGGTGCAATTTATGAGATGATATAAATGTAGTTTTTTAATTTACTTCAACAAGCTGAATCATAGCACATATTTCGAATGGTCTGTATAACATCTTGTATAAATATTTAAATTGCTCTATTATAAGAATAGGGCAATTTTTATTTTCAAGAAATGAGATCCTGAAATAAATTCAGGATGACAAAAATATTAGTTCTTGATTGCATCTTATTTCACTCGAACAATAACTTTTTTAATATGAGCATTGTTTTTAAACCAAAAAACTATTCATTATTATTCCTCGATATGGATTCTTTTTTTGCCTCAGTTGAACAACAGGTGCAGCCGACCTTGCGAGAAATTCCAGTTGGTGTTGCACCTTATACTGGCGATACGGGATGTATTATTGCAGCATCAAAGGAAGCCAAAAAATTGGGAATTAAAACTGGATGCTTGGTTGGTGATGCTAAAAAAATATATCCTAAAATAAAAATTGTGGAATCTCGACCAGCGCTTTATTCTATTTATCACAAAGAAATTAAAAAGGTTTTGGAAAAGATCACGCCTTTTTACCAACCACTTAGTATTGATGAGTTCTCTGTAAAACTATCTCCTCGCGAACAAAATCAAGTTTCGGCAAAAAACATCGCAATAAAAATTAAAGATCAAATTAAAAATCAAGTTGGTGATTGGTTAACTTGTTCAATAGGAGTTGGGCCAAACAGATTTTTAGCAAAAATGGCAGGGGAGAGTAGGAAGCCCGACGGCATTACTATTTTAAGTATTGAAAAAATAGCTGAGTTTTATAAAAGCTTAAAATCACTTCGAGATATTACTGGAATTAACTATAAAATGGAAGAAAATCTAAAAAAAATCAATATCAACTCCCCTATTTCTTTATATAATTGTTCGCTTGATTATTTAAAAAGATATTTAAAACATTGGGGGAGGTTGTGGTATTTTAGGCTTCGTGGGTATGAGATAGATGAATATTCTACGCCTGCTAAATCAATTAGCCACAGCCATGTTTTGGCGCCGGAGTTGCGAAATAAGCAAGGGGCGCAGGCAGTGCTAAGAAAGTTGCTGTTTAAAATTGGTTATAGATTGCGTGATAAAAAATATAAAGCCAAGGGAATATGTGTTTATATTAGATTTTATAATAGACAAGGATTTAAAAAAACTATTTCAGTTCCACCATTTTTTGATGATTTTTCTTTGCAAAAGCATACTTTCAAAATATTAGAAGATTGTGATTGGGATTCTATCCCAAGTTTTGTTTATGCTAGCGTTTATAATTTAGAATCTAATTATCAAAAACAAATTAACCTATTTGATAAGTATGAAAAAATAGGAAGAATATCAAGGGCACTAGATGACATTTCTAAAACTTATGGGCCAGATTCAATAATCCCCGCATCTTTGATCGGTTATTTTGAAACTGCGCCAGATAGAATTTCGTTTGGTAGTCCAAATTATGAAATCAGAAGTTAGCCCGGAATAAGTTGTTTGCCGTAGGAGGTATAGATATATCCTTGTGTGTTTATATAGGACTGCAAGAGTTCATCGTGAAGAATAGCCAGTGAGTCTTCGCAAACAGAAGTTTTCCCGGTTGAATACCACGAACTCCAATTATATCCATTAGGTGAAATGCGATAATAAATAGTTTTACTATATCCTCTTTTAGATTGATAAATAAAACCAGAAGAAGCTGTTACAGTAACATTACCAAAAGCTGATTCGCCACTTGCCCAAGGTGCCCAGTTTATTCCATCTGAGCTTGATCGGATATAGGCTTTTCCATTTTGTGTTCTGACTGATTGATAGAGTTGAGCATTAAAAGTTACGGTTCTAATATCAGAAGAAATTGGAATACTTTTTTTCCATGATGTCCAACTTGCTCCATTAAGAGTTGATTTTGTGTATAAATAACCATTTGTTCCGCAAATTGATACAACCAACCTATCCCCGATAGTTGAGAAGTCGAGGTTTCCAGTTCCTTTTCCCAGCGCTGTTAATTCACTCCATGTTGTTCCATTAGAAGATGATCTAATATAAAAATTACCGCTGTTTCCTCGATATGCAATCCAGAGTTTAGAATCAAATTCCATCATCGCAATATCACTTACAGCACCATTCCCAATCGTAGTCCAGCCGTTCCAAGCGAAAGGATCTGAGCCAAGTCTGGTTTTAACAAGGTTTCCAGAACTTCTAACTGTTTCATGAAGTTTTGCATCAATACTAAATAATTTTAGAGCAGGGTTTCCAATGCTATTTCCACTAGAACCTACATCTGTCCAATTTAAGTTATCGACGGTATAGCTTAAAAATATTGTATTATTCATTCTTCTGATTGCTCTAAACAAAACCCCGCCAATTACTTCATAGACAACATTGCCCTGTCCTTGAATTCCGCTATTCCAACCAAGATTAAGATTATATGGATTATATGTTACATTGTCAGATACGCTGGCTCCTGTGCCGTTTGGGTTTGAACTATCGCTATGAGGCCCGCTTGAGCTACCCCACCAATTATTTCTTGCATCAATTATTCCAACGCCAGAATTTGCAACCCCAATGGCTGATCCTGTAAAATTATTGTTGCTAATGGTCAAATGGCTAACTGAATTTCCAAAAACAATAATTGATGTACTGCTTGGGGTAGTGGCGTCATAAATAGTATTATACTTAACATTTAAATTACCAGCCATTGAGCAGGTGTTTAAAATTACCTCTCCATTAAAAAGGTCATTTCTAAGCATATTACCCGTTGTGGTATATAGCCCGATACCAATACCAAAAGCTCCCGTGATGGAACTTATGCTATTGCTGTTTATGCTTGCATTATTACAATTAACAACAGCAATTGCGGTTCCATCAAGGGTTTCTATTGAATTATTATATATTTGTGGCGCAGAAAAACCATTAATTGAAATTCCGGCGCTACTATTGGAAATATTTGAAATAGAATTATTTCTTATTATTAGCCCAGAATGTGCATTGGCAATACCGTTGATTATTGCTGCAAATCCTGTCCCGGAATTTGTAAAATTATTATATTCAATTGTTGTATTATTGCCGGCGCTATTTAAAAGTATATCATAAGAATTAGTAACGCCATCAAAAACAAACCCTCTAATTTTAATGTCACTTGGATTTCCGCTGAAACTAATTGAACTGTTATCGGTTATTGTTGTTTGGTTTTCAACTGATACATCAAAGTCGTTGGATGTTGATCTCAAATAAATCCCGCGAGATATTGTAATATTTTCTTCATAAGTTCCTGGCGCTACTATTACCGTGCTTCCAGCCGCAACAATATTTATCATCGCTTGAATTGTTTTTCTTGGGCCAATACTCCCAGAAATGTGGGTTGGGCTTGTTCCGTCATAAGTGTCGTTTCCAGTTGATCCATTTACATAAAAAGTTCCTATGACGTAAGGAATAGCTCGAGCCGATGAAAATATTGCAAAATTAAAACCAAAAATTATTAAAAAAATAGTTAATCCTTTTATAAATCTTAAAAACATCTTTTCTCCTTGATTATTACTATATTTAAATATTTATTTTATTCTGGGATACCAGCGCTTTTTCCAACTGAAGTATAAATATAATTATTAGTATATCTATAGGTTTGTATAACCTCGTCTGCTATGGATCCAACAGCGTAGTCACTTTCGGATTTTTGACCTGTTGAATACCAACTCCCCCAGTTATATCCGTTCGGAGAAATGCGGTAATAGGCAGTTTTGCTCGATCCTCTTTTAAATTGATACAAAAAGTTTGTGGTTGACGCTAGCGTTGAATTTCCAATTCCTTTATCACCATTGTTCCATGCCTCCCAACTGATTCCATCCGCCGAGGATCTTATATATATTTTTCCGTTTGATGTTCTAACTGTTTGATATAATTTGTTTTGAAATTCAGCAGAAGTAATATCGCTCGATATCTTAATAGCTTTTTTTATTGGTGTCCACGTTGTGCCATTTGCAGTTGATTGTGTATAATAATAACCGCTATTTCCCCTGAAAGACGCAATTAGCCTATTATTAAAAACACTTAGATTTATATTTCCTTGCCCTTTATTTAGTGGGTGTAATCCACTCCAAGTTGTTCCGTCTGAGCTATATTTATAATAGAACATCCCACTTGTGCCCCTGTAGGCGACATATAATTTTGAATTAAACTCAGCAAAAGTAACATCACTAATCGCGCCAGAGCCGATTTTTAACCACGAAGTCCATCCTTCAGGACCATTTAAATAACTTAAATATACTTTGTTCCCTGTGCCCCTAACAACCTGATAAAACAGAAAGTTTGTTGAAAAAAGTTGATATGTCGGTTTTCCGATTGCGATTCCTGAACTAGATCCAAAATCAATCCAAGTAGTTCCATTAATAGAGAGGCTAGTAAATATCTTGCCGTTAGTTCTTTTTATTGCTCTGGCTAAAAATGGTCCATAGTTTGAGATAACCACACTTTCTTGGCCAATAATTGAAGTTCCCCACACCACGGACAGATTGAATGGAGTATAATTTACATTATTTGATACATTTGCCCCGGTGCCATGAGGATTGGTGATAAGGTTGTTTGGTCCGGTTGAACTTCCCCACCAATTATTTCTTGCATCGACAGTTCCAGCACCTAAATTAAGTATTCCGTTTGTAGATCCACTAAAATTGTTTCCACTAGCAATGATATGTTCAGCAGAAGTTCCTATTACAACTATTGCCGAGTCACTCGGGGTATCAGTATTAGATATGGTATTATTGATAATATTTAAATTATTAGAAGTACCCCCCGCGTTAACGATAATTTCACCATTTGTGATGGTGTTTGATGCGATTGTACCTGTGGTTGCATTAGTAGAAATTGCCCAAGACGATTCACCTGTTATTGTGCTTATTGTGTTATTTGAAATCAAAATATTACTACTTGAAGAAACGGAAATACCTTGTGTAGCAATCGTGTTCAGAGTATTATTTTCAATTTGACACCCTGGAAAACCAAGTAAATAAACTGCATTACTACTTACGTTTAAATTTGTAAAGCTGTTATTGCGTATTTTAAGACCAGTACTTTGGTTTGCAGATTGATTTGCTATAGCTATGAAATTACTTGATTTAAAGCTATTATATTCAATAATAGTGTTGTTGCCCGCATTATTTAAAACAATTCCACCAGGATTAAGAAAACCACTTAAAACAAAACCTCTGAATGTAACATTGCTAGGATTTCCGCTGAATTCTATTTTGCTGTAGCCAGAAATAATAGTCTGTTCTTCTTCGGCAACATTGAAGTTGTTTGACTCAGATCTTAAATTTACTGATTTTGAAATAGTCAACTCTTCTTGATATATACCCGGAGCAACAATGACAGTGCTAGTAGAGGCTACATTATCTAGGGTATTTTGAATTGTGGCTTTTGGTCCGATAGTTCCGGAAATATAAGTAGGGGAAGCCCCGTCCCATAGATCGTTGCCAGTTGCTCCGTTTACATAAAAAGTTCCTGTAATTAATGGGTCGGCTCGAGCCGATGAAAATAACGCAAAATTAAAACCAAAAATTATTAAAAAAACCACTAAAATCTTGATCATTTTTGAGAACATTTCCCTCCTTCACCTCGTCAAATTAGATTTTCATTTGACTTGGGTTTTCCAGATTCAGCAAAAATATGAATTTTATGCTTTGTCAGGAATAATTATTACTAATTTTATTGTAAGCCTTAGATAGTTAGTCGTCAATAGATTTGGAAGTAAAAGACTAGTGTGATAAAATAACATATATAATAAAATAAAAAAATATGAAAAATATTGCATATTTAGTAGTTTTAATTTTAGCAGTTGTTTTAATATTTTTTTCTTTATCTAAAAAGAAGGATAATTCAACAACTGATAATAATCAAAATAATTCTAGTCAGGAGCAACTTGACTCGACGAAAGGCGGTAATTTGAAATTTCCAGGGGTTTTGAGTGATGAGAAAATTAAAAATAAAGTTGCGGTTATTGAAACAGACAAAGGTACAATAAAATTTGATCTTTATGCAGACAAAGCACCAAAAACAGTTTCTAACTTTGTTTATTTAACTGAACTTGGATTTTATAATGGTTTAACTTTTCATCGAGTTGAGCCGGGCTTTGTAGCCCAGGGTGGAGATCCCGAGGGTACAGGGACCGGAGGGCCAGGATATCAATTTGAAGATGAAACAGTCCAAGGCGAATATATTCAAGGCTCTGTTGCAATGGCAAATTCTGGACCAAATACCAACGGATCTCAGTTTTTTATTAACTTAGTTGATAATAGTAAAAATCTTTCGAAATCATATAACTTATTTGGTCAAATTACGGAGGGTATGGATGTTGTTTCTAAAATCGCAGTTGGTGATAAAATGAATAAAGTTACAATTGAAAATAAATAATTTATGAAAGAATTAACTCTTTGCATAATTAGAAAAGAGGGGAAAGTTCTTTTAGGGATGCAAAATCCAAATAAGTTTGGTGAAGGGTATTGGAATGGAATGGGCGGGAAAGTCGAAAAAGGAGAAACTCCCGAAGAGGCTGCCAAAAGAGAAGTTAAAGAAGAGACTGGGCTAGAAGTTTCTAAAATAGAACAAAGAGGAATTTTAAGATTTCATTTTTCCCAAGAAGATGAAACTTTACTTTGCCATGTTTTTGAGGCAGATGATTTTGAAGGTAAGCTCGAGCCAAGCAATGAAATGAGCCAATTTGAATGGTTTTCTCCCGAGGATATTCCATATGATCAAATGTGGCGCGCGGATTACTATTGGATGAACTGCTTTTTATCTGGTAAATTGTTTAAAGGAACATTTATTTATAATAATCAAAAAGAAAAAAAGTTGCAATTTCAAGAAATTAAACCTGTTTTGCAAGCAGAATTTAATCACGAATTTTCTAAATTAGAAAAAGATCGTACAAATTTAATAGAAAGAGTAAATTTAATATGAATAATTCAATGAGAATTAACAAGTTTTTAGCAAACGCTGGAGTTTGTTCGAGAAGACAAGCAGATGTTTTAATTGAAAACAAAAAAGTTAAAATAGGTGATAGAATTGCAATTCTTGGCGATCAAGTTCAAAAATCAGATTCTGTTTTTGTCGATGGAAAAGAAATTACCCAAAATCAAAAAAATATCTATATCATATTTAACAAACCAGTTGGAATAATTTGCACAACAAATCCCGAAATGAAAGATAATATTGTGGATTTTATAAAATATCCAACTCGGGTTTATCCAATTGGTAGATTAGATGTTAAATCAGAAGGACTGATTTTTTTAACAAATGATGGATCGGTTGTTAATAAGATGATGAAAGGTGAGCATAAGATTGAAAAAGAATATCTAGTTGATGTAGATAAAACCGTGACAGATGGGTTTCTAGAAAAGCAAAAAAGATCATTTTTAATTGATAGTAGACGCACGATTCCAGCTAAAGTCGAAAAAACAGGGGACAAAAGTTACAAAATTATTTTAGTTGAAGGAATAAAAAGACAAATTCGACGAATGGCAGAAAAATATGGATATAATGTCGTTAAATTAAAAAGAGTGCGAATTGGTGGGTTTGAGTTGGGAGATCTTATGGTCGGCAAATGGCACGAAATCCCAGAACAAGAATTTAA
>CAYPSR010000028.1:0-2766 GCA_964413595.1 uncultured Candidatus Saccharibacteria bacterium
TTGTTCGAGGATGACATGCAATCATCCGAGAACTACTTGATTTTAATTATGTCCTTATTTTTCTTTATCTTTTTGATAATATTTTTTAGAAAAAATCCCTCTTAATTTCTGATCATCTCCGGCAAACCACTCCTCATATCCACTCAATCTTTTATCTTTTGCCTGGTGTAACCATTTTACAAAGCCTTGATAACCTTCAAATTCACCTAAAAGATCAACACCCTCACCCCTAAGTCGCCGAGCCCTCTTTAATCCCCACGCCCATGCTTCCCTCTCATCTTTTGAAAGCCTGGCAAGCTCTTTTTTGGGAAAAATAACTGGTTTTGCCCCAAGATTAATGTGCCCTACCTCGTGCAAAAATGCTAAAATATCTTTTGATGATTTAATAGAATTATCCCTAATAATAATTTGTCTCATATTATTATCTATGGTAATATTTGAACCGCCATCGGTCAATAAAACAAACTGCCAATTATTAGATTTAAACTTTGGTAAATCCGAGATAAAACCATGAATAACTTCACCCTGGTTATTTTTTACAACAACAGTAGCCTTATAAATTTCACCTCTTGACGAGGGAGTATTAAAATAAGGGTTGTCAGATTTTTCAATTTCAAAAACGTTACCATCTTTTAATTCTAATCTTAAAAATGGTTCTGCCACAGAACTTTCTTGATCATCAATTTGAAGTGAATCTAAACCAGATTGTTCTAATGCTTCGGGCATTTTAACTCCTTTTACTTCTATCTTAGATTCCTGCCTTCGCAGGAATGACAATTTTTTGATATTTTATAATTTTTGATATTTGAACTTCTTACAAATACCTCAAATCGCCTGTTGGCTCTTGAGGAGATTGCTTCACCGTCGCTCGCAATGACACAATTATTTTGAAATTCGGATTTAGAATTTTGAACTTCCGAAATTGAGCCCTGCTCAATTTCGGATATACTTCCCCATCCCAATATTTTTTACTAATCCTTTCAATTCCAAAGATGTGATGTGGGCAGAGACTTCTGAAATGTCTTTTTTCAAAACTAAAGACAACTGATTTATTGTAATCGGTTTTGACTCATCAGTCAAATTATATATTGTCTCTTGTTCTAGATTATCAAAGTTAAGATCCTTTTCCAATAGCTTTTGATCTTTTTCAATACCGAAGTCTTCCAAAATATCATTTGAATCAACTGTTGGCTTTGCGCCAAGTTTAATTAATCTGTTTGTGCCTTTTGATTGATTTGAAAAAATCGAGCCCGGAATGGCATAAACTTGCTTATTTTGTTCGAGTGCAAAACTGGCCGTAATTAATGATCCCGAACCTTCTGCTGCCTCAACAACCAAAAGACCATTTGATAACCCAGAAATTACTCTATTTCTTTGAGGAAAATTTTGTTTAAACGATGGATAAAATGGCGGAAATTCACTAATTATTGCGCCGCCTGTTTTAATAATAAAATTAGCAATTTTTTGATTATAGGCGGGGTAAATATTTGGCAAGCCATTTCCTAAAACCGCAAATGTCTTTCCCCCACTTTCTAAAGTGACTCTAGCAACCTGGCTGTCTATTCCGAGTGCTAAGCCCGAGACTGTTGAAAATCCAGCGCCAATAAGTTCTGGAATAATACGTTCGCAAACTTGTTTTCCATAAACTGACATTTTCCTAGTTCCCACAATTCCGATTGAATTTTGAGGAATTTCTAGCTTACCTTTGTAAAATAATACTAAAGGAAAACTTGATATTTCCCGCAGGTTTTCAGGAAAGCTTTTGTGCAAAAATGTTAATGCTCTAATTTTATATCTTTCTAATATCTTGTTTGCGTTTTTAAATTCTTTGCCCCGTGTAAAATTTAGCATTTCCGAAATATATGCTTCGGGCGCAAGCCTAGATAGTTCAGATATATTTTTGCCAAATGCATCATCTAAAGTCTTGTATTTCCTTAATAATCTTAAAATTATTTGTGGACGAAATTTTGGCCAAAAAGCAAGTTTTACTAATAGGTTTTTGTTCATAGTTTAATACTACCAAATATTGATTTTGTAAACAATTTTATGATAAAATATAACCATGGTAATGGAAAAGCCTCATTTTACAACAAAAAGATTATTGCCTCCAAGCGACTGCTGCAAACAAGCGCTAGAAAACAATGCGCCAGTTTACCGTCACGGAAAAATTATCACGACAGATTCCATCCCTGTTTCAGTATTGTCTATATTTTGCAAAAGATGCAACCAGCAAAATAAATTTTCAAACGAAAGCTGGAAATCAACTTTAATAATGCCCAGTTCTGAAGAATATCAAGAAGCTAAAGATGGATTTTTAGAATTAACAGAGCCAAGAGAAATTGAGCCAGAAGAGCCTTTAAAAACATTTGGCCCATATTTATCTGAAACATCACCAGAATATTTGCCAAAAGAAATGCCAACTCATATCCGGGGATTAGAACAATTTGAACAGCGCTTACCTGGAGATACAAAAGAAGGTCAAAACTATCGCCATAGACTTGAGCTATAACTTTCCTTGACATACTATTATATCTATGATATAATGTTCTCAACAATGTAAATATAACTGGATTCTTGAGATTTCCCCTCCTTTACTCAAGAATCCGCTATGCTTATATTGAGCGTGTAGGAATAATCCTATCTGCGACGCTTGCTAAGTCTTTGCCCCTCCTTTGGCTTAGTGGCTCGTGGATAGGATTATAAAACCCTCCGTGAACTAAAAGGAGGGTTTTTTATTATTGAAAATTAATTAGTTTTTGGAGTACC
>CAYPSR010000028.1:2866-9658 GCA_964413595.1 uncultured Candidatus Saccharibacteria bacterium
ACACCCATAGATCGGGCGGTGCCAGCAATTATCTTTTCTGCTTGTTCAATTGTATTTGCAGATAAATCAGGCATTTTTATTTCAGCAATTTCTCGAAGTTGAGCTTTTGTTAATTTACCAACTTTGTCTTTATTTGGAACACCAGATCCTTTATCTTTTTTAATAGCTTTTTTAATAAGTTCTGCTGCAGGAGGTGTTTTTACAATAAATTCAAAAGTTCTATCTTCATAAACAGTAATTACAACTGGTAAAACTGTTCCCATTTGATCTTTTGTTTGATCATTAAATTGATTACAAAAATCCATGATATTTAAACCATGTTGACCAAGTGCTGGACCAACTGGAGGCGCTGGATTTGCTTGCCCACCTGGAATTTGTAATTTAATTTTAGTTAATACTGCTTTAGCCATCAGAAAAATTCCAATCTATTTCTTATTAATTTAATATTATCTTATTATATGATTTTGATTATTTAGATTTATTATTAAAACATCAAAATTATATCTTATTTCTTGCGACCTACGATCGCTTTACTTGTAAAAAATCTAAATTAACCGGGGTTTCTCTACCAAACATGGAAACCAAAACTTTAACCTTACCTTTTTCCATATCAACATCTTCAATTGTTCCTTCAAAACCAGAAAAAGGTCCGTCAATAATACTAACACTTTCTCCAAGCTTAAGATCAATTTTATACTTTGGCTCTTCAACACCCATTTTCTTTTTCATTGCCTTAACTTCTTCTTCCGGAACCGGCGTTGGGCGCGTGCCAAAACCTAAAAATCCAGTTACATTTGGTGTATTTCTAACTACATACCAACTGTCCTCTGAAACAATCATATCAACAAAAACATAACCTGGATATGTTTTTTTCTCAACAACTTTTCTATTGCCGTCTTTGATTTCTATTTGTTTTTCTTTTGGAACAAGCGTATTAAAAACTTTTTCTTCCATAGACAAAGACTTTACTCTTTGCATGATTGTTGAAGCAACTTGGTCTTCATATCCAGCAGCAGTATGAATAATATACCAATTTCTGTCCCCTCTTACTTTGTCTTTTTTACTTTTTCCAATAATCTTTTTTGCCATAGTTTAATAATGATTAAATTTCTATTGTACTAATTTTTATTGTTTTTATACTAATTTAACTTTTATTATAAGTTATATCATTTCAAATTATTTCATTAAATTTCATCCCCCAATTGCTAAACCTATAACTTTAGTTAAAACCCAATCAATACCGGCCAAAGCTAACATTGCAATTACTATACTTATCAAAACAATAATACTTAAATTTACAACCTCGTTTTTGGTTGGCCAAGATACTTTTTTGATTTCCTCAAATGAATTTACAAAATAACTTGTGATTTTGTGGAAAATTGACATTTTATTATACGCTTTCCTCTTCTGCTAAAAATTCAATTCTTATAATTCTATTTATTGGCATAAATGTTCCGCCTAAAATATCTAAGATTATTCCTGGTTTTTGTTCTGAATTAAACAATAATTGTCCATTTTCATCAAAGGGTAAATATATTGACGCCGTTATATATGGTGATTTATTTGTTGTATTTCTAAATACTCTTGCCATTTGCGGTTGATCCATTCCGGCTTTTTTCAGATAATGGCTTAAATAACCTGAAATTAAGTTAGAATCATGCACTGAATTTGTCGATCGAAATAACATCTCTAATTCATAATCTAATTGATCAAGGCCAGGTTGCTCCCTTAAATCCCTAGCATCACGTTCAAGATTAAACATTGATTGACATACTCTTAACATGATTAGTAATAATTCTGGGTTTTGTCAAATATTTTCTTTAGGCGCCAATTGATTATTTTCCCTATTTTCCCTTGCTTCTGCCCGTTCCATCATTCTTCGGCCGTATCCTGCTTCGTGTGAAAGTGACATTTTGCCTCCAAATTTATTGTCATTCCGTACTTGATACGGAATCTATTTGATAGAAATTCTATCTTGCCTGCCTCGTCGGTAGACGGGGATTCCCGGGTCAAGCCCGAGGATGACAATAGAAAAATTATTTATTTATCTTATTAACTTTTAATATTGAAATATCTTGTCTGTGATTATTAACTTTTCGATAGCCCTTTTTTGGCTTATATTTTAATACTCTTATTTTTTTGTCCTTTTTTGTCTCTGTTACCTCTAGTTCAATATCAACTATAATTTCTGGCTTACCTATTTCAATTTTGTCATTGTCAATTAAAAGCAAAGCTTTTTCAATTTTAACCTTTGTTCCAGTTTCTATATTTTTTCTTATTTTAAAAGAATCACCTTCGGCAATTAAATGTTGTTGTCCAGCTAATTCTATTACTGCTTTCATATCATCATCCTACATTACTAATAAATTACTACTAATATTACTAATTATTACAAATATACAAATGAGATTATTAAACGGATGGTTTTTTTATTGGTATATTAGTAAAGATTCGTAAATTTTGTAGGGAAAGATTCGTAAATAAAAAAATAATAATTGTATTATTATCTAATTTTCCCGTTCTTTGTCTATACCCCTAAGATACCAAATTTTCATCTTAAAGTCAATAAATATATCAAGATATGCTATATTTTTTCATTCTAACATTAATCGACTGAATAATTCCAATTAATATCATTCCAACTAAAATATGGCTTCCTCCATAGCTAACAAAAGGTAATGGAATACCCGTAACAGGCGCAACACCAAGATTCATCCCCACATTAATTAAAAATTGAACTACTATAAAAGTAATTGCTCCCACACAAATTAAATATCCAAATTTATTATTTACCAAAGATAAAGTTTTAAATATTCTAAAAAGCATTGTTGCAAACAATGCTAAGAGTAACATTATTCCAAACAAACCCAATCCTTCTGCCAAAACTGCAAAAATAAAATCAGTATGAGGTGCGGGAAGAAAATTCAACTGACTCTGATACCCCTTGCCAAGGCCCCTACCGAAAAACATTCCAGAACCAACTGCAATAATTGACTGAAGAACGTGATAACCAGATTTAAAAGGATCGGCTGAAGGATTTAAGAATGATACTATTCTTTTAATTTGGTAAGGTTTTAAAACAAAAAACCAAAAAATAGGTGCTAAAAGTATTATTAATCCACCCATAGATATGAGATGATATTTTTTAAGTCCAGATGCTATTAAAATAGCAATAGAAGTTACTCCGATAATAATTGCCGTTCCCATATCTGGTTGAAGCATGACTAAAATAATCGGAATTGCAATTATGATAATAGAAAAAACCAATTCTTTTGATTTTAAAACCTCTTTCGTTGATAAATATGCAGACAAACTAATTATAATAATTACCTTTAAAAACTCAGATGGTTGCAGTTTAAAAAAACCGATATCTATCCAACGATTTGCACCGAAAGTACTTTTTCCAAATAAAACTACTGCCACCAAACCAACAATTCCTATTAAATACAATATCCAACTCATGCTTTTTAAATGTCTATAATCAAAAAATTGTATTAAAACCATTATTACAAAACTAACGCTGATAAAAATAATTTGATAATAAAGAATTGATTTGTCAGGACTGTTATATGTTAAACTATATAATAAAATGATACTTAAAACTGAAAGCAAAAAAACTACTGCATAAAGTATCCAATCAATATTTTTAAAACTTTTTGTTATCATGTTTAAAATTTCCTAAATAATTTAAATCTAAGCCCACACAATATCATTCCGGACTTGATCCGGAATCTCAGTTTTCAATATATGAGATCCCTGCCTACCGCAGGCAGGCTGAATCAAGTTCAGGATGACAAGCTGTAAGAACTATAATTAGTTTTCTATAATAGATACTTTTATTTTATGTCCATCTAGATCAGATTCTTCTGCACTTAAATTATCTACAAATTCAATATTCTCAATAAAACAATTTTCTTTAATCTCTGAGAGATTTGTTTCAATTACCTTCTTAATATTTTCATCTGAATCAACTTTTATATCAATGCCTTCGCCAGGATTTAATTTAGCATTTTTCCTCTGCCCCTGAATAAATCTAATTGTTTCACGAACCAATCCTAATGTTTTTAAATTATCATCAATTGCAATATCTAGATAGATTTCAGATCCCTGATATTCACCTTTTTGATAACCTTCAACATCTTCTTGTTCAATTGTCTTAATATCTAAAACATTTACCTCATCTTTTATAATATCTAGATATTCTTGCATCAATGTTGTTTTATAAACCAACACCTTATTTAAAGGTTGTCTAATTTTTATTTTTGCTAATTCTCTAGCAGACAAAACAGCCGCAACAATATTTCTAGTTTCTTGCATATTATTTATAATTTCATCTTGATTTTTATTTTCGACTTTTGGCCAATCGCAAAGATGTACTGACTCTGGATCATTATTGGTTTTCAGATTTTGATAAATCGATTCTGACAAAAATGGCAAAACTGGAGCTAATAAAATCGCTGTATTTTTTAATACTATAAACAAAGTATTAAAAAAGTCTGCATCGCTTCGTTTTCGATTTCTACGTATATACCAAGTTGAAAGATCTTCAATTACGAATTTCTTAATATTTTCGGAAAACAAATTGTGCTGATATAAATCTAACGATTCAGTTGAATCTTTAATCAAAATATTTAATTGAGCGATTATCCATTTATCTAAAATATTTTCAGAATTCTTGTCTGAAGGATTTTTCCAATTATTTAAGTTAGCATATGTTACAAAAAATGAATAAGAATTCCATAAAGTTAGGACAAATTCTCTTAAAACTTTTTGAGCATTATGATAACCAAAACGCAAATCCCTAAAAGGATTTTGATCCACATACATCCAACGCATAACGTCGGAACCAACTTTTTCTGCTGCTTCATCAAACCTAATTGCATTTGATTTGCTTTTATGCATTATTTCACCGTTTTCATCTTTGACAGTTTCAAACCCTAAAATATTTTTGTATGGTTCAGTATTTTCTAAAACAGCCGACATCGCGATTAAAGAATAAAACCAATTTTTAAATTGTCCCGGCATTGACTCACAAATAAAATCAGCTGGAAACCAATTTTCCCATTTCTTTTTATCGTCAAAATAATACATTGTTGAATAAGGAACTATTCCGGCATCAAGCCATGGATTTCCTACGTCTGGGATTCTAGAAACCAACTCATTGCATTTGCTGCATTTAATTTTAATTATATCAACCCAGGGCTTATGTGGTGTTTTTCCTTCAAAATCCTCCCATCCCTCAATAGTTTTTTCTTTTAATTCTTCACGAGATCCAATTGTTTCAATATTTCCACATTTTTTGCACTCATATATAGGTAACGCTAGCCCCCAGTATCTTTTCTTCGATATCAACCAATCGTGCATATTATTTAACCAATCAAGTTCTCTAAATTCTCCATATTTGGGCATCCATTTAATCTTTTTGGCAATAGCAATCATTTTTTGCCTGAGTGTTTTAGTTTTTGATTTCAGTTTTGATTTTTGATTTTTAATTTTTAATTTCGATGGAGTATCCATCGCTATATACCACTCGTCAACCAAACGATAAACTAACTCCTCTTTACATCGCCAACAGGTTGGATATCGATGTTTATAATCTTCAATTTTATAAGACTGTTTTGATTTTTCTAAATCTTCCAGAACTGCTTTAGAAACTTCTGCTGCAGACAACCCACTATATTTTGCATAGCCTTTTTTATAAATCCCCTCTTCGTTTAACGGCGATATTGCTAGAAGTTTTTCCTTTTTTCCAAGCGCATAATCTTCTGCCCCAGCACCAGGAGCACAATGAACGAGACCAGTGCCCTCTGCTTCTGAGATCGGTAAAAGTAAACTGTCTGAAGCAACAACTCGATGTTTATATTCGCCTAATTGTTTTTTAACCTCTTCTAGTTCGTCAAAAAAACCCTTATATTCTAAACCGATAAGATCACTACCCAAAACTGTTTTAACCTCTTTATAATTTCCCAAAACTTTTCCAGCAAGCTTTTTTAAAACCCATAATTTTTCAGACCCAACACCTGCTAAAATATATTCTTTTTTTGGGTCAGCAACAACTGCTACATTAATTGGCAAAGTCCAAGGAGTTGTAGTCCAAATTAAAAGACCTTCTCCTTCGTGATTTTTGCTTGTAATTGAGAGTTTTAAAAATATGGTTTTATGAACAATTTCTTTATATTCTTCAGTTAAAATTTCATGTTGGGAAATTGCCGTCCCACACCTTGGACACCACGGAACACTATCATGACCTTTGTATAAATATCCGTTTTTGTGGCATTTTTTAATAAAACTCCAAATGCCATAGTTGTTAATTTCTGAATTAGTATAATATGAATTTTCCCAATCCATAAATTGTCCTAGACGAATCGATTGCTCGGTTTGAATTTTAGAATATTTTTCTACTCTTTCTTTGCAAAGATTGACAAATTGTTCAATCGAGGCAAACCTATCTCCCTCAACTAAGTTTTCAATATCTTTTTTTGTCTTAAGTCCTAATTCTTTTTCAACTTCTACCTCAACCCAAAGCCCCTGACAATCAAAACCGTTTTGAAAACGCTGGTTAAATCCTTGCATATTTTTATATCTTTGGTACAAATCTTTTAAAGTTCTGCCCCATGCGTGATGAACACCCATTGGATTATTTGCTGTAATTGGTCCATCCAAAAATGACCATCTTTTCTTACTATCTTTATTTTTGTTTCGATATTTTTCTTCAATTTTATTTTCATCCCAAAACCTTAGAACATCGTGCTCTTGTTTTACAAAATCTTGTTTTGGATCTATTTTTTTAAA
>CAYPSR010000029.1:0-9462 GCA_964413595.1 uncultured Candidatus Saccharibacteria bacterium
GCTTTATTAAACTGGATTGAGAATTGGAAAGAAATCTTTTGGGTTAGTGGCAGTTTTTGATAATTTATATTTCTCCATACGCCAGATTTAATTTGTTGGTATGTATAGCGATTTATTCCTATCGAACCATTGATTGGATTAAATACTTTATCGTCATCCTGGTTTACTTTCCCAATTTTTTCACTAAAAACTTGCCACATGTAAGCAAGAATGTTTTGAGTTTCGTTGCTTGTATTGTTTTGGATTATACCCAAAAAACGATTATGCATTCCAAAATATGCTTGATAAAAAGATGCAAACATTTCAGTCCCTGGATTCATATCGAGAAAATATGCATCGTCCGGATGCCCTCCAAAGCCATAAGGACTTAGGTTGACATTGCTATCTTTTAAACGGTTCCAAAACTCATCTAGATTGTTTGTTTTTATATTATAAAATAATTTTACCCAATCATCTATAAATTGTTTGTCCGAAACTTCTAGATAGTCGTAAATTCCATGTCCGTATTCATGCAAATATATAAAATATAATAATTTTGTTATTTGATTCCCTTCAAAAAAATCAAACAGAGTTTCGTCTAATTGTATTATTTTTACATTATCTAAGCCAAGACAATTATATTCTCCTGCAACATTGTATGCATTAATATTGCTTTCTTTATTAATTATTATTAGCAAAGGACTTATATTAATTTTAGAAAACTGGGAAGTAAGATGGTTAATCATTTGGTTTGCCAAATTGTCTAATTCGGCTCTGGTTTGAGAATCATTTAGATATTTGCTATTAAGCGAATCGGACAAAGCAAAAGTAACTTGATTAGAATACTTTATAAGATTTGCCTTCGCGCTTGATGGGCAGACTCCTAAGTTTAGGGTTATCATTCTAGATAAATCATAGTTTGCCTGCATAGTTTTTGTCGCCGTGCCTTCTAAGCCAGCCCTATATACACCCTTTTCAGGCGGGTAGAAAAGAATGCTTTCACTTTCAACATCTTTAGAAATTGTTACTTTTGTCCATTTATTACCAACTAATTTCTCAAGATAAATTTTTTTCGTATAATCGCTCAAAGAAAAGGTAGTTCCTTCATCTAACCGAGAAATAAGCTTAACATTTATACCTACCATTGGTGCGTGCCTCGCCTTGCTTATATCTAAAATTATTATATCTTCAAAATTTTCTGGTACATTTGAATTTATTTTGTACTCAGTTGTTCCAATTTTAACAGTGAAATTCATTGCAAAAGATCTAGCAAATTGCCGAACTTGATTTTCGGGTAGAACAGATATCGGATTATTGTTTTCGTCTAGATACTGAAAATCATTTGTTAGATTTGCCATGCCTTGAGCGTTGGAGATTGCTTTCATTTTTTCTGGTAGCCCTAAAATTCGGTAATAAGCATTTTCCTTATCGCCAAACGCGCTTCTGCGAATGTAATAATAAATTTCAGCATTAGGTATAGCGTTACTTGAACCGTTCGTTACTTTTAAACGTACTGAGGCATTGCTTGAAAATTCATGGTAAAAAATTAAAGTTTTATAAAAAGCTGATTTTTGCTCAGTTGAATAGCTATTAAAACCATCTGGAATTTTGACCATTTTGGTTTGTCTTGTTGAAGAACTTTTGCCAATGTATGCTGTCAAAGAAAGAGTGTCACCCTCTTTAGCGGTTATGCTTGTAAAACCGCTTGCGTCAAATTCTTCAGTCTCTGTTTTCCCGTTTAATGTCACATCAAGAAAACTGGAGACATTATCACTAACGGGTCGTTGGTCACTTCTTAAAAAACCAACTGGTATTTTAACAATACTACCAAGATTTGGCAATTCTGTTAAGTACAAAGTAATATCAAAAACCTGTCCTTCTCGAAAATCAAAGTAAACGCGGCTTTTCGACGAATCAGCAAGATCGATTTTAAATGCGTTAATTAAATATCTACCGGGGGTTAGGTTTTTTATAATGAAGTTGCCATTTGAATCAGTTTTTATTTGTGTTAAAGGATTTTCGATTGGGTTATTTTTCCAGATGCTTATCGTGGCACCGGAAACATTTTTGTTTGTTGGAGCAACAACAACTTTACCAATTACTGAGGCATCGCTATAGTCGCTCTTTGGTTTTAAATATATAGTAAAAACTTTATCTTGACCTTCGTTTAAAGCAACATCAGCCGCAGATATATCAATTGTATTAGTAGTAAAACCTTCCTTGCTAATTTCTGCGCTCAAGGCGTGATAACAACCAGAAAGCTTTCCATTAAAAAGCTTGGCATAATCTTCGGAGTAAGGAAGGATGGCTTTGCCTGTACTGTCTGATTTAATATTTATTTGTGGGAATGATGAACACCCAGAAGATGCTACTGCAATATTTGCCGAGGTCAAAGGATTTCCAGTGTCATCTTTAACTTCAAAAACTACTTTGGATAATTTATATTCGCTAGATACTGTATAGCTTGATGAAAAATCTCCACGTTTAAAATAAAATCCGTTTTTATTTTGAAGTGATAATTCATTCGGATTAATGTCTATATCTATCGATTCATATATATTGGAAGTTTTTTCTTGACCAATATTGTTTATTTCTAACCTGTAACTTTTTATGTCTAGATTATATGGAACATCTTCAAACTTAAAGTTTATTCCAGGTTCTTGAATTCTTGTATCAATTTCTGAACCACTTGTAATAGCTAAGTGCGGTTCATACGGACCATTTTCAGTATAGATATTTAATCTTACAGATATATCGCCTATAAATGATCCTGTTGGATTTTTAAAACTTCCCACCCAATCAAACTTTGTATCATCAATTTTTTTAGTTAGTGTAATGCTCCCAACATTGTACGATCGACCACCTTCGATTGTCGAGTTAGATAACCCATGAAAACCAGCAAAATTTGTGCTTAGGTTTGTGGCTGGTAATGTGACGTATCCGTCTGCAGTTATAGCAATTGAATACTGATTTGTGGCAACTGAGGTTTTACCGGCTGTCAGTGTGTTTGTGAGTGCAAAAAATCCACCAGATTCAGTTCTGGCCGAACTACCCGAGCTTAAAGATATATTAGCACCAACAATAGCAGAGTTTCCTTCCGCGCTTAAGACTTGACCAATAATTTGAAATTGATTATTAGGAATCGTTGTGTCTGTAGGCGGTGGTGTTGTAGTCCCATCAGTTGTTGGCGTTAAGGCTACAACGCTGGCTGGCATATTGAGATTGATTCTAATATATTCAGGAGTAATATTAATTTGTTTTAAATTAAATGTCTCAGGCTTGTAGCCTGATTTAGAATAGGTAAATTGTTGAGCTGTAAGTTTAGTAAGATCACCAAAGGGAATATCTTTCAGAGTATAGTTACCTGATGTATCAGAGGTAGTAGACTTTCCTGCACCAGATACAGTAGCACCTGATATAAATTGATTAGTATTCTTGTCTTTGACTTTGCCTGTTATTAAATATGTTAGTGTAATTGGTTTTAAAATGTCAGGGTTACACAAAGAATATTTAAGATCTAATGAAGAAGCATAGGCTTTGAATACTCTTTGTTCTGCGCAAGCGCCAGCTGTAATTGCATAGTCGCCACTGTTTTTCCATAGCTTAAAACTAATACTATTTTCGTTATCTGTGCTTTGATTAATAAAGACTGAGTTATCTGTCTTCCTTACATTAATTGGCACACCTTGTTTTTCACCCAAAGCAAAGAGTTGACCATCTGTTTTGGTTAATGTAATTTTAATGTCAATCATCTCATTAGCGTTTTGAGGGCTCAAGACATCAGCCAATCCCTTGATATTAACAACTCCTAGTTTTTGCAGTCCAAAAACTATACCAAAAGCAATGATTAAAAATCCCAGTGTCATCATTGTAATGATTTTGGTTCGTCTTGAGAACATATCCTTCCTTTTTTTATGTTATAGCTAAATAATATCAGCCCAGATATTAAATATCAATCTAGTATGCGAAGTGAATGTTTCGAACGCTTGGTGCATATGGTTTGCCGTCTGGATCCATCATTGTAAATAGCCCATAATTTGATAATCTACCTTCACTATAAACAGAATCTAACGTTGGTTTTTCAGTGCCATTTTCAAATGGTAAAACATCTCTTTCGTAGTTGTATGTAATAATTTGTGTAATTCTGTTTAAAATTAAACTATCAGTGCCTTGTGGATATTGAAGTAATTCTCTAACTGTATAATGAACCTTATTTCTTGCAGCATCTTTAAATTTACCCTGGCAATTTGACATTAAAGCGCCAACGCCTTGGCCTATAAAGCTATTCAACCCTAAGCCCGAGGTAAATTTAGTTATTGCAGATGGAGAATATTTACCAACAAACATATTTGCCATTGAATTAATACTTATGCCTTCGGCTTCAGCAATGGCTTTAAAAACTTCGTTATTCTTTAAAATATTTAGATCATTGGTATTTATTAATTTATTAATATCGTCTGTTGAAATTCCAGTTACCTGTTGAAAATAGGGAACTCCATACTGCTGAAAAGCACCATTTATATCACCTTTCAAAAACTGTTCATAAAATGCTTTATCAAACACCCCGTATTGCTTTGAAATTTCATCAAGACTAATATTAGACTGATCTAAAAACTGTTCATAATTTAATGATCCTTTGGCATATTTTTCTAATATTTGTGGGTCTAAAGAGAAATAACTTGCCATGTATGAGCTACCTATGTTTAAATAACCGTCATTGATTATTGGTGGGGTCCCTAATCCGCCAAAGATATTTCCTAGCGCTGTATCTGGAATTTGCAAAATGCTGGCTAGATCAGTTAAAGTCATATTGTTATTTGATAGGATATTTGCAAAATTAACTTGTTCCAAAGTCCAAGAACGTATATCTTCTACTGGAAACCCTAGTATTCCTGACAGTTCGTTCATTCCATAATTTAAAACAATCTGTTCAAGATTTTCTCGGTTTGAGATAGCATCTATTAAACTTCTAAATTCGCCTTCATATAATCCGTATTTATTTTCTATTTCAGTTATTCTGTCTTGAAAGCTGGTTGGCCAACCAATGGTTGGAATTTCAGAGTTATAAAAACCAGAAATTCCTCCGCGATCTGTGCCTAATGCATTTTCTAAAATGGCATAACCATAATTTCTTAGCTGGTTAATATCGTCATTTCTATAATTAATTAGAATATTTTCATCAGCGCCTATAAGTTGTGCTAATGCTTTTAAATCACTATCAGAATAACCGCGCCCAATTAATTTTTCGGCAAATATTGTTGGGGTGTCAATATCTGAATAGCTCATTCCAAGTTCTTTAGAGATTCTTGATTTTGCTGAACTTAACGCCCATTGGGGAAAAGTCGAGCCATTTAAAGATTCATTTGGCAGGTTTAATAATTCTTCTAGTTTTGCTTGCCCAGTGTCTAGCACTGCAGAATATGTATTTGATCCTTCAAAGCTCCCATAGGGAAGATTAAGTTTTTCAGCGAATTGTTGTTTTCCCATTTCAGTTAAAACAGTTTTTAAATCTCCGCCGTTTAATGATCCTGGGCTAAGTCTATAAAATTGCTCAAATTCTCCTTGGCCAATGTTTGAAACAATATCTTTAAAACTTTTGCCATAAATCACATTTGGTTGTAGGCCCAGATTAGAAACAATATTATTTGTAAAACTTGTTAAATTAGTACCACGAGCGGCAGAATTTGTTGTTGGATCATCTTGCCAAGAAACTTGGATTGGGATTGCCTTAGAACAAGTCGTAGTTAAACCATTGCATTGTGCCGGATTTCCAGCACAAACTGGACCGCCCTTGCCAACACATCCATCAGAACAAAGCTGGGCACATTTCTTGCTTGGATCTGGCTTCCAATAATCATTTTTAATATTAGTTGAACATCTGTGGTTACAACATCCAGTGCACTGAGTATAAATATAGTCAATTTCTGAGATGTCAACCGCTTTACCGTCTTTGTGAGCCGAAATATTAGCAATTATGGTTTTATTGGCAGTACTTTTTGATTCAATCGTGGGAATTGGCATGCTTATATATGGATAAATAATATGGCTAACTTTAATATGGTCGTGCTTTTTAGCCAGATAATCCAAAGCTTGCATCATGCGAATGTCAGGGCGAATTTCTGTTCCATCGCTGTTTTTGACGCCGTTTTTCAAAAAATCCATTTCTTTATTTGGAATTTCTAGCTTTTTAGTGCCTAAAACAGGGTCGCCTTGTTTTGACATTTTTTCAAGATCGGCTAGAACTTTTTGATGGTCAGCGTTATTTGGGTTATACGGATTTTTGAGGCTTTGGCCAGCTCCGCCCTGGGTATATTGACCAATAATTCCAATTGCAATTATTACAATGATTATTAAAAGAATTACGGCGATTGCAATCATTAAAATTGGAAACCATATTTCTGATGTAGCAACAGCGCCAGCAGCTACTTCTCCTTCGGCAGCCGTTGCAGCCGCTGCTTCAACACCGCCGGCCGCTGCCGCGGTTCCTTCCGTAGCGGCAGTAGTTTCTGCAGCACCCGCTGCAGTTCCCTCAGTGCCTCCGGCTGTTGCTTCTGTGCCTCCGGCCGTTGGCTCTGTTCCTTCGAGTCCAGCAGGTTCGCCTTCGGCAGGCGTTTCACCCTCAAGTGGTCCTTGATCGCCTTCGGATGATGGTTCTTCACCCTGGGTTTCTCCTTCGCCCTCTTTTCCTTCATCAGATTCTCCGCTCGAAGGTTCTTGTGGGCCTTCGGGTGTTTCTGCTTCTCCTGTTTCTTCACCTTCAGTTTCTTCGTTTTCTTCCTGATTTTCTTCGGGTTCTTCTTTTTGGTCTTCAGGCTTATCAGGTTTTTCTTTCTTCGTCAGTCTATCTTTAAGATCTTTTATTTTATCTAAGCCATTGCCTTGATCTTCTTGCTGTCCTTGCCCTTGATCAGCTGCATGTACGCCAAATTTATCTTGCATTTCAGCATTTAATGCTGCAGCTTTTTGATCAGCCGTAGCTTTTCTTTGGGCATCAAGCTGAGCGTCTGCGGCGGCGCCTTGTTGAGCTTTTTGTTGTCTTGCTTGATCAAGGGCTCTTTGGTTCGGTTTGTTTTGTTGGTTTTTAGCCATAGTATTCCCTAACTAATTTAAAATTTATGTTTGTCATTGCGAAGCCGACGATTCTGTCGGCTGTGGCAATCTCAGTCTTTTTAATAAATAATGTTATTATATAAATCTTCGTAATTTGGATTATTTTTAAGGATTAAATCAACCTTTTTCTTTCTCGATCCGGCTTTAAGTTGTTTTTCCCGCTTGATTGCTTCCTCTGGATTTTCATATTGTTCAAAATAAACTAGTTTATCAATATTGTATTTTTTTGTAAATCCATCTGCTAGTTTATTTCTATGTTGATATGTTCTTTTTATTAGATTGTCTGTTATTCCAACATAGAATGTAGTATTAAATTTATTTGTCATTATATAGCAATAGTATTTCTTATTTTTCATGATTTTTAACTGCTGAGATTGCTTCGTCGCTGACGCTCCTCGCAATGACAAGGAAAAATGGTTTAATACACGTTCGCTCCGCTCGCACCAACGGCGTCTCTTCAGGACTAGATTCTTCGCAGGCTCAGAATGACATGTTTTTGATTTTTATATTTTGACATTTTGTTAGAGATTTAGGATTTTTATATTTTGACATTAAAATATTTACTATCTAGTATTTATTTAACACAACTGTTAAAGAATAAAGGTAATTGTCTTTGCCGATAAAGTATAACTTTTTGTTATCTGGACTTAGCATAAATTGCCCAATTGTAGTTATTGATCCTTGTTCCCAAACAACATCAGTTTTTTCAAATGTTTCTATATTTACATTTATCATCTTTAAGGTTTCAGTAGTCAGAGTAGTAGATAATAATATCATATTTTGATTATTTTGCCAAACAACATTGTTAATCGAAGCCAAAATATCTAAATCAGTTTCTTTTTCTGTTGTTTTTAAATAAAGTTTTGAATTAGCTTGTGGGTTGGTTTTATTGTCATTAAAAACAGTAAAGGCTAGATTTTTTGAATCAGGCGAGAACTTTGCGCCTAAATCATTGCCAATGGCTGTTGATTTTGTAGCAGTTTTTGTATATGTGTCATAGTAATAAATATAATTAGACTTGTAATCCTTTGATTGCATAACCATAGCAATTTGTTTTCCGTCAGGCGAAATTGACAATATTGGGTTTGTGATTTTTTGAGCTTTAAGATCTAGCACAATTTCTGGGCTTTTGTTATCTTTGCCAGCTTTGATTAAAGAAGAAACATCACTAACATTATTAACATAATAAACAGTATTTCCATCTGGTGACCAGACAGCAGATTCAATGGTATCTCCCCAAAAATTAGCGTCTTGATCAACAAGATTATATCTGTTGAAATCATAAAGCCAGGTTCCTTCACCCTTTGATGCAAAAGGAGAGTCGGCTAGGTCGCTTGTTGATCCTTTAATTTTTAAAATTGCAAGTGAGGTTGATGGATTAAAAATCATTTCATCAATTCCAGCCAAGGTTTTTGGCGTAATCGTTTTATTTATTTCTGTTCCAGATGTATCGGTTATTCTAACTATTGATTTACCATCTTGGGCAAGACAGAACATTCCATCTGTGTTTTGAGCGATTTTTAAGCACCCTCCATCATAAGTCTGGGTTGGCGTTGGTACTTTTTTTAACTCAACTTCAAAAACTTTATTAAAAGTTGATTTTTCGACTTCGATATCTTTTTGCCAGTCAACATAACCGCTCCTGGACACGGTTAATGTATGGTTGCCGCTAGGCACGCCAATGCGTTTATTGGCAGCAATAGCAGAATCATCAATTTTAACTTCTGCATCAGTTGGGTTTGTATTTACTGTAATAAATTTATTGGCGAAAAAATACCAATAAGCCCCGCCCAATATTAAAATAACTAAAATTATTAGTAATGCTATGCCGACTTTTTTGCCAGTTGGGTGATTACCTTTATCAGAATTCAAAGTTTGGACAGTTTCAGAAGGCAAGGGGTTCTCGTCTTCCGTAGCTTTAGCGAAGGATGGGTTGGCCATTGGGTTGTTTTCTAACATTTGTTTGTCAGGAGGCAAAGATTGCGAAGCAGGATTAATTGCAGGAGACTTTGAATATCCTTCTGGAGGAGTGATTTCACCACCTGGAATTTTAGCATTGTCGGGATTTTGATATGGGACAATATTGTCATTCTGAGGCACATCCGAAGAATCTCTCAATTTATTTGAGGCTACCTCGGATTGTCTGCTGACACCCGAGGAGGTTGCTTCGCCGTCGCTCGCAATGACATTCTTGTTTGGAATTTGGTTATTAGTTATTGGTAATTGGGATTTTGCATCTGCCATTTGTTGTGGATCTGGCATGCCCAAATTAGTCTGATTTGGATCAGGTTGATTATTGGTTGTATTTTGATTTTGAGAATCTTGATTTATGGAATCAAAATCATCCCCTTGTTGTTGCACTTTCCCCTCCAT